>JBBSDH010000275.1:0-5193 GCA_038249605.1 Chitinophagales bacterium | reverse complement strand
TGGTTGTAAATTTATAAAAAGACAATTATTGCATGATTTTGGTTAGAACTTCGTTGTAGGAGCGTTTCCAGCGCTCAACTTTACCCCAATCGTTGCCGCCAATGTGTACAGTGTTTCCACCAACATGGCCGAGCAGTTCAAAGGGTTGTTTTTCGGCAGAAAGAAAACGTTCAAAGTCGGCTTTCTGTTTTGTCGCCACCGAGACAATAGCCCTGCTTTGGGCTTCACCAAAAAGGAAAGCATCGGGACGAACTTTGCTGTTCATGGCAACATCGAAGCCCAAACCGCGTGGCAAAGCTTTTTCCATGAGGGTTACAAAAAGACCTCCGTCGGAAACGTCGTGCGCCGAAAGGATGTGTTTCTCCGTGATCGCTTTGCGCAACACTTGTTGCATGTGGTGTTCTTCGTCGAGGTCGAAACGCGGACAAGGGCTGAATTGTACGCGGTGTACCTGGCGCAGGTACTCACTGCTTCCCAAGTCGTTGTGGCTTTCTCCAATCAAATAAATGGCATCGCCTTCGTTTTTGAAGTCGAGCGTCATCATATTGTCGTAATCTTCCAAAATGCCGAGCATACCGATGGTAGGCGTCGGGAACACTGGCGTAACCTTGCCGTGGATGTTGGCCTGGTTGTAGAAGCTAACATTGCCACCGGTAACAGGCGTATCAAATTTGCGGCAAGCCTCTCCCATGCCTTTGATGGCCTGTGCAAACTGGTAGTAAACTTCCGGGTTGTAGGGGTTTCCAAAATTAAGGCAATTGGTGATGGCTACTGGTTCGCCTCCTGCGCAAACGATGTTGCGCGCAGCTTCAGCCACAGCGATCATGGCGCCGCGGTACGGATCGGCATACACATAGGCCGAATTGCAGTCGGTGGTCATGGCCAGGGCTTTACGGGTGCCTTTAACGTACACCACAGCAGCGTCGCTGGGACGGTTGGTGGTCATCGTACCTGTGCGCACCATCGAGTCGTATTGGCGTGTAATCCAATTTTTCGAAGCGATGTTTGGCGAGTTCCATACTTTTTTGGCAGCTTTGGAAAGATCGTCTGGGACTTTTACATTGCCAGCGTCGAAACGGGCGATGCGGTTGAGGTAAGCCGGTTTTTTTTGCTCACGTACGTATACTGGAGCACCACCACCCAAAACCAGGGGATAGGCGGGCACTTTGGCCACCAGTTCGCCATGCCAGAAATATTCGAGCATGCCGCCTGCGGTCGTTTCGCCGATTTGTTCGCAGGGCAGATCCCATTTTTCAAACACTTTGCGCACTGCTTCTTCCTTGCCGGGTTTGCATACGATAAGCATACGTTCCTGACTTTCTGAAAGCAGGATTTCCCATGGTTTCATGTTGGATTGGCGCTGAGGACATTTGTCAAGATCGATGCGCATGCCGACACCGCTTTTAGCACTCATTTCGGAAGTAGAGCAGGCGATGCCCGCTGCACCCATGTCCTGCATGCCCACAATGGCCTTGGTTTTGATCACTTCAAGCGAAGCTTCGAGCAGCAGTTTTTCCTGGAAAGGGTCGCCCACCTGAACGGCCGGCAGGTCTTGGTGGCTGTCCTCCGTGAGGTCGGCCGAAGCAAACGTAGCGCCATGGATGCCATCTTTGCCGGTAGCCGAGCCGACGATGAAAACCGGATTTCCGGGTTTACCGGCGGTAGCGCTAACCGTTTCGTTGGCTTTTACAATACCCACCGACATGGCGTTAACCAAAATATCATGGTTGTATGAGGGGTGGAAATATACCTCGCCACCAACGGTAGGCACACCGAAACAGTTGCCATAGTCGCCGATGCCTTTCACCACTCCGGTGATGAGGCGACGCATGCGCGGATTGTCGGGATTGCCGAAACGCAGGCTGTTGAGTGCTGCGATGGGCCGCGCGCCCATGGTGAAAATATCACGGTGGATACCACCCACGCCTGTAGCTGCGCCCTGGTAAGGTTCGATGGCGCTGGGATGGTTGTGGCTTTCAATTTTGAAAGCACAACCGAGACCGTCGCCGATGTCGACCAAACCGGCATTTTCTTCGCCAGCACTTACAAGCAGGCGTTTGCCATCACGGGGCAAGGTTTTGAGCTGAAGAATGGAATTTTTGTAGGAACAGTGTTCGCTCCACATCACAGAAAAGATGCTCAATTCGGTGAAATTGGGTACACGGCCGAGGATTTGTTGGATTTTGTCAAACTCATCGGCCGTTAATCCCAGGCTTTTGGCGGTTTCTACAGTGGGTGTGGTTTCGGTTGTTACCATGCGCTTTACGTTAGCTTTTGCGTCGCAAAGATAGACACTCGTTTCCACAATACCCCACAGCGGATGCAAGGGGTTTTCACTAAAATAAGAGCAGGATTAAACCAACAGGTATATGGACTATCTGAAATCTTTGTTTGAAACAAGCAAAGGACAATCATACACAACAAGTGTACCTACAATCAATTGTATCTTTACGTTCAAACATTAAACACTGCCTCATTTATGAAAATGAAAAAACATACCCGCTTTTATCTTTTCGGTATGCTCGCTTTGTGGTTCGGTCTCACAACTGGCATGCGTAATCCTCAAAACCCGCCTCTCGCAAGTACCGGCGCACCTGGTGAAAACACCTGCCAGCGCAGCGGTTGTCACGGTGGCGGAAGCTTTACCGGCGGTATTTTGGTCACTGGTATTCCCGATACCATCATGGCTGGACAAACCTACAACCTTACCCTGACGCACAACAGCAACGCCACACGTGCAGGTTTTCAAATCACCTGCCTCGACAGCCTGAACGTCAAAGCAGGCAACCTTATAGCAGGCGCCGGAAGCAATGTCGCCAGCGCATCGGGTCGTCAGTACGTGCGCCATTCTACGTTTAAAACCCTGTCGGCCGGAACCACATCCTGGAATTTTTCATGGACAGCGCCGGCTGCCACCGCAGGCAATTTTGCCAAATTTTACTTCGCCAGTCTCGCCGCCAACGGCAACGGCGGCACTTCGGGCGACAACGTCCTAACCGCCAAAAAAACTGTTGTGTACGCTCCTCCGTTAAGTACAAACGACCCTGAACTTGAGCGCCAGGTACGCCTCTACCCCAGCCCCTTCACCGATGTGCTGACGGTTGAACTGCGCGATGTAGCCACCGCTAATCTACGTCTCTTCGACGCGCAGGGCAAACTGGCTTTGGAAAAGCGCTTACAAACCGGCACTTCTGATATGACAACTGCTGAACTGCCCAAAGGCATGTACTACGCTGTCATCACCGCCGGCAACCGCTCCACGCGAAAGGCCGTGGTGAAACACTAAAAAAATCCGCGTTTATACACGGTGGAAAGATCCGCGTTGTCAGCGTTCCAGGTTGGTTGATCCAATTAAGAACCCGGATTAACGCGGATTTTTTCATATTTGCCCCAAAGCAAGCGCATGGCCGCCACATTACGGATATTCCTTTCCTACCATTTTGCCGATACCGGTGTTGCCGAAGGGCTCAAAAAACACTTGCTGGCCACTTTTGCCGGCATGGAAATGGCCATTTACGACCGTTCGAGCATTTATCCGGGAACCGACAGTGTTCAGGGCGGTGAAGCCTGGCTTCGCCAAGCCGACCTGTGCCTGGTTGTTTTTTCCGCCGATTACCTGACACAGGAAACCAGTCTGGAATGGGAATGGGCCAAACGCCTTGAAAAAGAAAGACGGCCTGCCCTTCAGGTCTTGGTCGTTTTGGCGCGCAACAGCGCCATCCCCCAGGATTTCAGGTATTTCCCCATTGCACCCGGCGCCAACGATCCTGTGTTGCGCGAAGGCATCGAACGCGACCGGCAACTGTTGCGCGTTGCCCAAACGGCGCATGTTTTGTACGCTTCACGCAGTGAACCCGTTGAAACTGGTTACCTGGCCGGCGATTTTAAACCCGATTTGGCAGGGGCCCGAAGCCATCTTTTGCAACTTTGTGAACAACTCAGTTTGAAACCTGCTTTGGCCTTGCTTCGAAAAATCGCAGGAGAAGCACGGTTGAAAAAAACGGTTTACGAACTGGAAGACAACTACGGTGAAGTGTTACGGCAAGGAAGACTGGCCAAGATACCCCTGCCCGAATACAAAGAAAAAACGGATGTTTTGCGCACCGACGTCCAATACATCATTGGACAATTGCAGGAAAAGGAGTTGGTTCCTGCATGGCAAGCCGCCTTTTGGCCGGCTACGCACAGTGAGCCCGGGCCAGCTTCTGTTTTTACACCTGTGGAAGACATAATAATTCCTGAAACCCTGCACGTGCCGGTGAGTGCTTCGGGCGTTGCCGACAATCTGGGCGTACTCTCCTACCAGCAAAAAACCGAATTCCGCAGGCAACTTTTGCTTTGCCAGGATGCCATCGGTATTGAAAATTATACCCGGGCCCACAGCCATTGTGAACACGTTCGCACCCACATTGATCCGCAATCGGCCCAACTTTACGAATACCTGCTGATCACTTACCTGCAAAAAGAAACGCCTGAGCGCATCGCTTTGGATGCCGTTGACGACGACAAGCACCAGTTGCTGAACCACATACTGATGTTTTCGAGCCGCTTGCGCGAATACCAGCAATCCGGTTTGTGTTCGAGCCAAAGTGCCGAATTCAACCTGCGCTCTTGTGCCGAAGAACTTTCAGAAGCCCTGGCCCGTTTGTACGATGCCTTGCCAAACAACCAGCTTACCGATACGGGAAAACGGGCAGAAGAAGCTCCCGACAACCGGGCGCTATTGGTGCGTTGCCGCGAAATGGCCGAACTCATTTACCGCTCGGTATTCCCTTACACCGGCTTTCTGGAAACACTTGTGGTTGAGTTGTGCGGCGGCGGCAAATTCGACTGGATCAAATCGGTGGAAGTATCGGGCGATGAACTTGTCTTTTTGTCGCGTGAGCGGTTTGAACTGGAAACAAGCATCAACGAACTCCTTAACCTGCTTGTAGCTTCGGGACTGCACCGCCCCTACCTCGAACAAAGGCTGCGTTACCAGCTTTTGTTGCGACTCAAAGCCAAAAGGAGTGTGCTGCAAAGGCTATTGATGGATGAAACCAGGCATTTTACGCATTTTTCCGATCCCCGATTGGCGGTGCTGCGCCAAACACAGGCATGTTTAATGGGTTACCAGATCTTTGGTGATGCGGGTTACGACGACGACGCCTCGTTCCTGCGTATGGCCATTGAATACCTTTTGCCCGGACTCGT
>JBBSDH010000274.1:0-5262 GCA_038249605.1 Chitinophagales bacterium | reverse complement strand
TTTTTTCCACCGTCGGTAAATGCCTGGGTGAGTCCATCGGACGACAAGAAAAACGCGATTTCATGGCTCAGCAAAAAATTCATTTGCTGGCCGTTTTTTACCAAAAATCTTTCCTTGTACGACGTCGCGGGCTGGAAAAAACGCGCCAACTGTTGCAAATCCACTGTCGTCGCCATTTGCCGTCTTTCGCGGTGACGCTCCAAGGCCGTTTTTAAATCGTCGGGATCGATGGGCTTGAGCAGGTAATCCACGGCGTTTACCTTAAATGCCTGCACGGCGTATTGGTCGAAAGCCGTGGTGAAAATTACCGGAGCTGTGACTTGGCAGCGCGAAAAAATGTCGAAACTGAGTCCGTCGGCGATTTGAATGTCCATAAAAATCAGGTCGGGCGCTGGAAACGTTCCCAACCAACGCACGGCCCCTTCCACGCTGTCGAGCGTATCCAAAACACGCGCCTGAGGTTCGCATTTCGCGACCATTTTGGTAAGTTGTTTGGCCGCAGGGATTTCGTCTTCGATGATCAGAATATTCATTGTCTTAACCCGGATTTTTGGGACATGTCCCGAGGTAGAAGGGATCTGGATTGGATTTGGGTCCCACGCTTCGCTGGGATGACAAAAATCATGGGATGGGTTTTAGATTCGGACTGTGGACTGTGGACTGTGGACTTCTATGAGGGGTAACACGACTGTAAAATACTGCTGCGACGCGATCACGCCCACTTCTTTGTCGGCAAGCATGCGGTAGCGGTCGCGGATGTTTTGAAGGCCCACACCGGTGGAGTCCATCACCTGGTTTTTCTTTTGCAGGTTGTTCCGCACCACGAGGTGGGCGTTTTCGGCGATAACTTCCACTTTGAGTGGTTTTTCGGCGGAAATGATGTTGTGTTTGATGGCATTTTCAAACAATATCTGGAGTGTAAGCGGTACGATCAGGGTGTTTTCCCGATCTTCCAACCCGTGCATTTCCACCACCAGATTGTCGCCGAAACGTTCGTGCTGTAGAAAAACATAAGACTTTAAAAACGTCAGTTCTTCGTGTAATGGGATGAGTCGGGTATCGCGACTTTCGAGCACGTAGCGGTAAACTTTGCTGAGCTGTTGCACAAAACGCACGGCTTTGTCGGCATCTTCTGGTATCAGGTAAGTGAGCGTGTTCAGGCTGTTGAACAAAAAATGCGGGTTCACTTGGCTGCGCAGACCTTCCAGTTGTGATTCAAGGTTTTGCCGCTCCAAAGAGGCTTTTTCGGCTTCCGTGCGTTGCAACTGGATGTAAAACGACATGGCTTCATACACCAAAATGATCAGGGCGGACATGAGAAAAGCCGAGATAAACATCACCAAAGGATTGGGTTCGTTGTGCGAATGGCTCGGCCAAAGCACTTCAAGAAGGGCATGAATACCCGAGTCAAGGGTAAAATAAACCCCCAAAAACGCTACAAATACCCATGTGAGCCTAATCCCGATTTGTTCAAAACGGGGATATCGTATTCTTGCCCTGTACCAAGTGTACCGCAAAACCAGCCAGAATGCGGAAGTGTGCACAAAGGACATAAAAATACACACGGTAATGAATCCCCACCCTTCAACGATGTACACATCGCCAAAAAGCAACAGCGAAATAAGCACGCTGGCCATCGGCAATCCGACGACGATAAACCACCGGTCTTCAAATCCTATTACATCGCGAAAACACTTCTTATGCATTTTCCTGGATTTAGGTCCCACGCTTCACTGGGATGACAAAATGGTCCCACGCTACGCTGGGATGACAAATCCATTTTGTCATCCCAGCAAAGCGTGGGGTCTAAAATTCGATGCGGTACAACACATCCGGGAAAAAACCGATTTGGTTGATTTGGCCTACTTCGCCTTTGGTGTCATTGTAGCGCTGGGCAAAAACGTTTTCCTTGTTGGTCACGTTTTGGAAGTCAAGGTAAAACGTTTGCGACAATTTTCGTTTGCTGCTGTTGAAACGCAGTCCAAGTTTAACATCCCAGCGGAAATAATCGTCGAGTTGTTCGCTGAATGCCTGGTCTTCGTACAAAACTTCATAACCTGCCTCTCGGCTTGCTTCGAGGTTAACAGGCGTGTAAGGCCGTCCGCCGGCAGCACTCATTTTGGTGTCGAGGGTAAAGAATCGACGGCCACTTTTGCCCAGCTGGAATTCCTTGCCTGCCAGTACGTTGAACACATAACCTCCGTCGAAAGCCGTGCTCCGTTCCACACCGTCGGAGCCTTCGTACAACGATTCGAACAAACTCACGGTAAGCAGGCCGTAGTAGCCGCGGTTGAAGAATTTTTCCACAGTAAGTTCTACTCCCATGTTGGTGCCGGTGCCTTCGTTCACGAGGTAATTTTTGTCGGGAAAAACAAAATCAGCACCAGCATTTAGCAGAGAAAAACTGCTGGATTGTTGTTCCACAGGCACGCCGGAGAGCCATTGGGCGTAGGCTTCGGTTTTCACACGCCACGACGGAGCGGGTTTGAATTGGTAACCCAACACGAGGTGTTGGTTGCGGGTAAAAGAAAGGTCGCTGTTGGTTTCCACCGATGTGCCGTCGGGCAATACCTCCCGGTTGAAAAACACCGGAAGCGGCTGGGTTTGGTTGTGAATGCCGTAGCCAACGCTGAGCTGGTGTTTGGGCGCCAACTGCCAGTTGACGGCGGCGCGGGGTTCGGCCGCGAAGTTGTTTGTTTTTTCAAAATACAAAGTATGCAAACCACCGTTCAACGTGATGTTTTCGGTAAGCCTGTATTGCACCTGGGCATATACCTCGCTCTGGTTGAAATCGCCGTTGAAATCGCGTTGCACATTGTAATCGGGCAAACCATCGCCGTCGAGGTCGGGTTGTTGCTCGCGGGTGAGCACATAGCTGTCTTGGATTTGGTGTTGAAGCAAAAAGCCGGTGCGCAACGTCGTACGGGCGTTCATTTTCAGGTTGTAAAACGAAGAAAAGCGGTAAGTGGTGGTGTTGTCGGTCACGTCGTTGGTGCGCAAAGGCATGCCGTTGACCAAGTCTTCAGGATCAATGCTTTCACTTTCGTACGTATTACCAGAATAGGAGGCGCTGATGACGGTCCGGATGTAGCTTTTGTCGCCCAGCAGCAGGTTGTTTTTTATGCCAAGCACGCCAAATGTAGAGGTGGTGTAGGCATTTTCATTGGGGTCGGCAAACAGATCGGTGGTATCAATTTCGGCACCCAAAAAGTCGATGGAGCTGGTGCCGCCGATGCCGAACACCGAAAATTTACCCGCTTTACCGTTGCCAAAGTCAAGGTTGAACGAAAGGTCCTTGTACCTCGGGGTAGCCGTGGTGCCCACATTGAGTCCTGCCGCAGAAGCCAGTTCCACAAACGAATGGCGGTAAGCTGCTACGAACGAGCCGTTGTTTTGTTTGTTCAGCGGACCTTCTACCATGGCCTCGAGGCCAGAAAAGGCACCCAACTGTGCCATAAATTCTGTTTTTTCTTTGTTGCCCGTACGCAAATTGATGTCGAACACGCCTGCAAGCGCGTTGCCGTACTCTGCCGGGAATGCACCGGTAAGGAAATCTGAATTCGCGATCATGTTTGGGTTGAGTGCCGAAACCGGGCCACCCGTGGTGCCGAGTGTGCTGAAGTGGTTGGGGTTGGGGATGGGCACGCCTTCCATGCGCCACAACACGCCGGTAGGTGAATTGCCTCGAATAATGATGTCGTTGCGGGCGTCGTTGTTGGCCGCAACACCGGCAAAGTTGGCCACCAAGCGTGCCACATCGTTGCGTCCGCCCGAGTAACGCATCACCTCTTCGGTATTGAACTGTCGCGCCGAAATGGTGGCCATGTCGTTGATGGGTTTGTCTTTGTCCACCTGCGCCGTGATGACCACCTCGTTCATGGTTTGAAACGACTCGGTAAGGCGAATGTCGAGCTGCACCTCTTTGCCAGCCGTAACCAGAACGTTGGGCACTGCGGTACTCTCGTATCCGAAGTAACTGATGCGCAAAGCCTGACGGCCTACGGGTACACCGCGCAGAACAAACCGTCCGTCGGCGTCGCTTACGGTGCCGATGACAGGCGCAGTTTCATCGGACCGAACCAGTTGCACCGTAGCACCGATGAGCGGTGTTTCAGATTGCTGGTCGATCACCAAACCTCGGATAACCTGGGTTTGAGCAAGGGTTTTTTGCTGAAAGGCAAAAAGCAAAATCAGCAACATTGGGAGGAAAGGAAGAAAGTGATTGTTTTTCATGATGTCCATGTTTTGGAAATGGCAGGGTTGATTGCCGCTGCAAACATGGGGCGAATGGGACAGCCGGAAAAGTGAAAGGTTCTGGATTGCCTACTGGTAAAGGTGAACTGTACAATTTTAAAGGTGAATCGCACAAGCCTGGATACAGCACTTGATTTTGCAGCGGCTGATTGTTAAATAAAAGCAAAACCCGATCTAAACCTGTTATCAAACCGGCATCTCTGCGTTTATTACACCGTAACAAATAAATTAAACGCAACATGATCAAACAATCACTACTCGTCATCCTCGGTCTTCTGCTCGCCCAATGCAGCCAGGCACAGTTCAATAAAGTACTCGACAAGGCCAAAAAAGATGTTGGCAGTGTTATCGACGGCGGTTTGTCGCAGGACGAAGTGGGTAAAGGCCTCAAAGAAGCGCTCGACAAAGGCGTGGGCGAGGCGGTTAGCTTCCTGTCCGCCAAAGATGGATATTACAAAAGTCCATACAAAATCCTTTTGCCTTCAGAAGCCCAAACGGTGATCACCAAACTCAAAGTGGTGCCCGGTTTCAGCAACCTGGAGGCCGAACTTTCTGAGCGCATGAACCGCGCCGCTGAAGACGCCGCCACCAAGGCCAAACCAATTTTTGTGAACGCCATCAAAAAAATGACCTTTCAGGACGCCATGAACATCCTCATGGGCAACCGCGACGCCGCAACACGTTACCTGCAAAAATCGACCTACGATGCCCTGTACGGCGAATTCAAACCTGTGATCCAAACCTCGCTCGACAAAGTGAACGCACGCGAATACTGGAAAACCGCTGTGACCGCATACAACAAGCTGCCCATGGTGACCAAAACCAACCCCGAACTCGACGACCACGTCACCAAAATGGCACTCACGGGTATGTTTAGTTTGGTGGAAAAGAAGGAAGAAAAAATCCGGTCAGAAGTTGTACAACGCGACAGCGAACTTTTTAAAAAAGTTATTGCCAAACAGGAAAAAAGCAAATACACACAAGCATATAGCCGTATAAAAATCCGTT
>JBBSDH010000273.1:0-5355 GCA_038249605.1 Chitinophagales bacterium | reverse complement strand
TTGTATTTCACCAATTCATTGATCAGCATTTCTGCATTCTGGTAATGCACGTTGTCGTCGCCTGTGCCGTGGATGTACAGCAGGTTACCGCGCAGGTTTTTCGCGTGTGTAATGGGCGAACCCGCGATGAAGTCCTCCAGGTTTTCCTGAGGCAAACCCATATACCGTTCCTGGTAAATGTTGTCGTAAGTCAACTGGTTGGCTACTGCTGCGACGGAGATGCCTGTCTGGTAAATTTCAGGGTATTGAAACAGCAGGTTCAACGTGGCCGAACCGCCGCCGCTCCAACCGTGCACCGCTACCCTGCTCGTATCGATCCACGACCAGCGCTCAAACATGGCTTTGGCGCCCATGGCCTGGTCCTGTATATTGACCACACCAACCTTCCTGTAAATGGCTTTGCGCCAATCGCGGCCTTTGGGCGCAGGCGTACCGCGGTTGTCTAATGAAGCATAAATGTAACCATCAGCTGCCATGTCACCCGAGTACAGATGGTTGCGGGAAACACCATACACATCCTTTACCGTAGCTCCCCACGGTTCGGTGTACACGTAAAAAACGATCGGGTATTTTTTGGTCGGATCGAAATCAGTTGGCTTCTGCATCCATCCATCCATGGTGACACCGTCTACGGTAGTAACCTGAAAAAACGTCAAATTATCGTCTTCAGGCGGCGCGATTTCTTTTGGGATGGGTGTTTGGCCGGGAAGCGTGCTATGCTCGGGAAGTTGAATCCATTCACTGGCTCTTTTGGTGTAATGGTTTGAAAACGAATGCATGGCGTACTTGCCATTGGGCGAAATCTGGTAACCGTGTGTTCCTGGTTGACCGGACGGTGAAACCCTTTCAGCTTTGGATTTGCCGTCGGGGCGAATGCGGTACAGGTATTCTTGCGTCGCATTGTTGGGCGATGCGGTGAAATAAAGCCAGTTGTTTTGCTCGTCGTAAAGTTTGAGGTGGATGATGTCGTAATCGCCGGGCGTGAGCAATGTGACGGATTTCCCATCGGCGCTGATGCGGTAAACGTGGCGCCAACCGTCTTTTTCGGTGGTCCACAAAAAGGCTTTGCCACTGTCAAGCCAGTCCCAGTAACCCAATTTACCATTTTCCTGAAGTTCGATGTAGGAAGGATCTTTTTCCGAATAAATGGTATGGGTTGCTCCAGTTTTGGGATCGCACAACATCAGGTTCGTTTCATTCTGTTTGCGGTTGAGTTGGTGGATCATCATGTGGTTGCCATCGGGAGTCCACTCCATTCGTGGCACGTATGTTTGGCGCGGATCGCCGGGCACCTGCATCCATTTGGTTTTTCCGTTGCTTACATTTACAACTCCGATTTTGTACGGAGAGGGCGGTTCGCCCACTTTAGGGTATTCGACCGGAACATTGAATGCGTATATGGAATCGGTGTTGTTGATCATAAAAAAATCGCGGGTTTGGCTGGCGTCGAATTGCCAGTAGGCGATGTTTTTGCTATCGGGCGCCCACCGGAAACCGTCGTAACAGAAGAATTCTTCCTCGTACACCCAGTCGAACGTGCCGTTGATCAATTGCGGCGCACCGTCGGTTGAGGTTAGTTTGCGCATTTTACCGGATTCCAAATCTTCCACATAAAGATTTCGATCGCTCACGTAAGCCACTTGGTTACCATCGGGCGAAAATTTGGCAAACATCAGGGACGACTCCGGAAGTTTGACGCCCAGTTGTTTCAGCGTGTTGTTTTTCAGGTTAAGCACCCAGTAATCTCCCCGGGTATCCACGCGCCACACCCTTTTGGTATTGGTGTAGATGAGTACCTTTTGGCGGTCGTTGGAATAGTAGAATTTGCGCACCTTTAAAGACTCAGATTTTCCGGCTGGCGTCAGTTGTGCGGCATTGATTAAGGTATCCTTCCCCATGTTCGGAAGCGTCGTTTTGACGATGTTTCCAGCTTGAACGTTCAAAAAAGCATCGCCGTCGCGCGTCCAATTGATTTCCTGGGCTTCCAGGCGGAAAAGTACCAGGAAAAATAATACCATTAAAGGGATACGCTTCATGATGGGAATCGTTTGAATGGATGAAAAACGTGTTTTTACCACAATTTTTAAGGTCAAATGTCGCCAAAAGTAGCTATTTCAAAACGTTTGCAACGTCGATTCGTTGTCCGAATGACTTTCCCGCCGATCCCAACCTACCTTTGTGCCATGATGAATGAATCCCTGCTCCAAAAAACCCTCGCCAACCTCGGCATATCTGCCTTAAACGCCATGCAGAAAACTGCGGTGCCAGCCATTTTGAACTACCCCAATACCGTATTACTGGCGCCAACAGGCTCAGGCAAAACGTTGGCTTTTTTATTGCCCGTCGTAAGCCTGCTTCAGGAAGAAGTAGCCGGTGTTCAATGCCTCATCCTATCCCCTACCCGCGAACTGGCCATCCAGATTGAGCGTGTTTGGCAACAGATGGGCACCGGGTTCAAGGTAAACACCTGCTACGGCGGGCATGCCATGTCCATAGAAACCAAAAACCTAAGTCAGCCGCCAGCATTGCTTATCGGTACACCCGGACGCATCCAGGAACACCTTACCAGAAATACGTTTGACGTCGCAAGCATCAAAACCCTCGTACTCGACGAATTCGACAAATCCCTCTCGCTGGGTTTCCACGAACAAATGGGCGAAATCATCAAATCGTTGATCGGTGTGGAAAAACGTATCCTGGCCTCTGCCACCAACAAACTAACCATACCCCCATTTACCGGAATCACCAATCCGAAGGTGTTGAACTATTACAAAACGGCAGAAAACACGCTGGAAGGGCTCGCTGTGAAACGTGTAGAAGCTGGTGCAGAAGACAAAACGGAAACGTTGTTTAACTTGCTATGCCACATTGGCGGTGAACAAACGCTCATTTTTTGCAACCAGCGTGAAACCACAGAAAAAGTATGTGAAAGTTTGTACAATCAGGGCATTGCTGCAAGCAGTTTTCACGGCGGTATGGACCAACCGGAACGGGAAAAAACCCTGGTAAAGTTTCGCAATGGAAGCATCCAATACCTCGTGGCCTCCGATTTGGCAGCACGTGGATTGGACATACCGGAGGTCAAAAACGTAATCCACTTCGAACTTCCTTTGAAGCAAAACGACTTTGTTCATCGCAATGGCCGCACTGCGCGCATGTTCGCGGAAGGCGCTGCGTGGCTCATCGTACGCGCCAAAGAAGCCTTGCCGGCCTACTTAACGTCCTTACCTCCCATTGTTGTCCTGCCCACCACTTTTTCCCTTCCGGAACCTTCTCCATGGATTACCCTTTACATCAGCGGTGGCAAAAAGGACAAACTTAGTAAAACAGACATCGTGGGCTTTCTGACTCAAAAGGGCAAACTTGCCAAAGATGCCATCGGCAAAATTGAAGTCCTGGATTTTATGTCCTTTGTTGCGGTAAAAAAAGAGCTGGCCGAATCCTTGTTGAATGCCGTTCAGCATGAAAAAATGAAAGGCAAAAAGTACAAGATCGTGGTGACGAATTAAAAACGGGTCCGATTTTAATCAAACAGAAACAGCAGCGTTTTTAACTTCCAGCAAAGCTTTGAGTTTGTTGAACACCATGCCCCAGTTTTTTTCGGAATGTTCCAACAATTCCAGGGTATCAAATCCATCCTGGGTTACGGTGACATAACATCCGTCACCGTGCCCGACGACTTCAAAGCCAATGTTGGCATAATTCTCGGGAGAGTCATCCTTGCCGCTGAAAGAACTCCAGTACGTGTACGCAAGGCGCCGTTGAGGTTCAAAAGATTGAACAGTACCTTTGTCCTCGTACATAACACCTTCCCATTCGCCACGGAAAGCGATGGGACTTCCGGGCATCCAGCTAGTTTCAAGTCGGGTTCCAAAAAAATAAAGTTTAACCACTTCCGGGTTCGTCAATGCATCCCAAACGGCTTTAATCGGTGCGTTGATGTCGGTTTTGTAAACCAATCCCATGCCTTTATTCATGATTCAGTTGTTTTGGTTGATTCATGAAGCAAATATAAAACATTTTGTTTTTAACTACAAAACATTTTGTTTTTTTATTCAAAATAAAACATCTTTTTAAAGATTTAAGCAACCCCATTTTATTGCGCTTTTTTACCTAAAGAGAAAAATTTTCCACTTTGGTGCAACCACAATACCTTACGTTTGTCTTTGGTTCTTGTTCACAACCAAAAAATAAACGTATGAAACAATTTACCACACTTCGCCTCGTATTGCCAACACTTTTCCTGGTTGTTGCCTTCACCGCTGCTTACGCTCAGATTGCTCCAACAACTCCGGTACCGCCCATCGAACCTACAAAAGCCGTTGAAGCTTACAGGTATGAATTTAAACAGGTAAGAACCTATTTTAAAAATGATTGGGATCCAACCTTGTTGGGCAACCGACAAAACGATCCTTGCCGGGTATTCATTGGTGTAGGTACCATGACCGAAGATGGTAAACTGAAAGTGAGTTATACTGTGGACAATACCCCCGCAACCACTTACGGCGTATTGGCCGGCGATGAAATCCTCGCCATCGACAACGTGCCCGTGAGTACCCAGAGCCAACTCGAACGCCAGCGCGACACTCACAAGGAAGGAGAGGCGTTTACCCTCTCTATTGTGCGCAACGGTGAGCAAAAAACCATCAACGCACGATTCAAAACCTGTACTGAGGAAGAACGTGATCCCTGCAAAGTGTTCATGGGCGTTTACACCACGGAAACCAGCAACGGACAAGGTGTACGCGTCACTGGCATCATTGACGAAACACCCGCCAAACTCGGCGGTGTACAACCCGGCGACATCATCACCGCTTTAGACGGCACACCCATCATCAACTACCAGCAACTTCGCATCGAACGCGACAAACACGAACCCGGCGACGATTTCCAACTCACCGTGATGCGCGACGGCGTACCGACCACCATCGAGGCAACCTTCGAAACTTGCGACGAAGACCAACCCAAGGCAAAAGAGGAAAAAGTGACCATCCTCGAAGAGAAATCGCCCGTTCAGGAAAACGACCCGTCGGTTCAGCAACAAAATCTGCTCGAGCTGACCGACTTCAACGCTTACCCCAATCCCACCTACGGTCCGCTCAACGTTCGTTTCGAAGCAGAAGCCTTGCCCACCACCATTCGCATATTCGATGTTACCGGCAAAGTGGTGTACGACAAGGTATTGAACCAGTTCAACGGTTCGTTCAACGAGCAGATCAACCTGGTGAACAACAAACCCGGTAACTTCATACTGCAGGTGCAGCAAGAAGGAAAGACGTTTGCTAAAAAGATTGTGCTGATGTCAAGGGCGTGATTTTGACGGCTCAAAGCGGGTATAAGAAACGGGTGGTTGAC
>JBBSDH010000272.1:0-5367 GCA_038249605.1 Chitinophagales bacterium | reverse complement strand
GCAGGGTGGTATCGTAAGTTTCGCTGTCGGTTTTGCGGTCTTTCACTTCGTATTTCCAGCCCAGTTTTTGCGGATCGTAATCGTTGTTGTTGAACGAGCGTTTCCAATAAACTGGGCGCTGTGTACTATCCAGCAAGTCCTCCAGCGTGGGCACCGAGGCATTGTGCAGGTAGGGTGCCGAGGCCCAGATGCCGTCGAGTGGCGGCGCCACGTAGCCGTGGTTGGGCAAAAGGCGTGCAGAGAAAGGCTCGTCGGCGAACCAACTTTGGTTGTACCAGTTGTGGTATTCAGGGTATTTGGGGTAAAGCAGGGCAAGGGTTGAGTCCGTTTTCACCACCTTCAGGTCGATCAGCAAATTTGGGTATGTTTCCGTTTCGCCGTAGGTTCCATGGCATTTGCTGCATTTTTCTTCAAAAAGGACTTTCCCGGCCGAAACAAGTTGTTCGTCAACAGAATAAGGGTATGTCGGCGGCTCAAGGGTGCGTATCCAGGCCATCACGTCGGAAAACCGCTCGTCGATGTGGCGGGCTTCCGTGCTGTCGCGCATGGTAAGGATGCCGGAGGCCATGGAAAGGCGTGCGAAATCGCCCCTGCCCAGACCGTTGTAATACAGCGCATTTTTCTTTTTCATGAGCCACCAGGCGGGCACGTCGGTGGGCACCACATCGGTAGGAATCACGTATCTCGGCTTTTCTATCCAACTCAGGTCGGTGGCGTCGCGGTGTGCGGCCAACACGGCGAACACCTTGTCTGCCGGGTTCACGCCGCGTACTTCCGTTACGATGTGCTTGCGCAGGGCTTCGTAAGCGCGCGACGCGGGTTCAAAGCCCAGCCATTCGGGGGAGTGTGCGCCGTAGCGCAGTTTCACCACCGATCCGGCCCAGCCCATGCCTTTGCCTTTGTCTGTAAAATCGTTGGTGTTGTTGCCCAGTCCTATGATAAGTTTGCCGTTGAGGTATTCGGCGTGACAGGTGAGGCAGGTGGGCGCCACCACTTTGGCGCCTTCGGCGGTGGTCACTGCGTTGTAGGCAAAAGGGATGCCCCGGTTATCGCCCGTGCGCCCCAGGTCGTCCACTTTTTTTACGTTGATGGTTTTTCGGAAAAGGTCCAATGGTGGGCCGGCGTTTACGTAGTCGCCGTAAACCAGGTATTCGTACCCTCGCTGCGGGTCGCCGTTGCGCTGCGGAAATGGTTCGAGGAAAGTAGCGCCTTTGGGCAGTTCGGGCGGCCATTGGGCGGCGAGGGCAAGGAAAAGCGCGAAAAAAGCAACGATGGGTTTCATGGGTAGGATAACGTGCGGGGGAAGGGAAATGTTGATTTTTTCACCTTTTAACCATCCGGTTAAATTTTTTGGTTAAAACCCTTGACATTGTAACCTATACAATGTTACCTTTGTCCAAAATCAACCAAACGGTTAAACCATATGGCCAAATCAGAAATTCAGGACGACTCTTCCGAACAGCGCATTTTCGACGCTGCTCACGAGGTTTTTGTGCAAAAAGGCCTCCACGGTGCCAAAATGCAGGAAATCGCCGACCGTGCAGGCATCAACAAAGCTTTGCTCCACTACTACTACCGCAGCAAAGAAAAACTGTACGAAACGGTGGTGCGCGCCGTCATCAACCGCGTATTGCCGGTACTTCGCGACCTGATCGAAAGCGACAAGCCGCTTTTGGAAAAAATCGACTATTTCATCCATTTATACCTGCAAATCATCAGCAAAAACCCCTTTATCCCGCTGTTTCTGATCAATGAAATGAACAAAAACCAAGAGCATTTTTTCGAAACCATTTTCCCCAATGAACTGCCCAAACCCGACCGCTTTTTCCAACAGGTACACGCAGCCGTTGAAGCAGGCGACATCAGGCCCATCGCACCGCAACACCTCATCGTCAACGTCATTTCCATGTGTATTTTCCCCATCCTCGGCCGACCCATGATGCGCATCATTTTGGGCATGAGCGCCGATGACATGAAGGTCTTTTTAACACAACGAGAACATGAAATCAAGTCGTTTGTGCACGCCGCATTGCGACCTTAAAAAAAGTCGACTGCCGACTGTCGACTAAAAAATCACCTTACCCATGTTGCCACGTCTTTTCCTTTTCCTTGTCCTTCCCGGCCTCGCGCACGCCACCGACACCTTGACCATAACCCAATGCCGAAACCTGGCCGCCCAAAGCAATCCTCTGGCACAAAAAAATGCCTTGGCCGCCAGCATGTACAACCTGCACAACGACAACATCGACGCCAATTACCTGCCACGCATCTCATTCAGCGGACAGGCGAGCTGGCAAACCGATGTGTTCGCCCTGCCGTTTGACAACCCTCTTTTCCCCATCATCGAGATTCCGAAAGACCAGTACAAAATAACCGCCGATGTGAGTCAGAAAATCTGGGATGGCGGCTACAATAAACACCAACGCGCCCAACGGGAAATTGAACGCGATCTCGCCATGGCCCAAACTGCCGTAGATGTTTACGCTGTACGCGAAACGGTCACTGACCTGTTTTTCCGCGTTTTGCTGCTGCAGGAATCGGAACAAACGCTCAACATCAGTCTGTCGGAACTTGAAAGACGCCTCAAACAAACCGAAGCTCAAGTGAAAGAAGGCGTCACCTTGCGCAGCGCGGCCGACCAACTGCGCATTCAGATCCTCAAAAACCGGCAACAAGCCTCCGGTTTGCAAAGTGACCGTCAAGCCCTACTCAACATCCTGGCCCTTTGGATCGGACGTGAAGACACAGATTTTATTTTAGAAACACCACCAACCACCCCACCTACCCTCTTTGTTCAACCGTTCTCGGCAGCCCAACGCCCCGAACACCAACTTTTCGACCTGCAAAAACAAAACCTGCAGGTAGCTGCCGAGGGTCTCGACCTCTTGCTTCGCCCCCGCTTCGACGCCTTTGCACTAGGTGGTTTCGGACAGCCCAATCCGCTCAACGCTTTTGAAACAGAATTTCAACCCTATTTCATGGTCGGCCTGCGCGCCATGTGGACGCCCATCAACTGGGGAAAACGCAACCGCGACCGGGAAATCTTTTCTCTTCAAAGCCGCAACATCGACGCACAACGCGATGCTTTCGACCTGCGCATCGAAGCCGCCTTGCGCAAAGACCAGTACGAAGCCCAAAAAATGATGCAACAAAGCCTGCTCGATCAGGAGATCATTACCCTCCAAGAGGATATTTTGAAACGCTCCGACGCGCAGGTTCAAAACGGTGTCATGACCACCACCGACTACCTCACACAGGTGGATCTGCTTACCAATGCCCGGCTCAACGGCATTTTTCACCAATTGCAATACGAACACGCACGCCAACTCCTGCTGGCCAAAACCCTTGCAAACGACTAAACACCATGGTCCACATGAAACACTTTTTTTTAGCCGCCGCATTGGCCACAGCATTTTTGTCAGCCTGCAACAGCAACAAAACGGACGCCGACGCCTACGGAAACTTTGAAGCCGACGCCCTGCTCGTGAGCGCCGAAGCCACAGGCCGCATCCTCTATCTGAAAGCCGAAGAGGGCAACATCCTCGAAAAAGGCGCCGTGGTTGCAAGCATCGACAGTACCCAACTCGTTTTGCGCCGCGAACAACTGCGCGCTTCCATCCGCGCGGTGGCGGCTAAAAGTCCGCCCATCGCAGCCCAACTGGCCGTTTACGAAAAACAACTCGGCGCCAGCCGCCAGCAAACCAAAACCCTGCAACGCGAGAAGCTACGTGTGGAAAACCTCATCAAAAGCGATGCCGCCACCACCAAACAGCTCGACGACATTAACGCCCAGATGGATCAGGTGCAGGAACAAATGCTGGTCATCACCGAACAACGTACCGCCTCCGGAGCAACGTTGAATACCCAAAAAGCGGGCCTGCTCGCCGAAATAGAGCCGTTGCAAAAACAAATCCTCCAACTCGACGATCAGATCGCGCGTTGCAACGTGGTAAACCCGCGCAAAGGTACCGTGTTGGTGAGCTACGCCGAAAAAGGCGAAATCGCACAGTTCGGCAAACCACTGTACAAAATTGCCGGTACCGACACGCTCATTCTGCGCGCTTACCTCGGCGGCGACCAGCTCGGAAACGTCAAAATAGGACAAACCATCTCGGTGCGTGTGGATGCCCCCGATGGCCAATACACCGAATACGCCGGCACGCTTACTTGGCTCTCGGAACAAGCTGAATTCACGCCCAAAGTGATCCAAACCAAAGACGAACGTGTGAACCTCGTGTACGCCATGAAAATCAAGGTACCCAATCCAGACGGCAGGTTGAAAATTGGCATGCCGGCCGAAGTCAAGCTTTAAGCCATGATCCACGTGCAAAACATCAACCATGCTTTCGGTGACAACCAGGCCTTGTTCGACATCAGTTTCGACGTGCAGGCCGGCGAAATCTTTGGAATCATCGGTCCCGACGGCGCAGGCAAAACCACGCTTTTCCGCATCCTCGCTACCCTTTTGCTGCCCGGCAGCGGCTCGGCGACGCTCGACGGACTCGACGTGGTGCGCGACTACAAAACCCTGCGCACCCGCATCGGTTACATGCCGGGTCGTTTTTCATTGTACCAGGACCTCACGGTATCCGAAAACCTGCAATTTTTCGCCTCCGTTTTCGGCGTCACCGTGGAGGAAAACAGGCACTTGATCAACGACATCTACGTGCAGCTCGAGCCCTTCAAAAATCGAAGGGCCGGCGCTTTGTCGGGCGGCATGAAACAAAAACTGGCCTTGTGCTGTGCCCTCATCCACAAACCGCAAATCCTGATGCTCGATGAGCCCGGCACAGGCGTGGACCCTGTTTCGAGGCGCGAGTTTTGGGACATGCTGCGCCGTTTGCGCGACGGCGGACTCACCATACTGGTGAGCACACCATACATGGACGAAGCCGCGTGGTGCAACCGTATAGCGCTCGTTCAACAGGGCCACATCTTGGCCATTGACACGCCCGAAGCGCTTACCGCAGCTTTTCCCAAAAAACTATTTGCTGTGCGCGCTACCGACAAATACCGCCTGATCAACGATTTGCGGCGTTTGGAAACGGGCGCAAACGCTTACGCCTTCGGCGAATACGCACATTTTGCCACGCCTTCGGCAAAACTTCAAATTTCCGACATTGAACTTTTTTTACAAAAAAACGGACATCAAGACGTGGAAGTATTGGAAACCAAACCCACCGTAGAAGACTGCTTTATTGACCTTATGATGGTCGGTTAATTAGCTGATAAAAAACACAGTGTTTCCTTGTGTTACAAACGAACCAAGAGACTACAGCAGTTCATTCCCAGTATAAAAAGGCCTCAAAAGCCCAAAAAGCTTCTCGACATGACACCTCACTTTTTTCTCAAGTTTCCGTTGAATGG
>JBBSDH010000271.1:0-5413 GCA_038249605.1 Chitinophagales bacterium | reverse complement strand
TTTCTTATACCCGCTTTGAGCCGTCCTGGGTTGCTACACATGACGTCCGCAAAAAACGGTTACGCTAGATTTGCGCCGTATGGTACGGAGGTCTATACTCCGACTGCCTAAAGTTCATCTCACTGCCTCACAAACAACCGCACTCCACTACCTTCCTTGGTTGTTAAACGAAGCATGTAGGTGCCCGGAGGCAACGGTGCAACTGCAAGCACCATGGGCCATGTTGTTGCAGAAGTTTCGTAATACAATTTACCGGTAGCATCAAAAATCTGAACAAACCCTTCACGGATGGAGGCATCAGGAGCAGTCACGGTAATGCTATTCACCGCCGGATTCGGGTAAATTTGCAAATCGTATGGCTTTTGATTTTCCACAGTCGAAACAGTGATGGTGGATGCCTTAAAAACAGGCCGTATCATCAAAGTTCCTGGGGCCGTATAAAGGTTCCATGGGTACCCTCCTCCAGCAACAGGAGAAATGATCCAGGCCTTAGGATTGATTTTGTTGTTGTCGAAACCGTGACCCATAATGCCCTGAATCGTATCCTGACCAACGCAAAATACGTAATTGCCGGAATCAATCGACATGGGTTCTGGAAGGACGAAATGGACCCAACCGGTAAAATTAGCCTGAATGGGAATATTGTCGGAATGAAACAACTCAACGGTGGGTAAACTTGTTTCATCCTTTTCGGCAATCTTCAGGTTGAATGAGCCGGAGGAAGTCGTTCGCATGTACACATCTATGCCAACCAGGGTATCGTTGGCAACCAGGTCAAATTCATTTCCGTAATAACCATACCACGCCGGGTTACCAAAAGACATACCAATGTGTACTTCGGCGGTATTGTCGTCCTTGGCCATGACGAAGGTGTCGAGCTTAAATGCATTTAAATAATTTTTGACATAAAAATTATTCCCCAGCGAACTTTGTGATGCGTTAAACCTAAAGGAATAGGGTCCAAGTTCGGTAGGCAAGTAGCTGAAGTTGTTGTGGGTTGTTTCTCCTGGCGTCGTTTCTGGAAAAAACTGGGTAATTTCATCAATTACTACGTTGTCTACATTGACACGAAACAACATCGATACATCGGTTAAGGCTTGAAAACCCAGATTGCTAAGCTCGCTTTCGAAAACCATCGGACGCAACTGCCTGGGGGTAAGTCTGCTGTACTCTAATATGTTGGTCTGTTCTACCACACCATTGTACTCCAGGGCTACGTCAACCGATACATTATCGACACAAAAGCCATAATTCCATTCGTTGTCATCATCATAGGCGAAGGAAACATACACTTTATTGCCTGCAAACGGTGATGGAATGAATATTTTGTAGGTATTCCAGGTTGTTTTTCCAGGCATGTCCTTAAGCAGCGTCCAGGTAGCCGAAGTATCGGAGCGAATGAACACTTTTGCCGTTTCGTCGCTGCCATTCCAATCGCCATTGATAAAAAAAGCATCAAACTTTAGTACAGCTCCAACCTGACCAGATAAGTCGATCAATGGCGTGGTAATGGCGCCGAACGACTGAGTGGACTGGCCCTGAGCATCATCGTTGATACAAGCAAAAATTGTGTGTGATGGAATGGTGAATTCTGGGGTTGAAAGTGTGGCAGATGTACCCGTTGTCCAGCCGGATTCAACAGTCCAACCGTTAGCCGCGAATCCGTTGGTAAAGGGTTCGACAAATAAATTTTGTCCGTGAAGTGAACAGGAAAGTAGAAGAAACGAAAATCCCAAGAGGGTTACAATTGGTTTCATGGTTTGAAATTTAGGGTTAAACTGATGTATGAGGCATCTCTGGATGATTGACACATCCAAAAGTTAACTTTTAAAACACAAACCAAATTCGGGCAAAACGAAAAATCAGTGTTAAAAATGTAACCCTTTAGTTTTAAATAAGCAATAGCAATAAAATCTATGTGTTATTCAACATCATTTGCGCAGCAGGTAATGCACCACATCCTGTTGGTAGTCCAATCGCGTCATGCCGCGGATGATGTTGCCTATGTCTTCCGGGTAATGCCAGTCTTCCTGATCCTGCCCCTGGTTCAGGCGGTCGCGGGTTTTCAAAGGCCCCAGGATCAGTTCGAATACCTTGATGTTAATTTTGTCAACTTCCTTTGCCAACGTTTGAATGAGCGATTTCTGTGCTG
Source organism: Chitinophagales bacterium (assembly GCA_038249605.1). GTDB lineage: Bacteria > Bacteroidota > Bacteroidia > Chitinophagales > Saprospiraceae > M3007. The sequence continues at coordinate 3,261 of JBBSDH010000271.1, read as the reverse complement.
CGGCGGTCATGGCCATCGGTCCGGCAAGCGGGTAACCCTCTTCGGCACTGAAGTGGTTGATGTGGAAAAAGAAGCTTTCTTTCGGGTTCAGCAGCGGCACCAGCGTTCGGATGGCGAGAAAATGCGTGGTAAGATTGTCCTGCAGGATGCGACTCCAATCGTGCATGGGATAGCTGTACAATGGATATCCTTCCTGCCAACTGCCCAGTGATACTACGGCAAGGTCGATCTGTTTGTAAGATTTCATCAGGAATGCTGCAAGCTCGCCGGCATTTTCTTCGGTGTTCACCGAACCGAGGTGTACCACCAGGTTTTTACCCAGTTCCTCACCAATGTAGTTTTTCAGTTTGCGCATTTTGTATTCGGTGCGGGTAGGTACCACAACGGTGGCGCCTGCGAAGAGCAATGATTTCACGATGCCTTCACCCACGCCACCTGTGCCGCCCAAAACGATGGCAATTTTACCTTGCAGGGTTTCCATATTGTTTTTTTTACAATTCGTACATATCCACTTCTCCCATATTTTTTATGGGAAAACAGCCTCGGAGCCTGGCGGGAAACTTGTCTTTAACGATGTTGTAGGTGGCCTGGGAGAAATTGATTTTCCCCGTTTCACACGATTGTTCCATACGCGAGGCGATGTTCACCGTTTCGCCCCAGATGTCGTAAGCTATTTTGTCTTTACCAACCACGCCGGCCACCAGAGGACCGGTGTGAATGCCTACACGCATGTCGAAAGGGAAACCGATCTGGGCTATCTTCTGGTCTTTCATTTCCTCAACAAACTGCCGCATTTCCAGCGCCGCAGCTACAGCATCGAAGGCATGGGTATCGTTGGGTTTGGGCAAACCGCCGGCACACATGTAACTGTCGCCCACGGTTTTGATTTTTTCCAGGTTGTGCCTTTGAGCTATTTCATCGAAAGCCCGAAAATAAAAGTCAATTTGTGCTACCATCTCCTCGGCACTCAACACGGAAGCAAACCTTGTAAAACCGACAAAATCGGTGAACATCACGGTAGCGGATTCGTAACTGCGGGCTTTGGCCGAACCTGTACGTTTGAGCTCCCGGGCAGTTTCTTCGGGCAGGATGTTGTACAACAAAGCGATGCTTTTGCGGTGTTCTTCCTGCAACAGGCCTTGCAACCGGTCCTTGGTGCGTAAAAAGCGATCCATGAGAAAATACACGACCGCAGTGGTAAAAATGAAATTGGATGAAAAAAACAAAATGCTCACTTCGGGCGCCACCTGGGGTTGTTGTTTGATGAAAAAATATTCCCACAACCCGGCGCCTATTTGTACCAACACATAAAGCACAAAAAACAAACGCGCGCTTTTCAAATTCGCAAAAACCATGGCAGCCAATGGACTCAGGAAAGCCGCCAACACCAGTCCACTGCCCGCCGTATACCCACCGTGCGCTATTTGCAATGCCAAGGGCAACAACAGCAAAAGTGAAAACTGAAGGTTTTGGAAAAAAGGGTAATTGCCTGTGATGCGCAGAAAAGCAAGACTCGACAAACTTATGGCCACGTAAAACAACGTTGCTCCAAAATCGAGACTATGGCCCACCAGGTTGTACGCCAGATTGTACAAAACCGCAAGTGCCATAACCATCAAAACCATAACCACAGCCATACTCCGCCTCTCCGCTTCCTCAGCAGGCAAGTCTCGGAAGCCGAAAAACCGACAGACAGGTGATTGGATTACACGTGGCAACATGCGGTAAAAGTAAACATAAAACCCACTTTACAAACCAGCTGTACGTTTTCCCAAGATGAAAAAAGCTGCCGAAAACGTAAAAATATGTCTTCCAACAACCAACTTTATCCAACAAAAACGCAGCTTTGCCAAACTGCAATTTGAACATGATCATCGATAAGCGCCAAATCCAAAAACACAACGAGCAGTACTACGACCACCACGCCAAAAAACTGGGCTTCCTGAGCTCTGAAATCACGGGCGAGCGCGACATCATCCACCAACTCGCCGATTTTCAAATCGCCATTCCTTCTTGGGCTCTTGGAACAGGAGGTACCCGTTTCGGACGCTTTTCCGGCGGCGGCGAACCGCGCAATTTGGAAGAAAAAATCGAAGATGTGGGTCTTCTGCACGCTTTCAACCGTTCGAGCGGAGCCATTTCGCTGCACATTCCGTGGGATATCCCCAGCGACCCTGAAGTCGTGCGGAAACTCGCCGCACAACATGGGCTGGTGTTCGATGCCGTCAACTCCAACACCTTCCAGGACCAGCCCGGACAACCCCTGAGTTACAAGTTCGGTTCCATGCAGCACATCGACCCGGCAGTGCGCCGACAAGCCGTGGAACACAACCTTAAGGTGATCCGCCATGGCGTGGAATTGGGGTCCAAAAGCATCACTGTTTGGCTTTCCGACGGCTCTAGTTTCCCCGGGCAGCTCAATTTCCGACGGGCGTTTGAAAACACACTTGAAAGTCTGCGCGAGGTATATGCCGCTTTGCCTTCAGACTGGAAAATGTTTGTGGAATACAAAGCCTACGAACCCAATTTTTACAGCATGACCGTAGGCGACTGGGGGCAATCGTTGTTGTACGCCAGTAAGTTGGGCGACAAAGCCTACACGCTTGTCGACCTCGGCCACCACCTGCCCAATGCCAACATAGAGCAAATCGTTTCCCTGCTGCTCATGGAAGGCAAACTCGGCGGCTTCCATTTCAATGATTCCAAATACGGCGACGATGACCTCACGGTGGGCAGCATCAACCCTTACCAGTTGTTCCTTATTTTTAGTGCATTGGTGGAAGGAATGGACGCACGCGCTATGAACCACGCCCGCGATTTGGGCTGGATGATCGATGCTTCTCACAACGTTAAAGATCCGCTGGAGGATCTTTTGCAATCCGTTGAGGCCATTAAAATTGCCTACGCACAGGCCTTGCTTGTAGACCGCCAGGCGCTCACCGATGCCCAAAACAACAATGATGTAGCATTGGCACAGGAAATTCTTCAGCATGCCTACCGCACCGACGTTCGGCCTTTGCTGGCTGAAGCGCGCCTGCTTTCAGGCGGTGTATTGGAACCAATCAAAGCATACCGCGAATGGAAAGTGCGCAATACGCTCGTAATGGAACGTGGTGACCAAACGGTCGCATCCGGCTTGTAACATGGGAGGTCGGGCTTCAGCCCGACAATGGGTAGGCGGACTTTAGTCCGCCGAAAACGAGACAAATAAATTCATTCAGCGGACTAAAGTCCGCCTACCCATTGTCGGGCTAAAGCCCG
>JBBSDH010000270.1:0-5453 GCA_038249605.1 Chitinophagales bacterium | reverse complement strand
CTCAACGAGGCCTTTGCTGCGCAATCGTTGGCTGTAGTTCAGGAAATGGGCATCAACCCAGAAATCCTCAATGTAAACGGCGGTGCCATTGCTTTGGGGCACCCACTGGGATGCAGCGGGGCCAAACTGTCGATCCAACTGCTCAATGAAATGCGCCGCCGCGACCAGCGTTACGGCATGGTGACTGCTTGTGTTGGTGGTGGTCAGGGCATTGCCGGTATATGGGAACGACTGAATTAAACAACACAGAGGTCACAGCGTAAAAAAAGAGGTCACATGGGATGTATTTCACAACGTTTTCCAACGTTTTAAAGATGCTCCTCTGTGACCTTCTTTTTTTACGCTGTGACCTCTGTGACTTACTTTTACACCATGAAACAAACCATTGTCTTCCTCATTCTCACATGTACAGCCCCGCTCACAGCACAGGAGTTCATTCTTGAAAAACTGCCCGAATTCATCAACTCCCCCTACAACGAGATATCACCGGTGCCCAGTCGCGACGGACAAACCCTGTTTTTTACCCGCATCGCTTATCCCGATTTCAACCCAACCCTGTTCATAGACAGTATTGATCAGCACGAAACCCTCTCCCCACAGGAGTACGCTTCCACCCTAAAAAGCGTTTACAAACAGATTGCCGGAGGATATGTAGCCGACCCTGTTCTATCCGCTTTCAACCAGGACGTGTGGATGGCAACGGGCGATTCCTTGGGTTTTACTGCAGTTTCACACCCACCCTTTCCCCTCAACAACGCCCTTCCCAACAGCTTGGTGGCCATTACACCCGATCCCAATGCCTTTTATGTAATCAACCGTTTTGAGCGCAATGGCAATATGGATCGTGGTTTTTCCTTCATCCGGCGGGTAGATTCAACCTGGAGCTTTCCAGAACCTGTGGACATCAAGGATTTTTACACCATTACTTCCGACGTAAGTTTGACCATGAGTTTCGACGGCGAGGTGCTTATCCTATCTGCCACACGTTTCGACTCAAGGGATATGGACTTATACGTATGCTTCCGGAAGGGTGAAAACAAGTGGAGCGCACCCAAAAACATGGGTTCTGTACTCAATTCTTCCCAACGCGAAATCACACCTTTCCTTTCGGAGGACAACATGACCCTGTACTTTTCCTCCAACCGTTGGGAGTCGCGCGGCGGAAACGACATCTTTGTAAGTAAACGACTCGATGAAACCTGGCAAAACTGGACCATCCCGCAACGTCTCATCGAACCCATCAACTCTGGAAAAGATGAAAGTCAACCCTATTTCAACATGACATCGGGTTTCCTCTATTTTGCTTCACGCCGCGACGGCAACCAAAGCGACATCTTCCGCGTTCAAATAGCGCCGCCACAAGCCACTGAAATCACCGTGAAAGGCCGGGTGCTCAACGCCAAAACCCGTGAACTGATCACCGACGCCAACGTGTATTACAACAACGCCAAAGGTGGCACTCCAAATGTGCTCCACACCGACAATGGTGTTTTTACGCTTAAAATTCCAAAAGGTGTACCCTTCCTGCTTAAACCCGAAAAACCTGCTTTTGCTGGTAAAACGGACACCATCCTGTTCCCTCGAGACTATTACTTCTTTCGCGAATTCTACGTCGAACTTCTGCTAACCCCCTTGGAAGCAGGCGCTAAAATTGAATTACAACCCATTTTCTTCCAACAATCCAAAGCCATCATCCTCGAATCATCCTATCCTGAACTCGAACGCCTGGCCGCTGTGATGCACCAAAATCCCAAACTTCGCATCCGGATTGAAGGCCATACCGACAATGTGGGCAAAGCGGAGGATCTTATGCAACTTTCCAAAGAACGCGCAGATGCGATACGAACCTTCCTTATGGAAAAAAACATCGAAGGCAACCGGATTGATGTTGTAGGCCATGGTCCTAAATACCCGCTATCCGACAATAGCTCCGACCAGGAACGCGCCAAAAACCGTCGCGTGGAATTCATCATCACCAAAATTTAAACCCCATGTTCCACGTGGAACAACCAGCCTGCCATGCAATTTTTCAGCACCAACAATACCAATCTTCGTGTAAGTTTTGAAGAAGCTTTATTTCAGGGACTACCTTCAGACAATGGATTGTTCATGCCCGTAAATATTTCTGCCTTGCCTGACTCCTTTTTCCGTGAGCTTCCACACCTTAGCTTTCAGGAGTCAGCATTCCTTGTTGCTCGAAACTTATTGAAAGGAGCCATACCGGACCACCACTTGCAAAACATCATCACCGATGCCATCAACTTCCCCGCTCCGCTCATTACCCTAAATAAACACGAACACATCCTGGAGCTTTTTCATGGTCCGTCACTTGCTTTCAAAGATTTTGGCGCACGATTCATGGCAGGCTGTATGGCTTTCTTCAGAAAAAAAGATCTGTGTATTCTCGTTGCTACCTCCGGCGATACAGGGGGCGCAGTAGCAGCAGGTTTTTACAAAACACCCGGTATCCGTGTAATCATACTCTACCCTTCTGGTAAGGTAAGCGCATTGCAGGAAAAACAACTCACAACCCTTGGGGACAACATACAGGCACTTGAGGTGAAAGGAAATTTTGATGATTGCCAGGCATTGGTCAAACAAGCATTCCTTGATCCTGATCTTCGCTCAAAAATTGAACTCAGCTCGGCCAACAGCATCAACATTGCCCGGTTGATACCACAATCCTTTTATTTCTTTGAAGCCTACCGGCAGCTTACCAATTCACACCCGCCTTTAGCCTTTGCTGTTCCTTCGGGCAATTTCGGCAACCTTACTGCCGGCATCCTGGCCAAACGTATGGGCCTTCCCGTAAAGCATTTTATTGCAGCCACCAACAGCAACGATGTTGTCCCGGAATATTTACACAGCGGAAACTTCGTACCGCGTGCATCCAAGTCTACTTTATCCAACGCCATGGATGTGGGCAACCCATCCAATTTTGTACGCATGAAAGACCTCTATGGTTCCACGTGGAACATGATGCGTGAGGACATCAAAGGTTATGCCTTCACAGATGCAGAAACAGAAAATGCCATGCGGCAAGTGGAACAAGATTTTGGGTATGTAATGGATCCTCATACTGCCATTGGGCATTTGGCCCTTCAAACCTATCTACAAATTTACCCTGATCATCAGGGAATAGTTTTATCTACGGCACATCCTGCTAAATTCTTTCCGGATGTAGAACGTATTCTTGGCCACAGCATTAATGTACCCTGGCGATTGGCAGCACTTGAGCATTTGGAAAAAAAATCGGTGATCATGGAGGTGCAATACAACGCCTTTAAATCCTGGTTGCTGGATAACCTTAGGGGTTGATACGCTTTTTAGAAACTCAGATTTAAACGGATTTAAGTACTACTTCCTTTAAAAACGCTTCAAGGATATCGTTGAATTCCTCAGGTTTTTCCATCATGGGAGCATGCCCACATTCATCAATAAAATAAAGCCTTGAATCACTGATTAGTTGGTGGAACTTTTCACCTACAAAAGGAGGCGTTACGCCATCCTGTTTTCCCCAGATGAGTAAAGTGGGTGCCTTAATCTTATGCAACTTATCCCCTAAGTTGTGGCGAACGGCAGACTTAGCTGTTGCTACCACACGTATCGCCTTGACTCGGTCGTTGACGATTCCAAACACTTCGTCAACCAACTCTTTGGTTGCAACTTCCGGGTTGAAAAAAGTTTCGGCCGTTTTGTTTTTGATGTATTCGTAATCACCCCTTTTGGGAAAAGCTGTCCCGAAAGCACTTTCAAACAAGCCTGAACTTCCTGTGAGGGTAATGGACGCAACATGCTCTGGATTGTTCAAAGCAAACAACAGTGCTACATGGCCACCCAGTGAATTGCCAAGCAGGTGAATTTTATCGTACGATTTGTACTTAACAAACTTTACCACGAAATCTACCAGTCCCATAACCGAGACTTCAAATATGGGCATTTCGTAGATCGGGAGGATGGGAACTACCACATGGTATTCCTTTGAAAAGCGGTTGATGATGCTCTCAAAATTACTCAGAGCACCGAACAGGCCGTGCAGCAGCAACAGCGTTTCAGCATCTTCACGGCCCGACTCGATGTAACGGAAACCTTGTTCTTCTTTGATGGATACATTCATGCTTTGCTTGATTCTGTAGATGACTTGGGCAAAAATAGGAAAATCCACAACATAACCACCCACACCGTTCAGGCATGACCTGGTTTTTCGTCACACCAGAGCAAAAAATTAAAAATGCCTTCATTTTTACGAAACCTTTTGCTCTGTACCATGCACTTGATAGGTTACATACAACAGTACACTCAACAACACAACTGCTCCTGCCTGGTGCAAAACTCCCAGAGTAACAGGTATGCTGCCCTGACATTGCAACAAGGTAACAATTCCAAGAATGACTTGTACCAACAAGCTTAAAACCAACAATCGATTGCCGATGCGAAGTCTTGAGGATTGCTGATGCCGCGACATTTTCCATACAGCATACAACACCAGCGCAGTAAGCAAATACGCAGTGTTGCGGTGCAAAAACTGGATAAGCGCCGGCACAAACGGATTGATGTCGTAGTGGGTAAAACTATCCACAGACCACAAACTACCGTCGAGCAACATGCTTGGTAAAAAAACGCCCCCCTGGTCGGGCCAGGTAGGGTAAAACAGTCCGGCTTTGGTACCCGACATCATGGCGCCCAAACCTATCTGAACAAAAGCCAACAGTACCAGTCCATTGAAATAGCGTTTCCAAGTACCTGCTGCAAAAGCTACTACTCTTGGCTTGTAAGCGATAAAAATGGTTTGCAGGAGGTAGCTGAAAATGACGAGCCCCATTACCAGGTGCAAGGTTAGGTTGTAGGCATTCACCCAGGGCCTCGAGCGCAGTCCGCTGGCCACCATGATCCATCCAAAAAAACCCTCAAGCGCGGCAAGCAGCACCACAATGGGCAACCGGCGCATCAAACGCCTGGAAAACATGCCCCGCCACCAAAACCAACCAAAAGGAATGATGAACACAAAAAACATGAGACGGGCCCACAAACGGTGGAAATACTCCCAAAAAAATATGAATTTAAAGTCGGACATGGCCATGCCTTGGTTGATCTTCTGGTATTGCGGCGTAGTCTTGTACAAATCGAATGCTTCTTCCCATGCAGCATCGTTCAGAGGTGGCAAGGTGCCCGTAACAACCTCCCAGCGGGTGATGCTGAGTCCGCTGCCCGTAAGTCGCGTTACACCGCCAATAACGATTTGCATGAACACCATAAACAAACCAACGATGAGCCAAATTTTAACGATGCCTGCAATGCGCTCATCGTCGACGTAGCGGATCCGGCTTGTATTTTCAGTAGTAGACATAGGTCAACGATAATTTTTCCTGTTTTCAAAAACTTGAAACAAAATTAAAGCCGTTTGGATTTACGTTTTCAACTTTGAGCTGGTGACTTATATGATTTTAATGATT
>JBBSDH010000269.1:0-5456 GCA_038249605.1 Chitinophagales bacterium | reverse complement strand
CGGAATGCGGAATGCGGAATGCGGAATGCGGAATGCGGAATGCGGAATGCGGAATGCGGAATGCGGAATGCGGAATTTATTGTCCCGGCGGAATAATAGAAACTTTACGGATTTTAAATCAAATAAATTTTGGAAAAACACACCACCGTTGACGCCTACATCGCCGACTTCCCACCCGAAGCGCAGGAACTCATCAGCTACGGCATGCCAGGTTACAAACTCAACGGCACTGGTATGGTTTGCCGGGTACAAAAACCACATCGGTTTTTACCTGTCTACTTCGGGTGTAAAGTATTTTTTGGAAAAATCCGGCCATCTGAAATCGTCGAAAGTCGCCATTCAGTTGCCCATTCACTGGCGCGGCACCAGCCGCTGCCGTTGGATACGGTGGCCGAGATTGTGCGGGTACGTGTTGGGGAGAATCTGGAGAAGGTTAGAACGAAGAATAAATAAGGCCGTGTCCAGAAGGATGTTTTGTTCAGGTGGTTTTTACAAAGCTTTAATTAAATAACTATCCAAATAATTGATGTAAGAACGTGAATCTACATTTTTAGTCCATGCAACCTCCGCATGACTTGTTCGTATGATTTCCTGGCTTTTTGCGCCTTTAAATCTTTGATAAACATCATACATTGATTTAATTTCAAGGTCGCTTAGTGATGTAGGTTTTTCAAAATTTTCATTCAAACTAAACTTAGTACCAATACTCCCATTAGAATATTCGTGATGCACCATTTTGATGTAACCTTCGTTTTCAGCAAATTGGAAAATAGCATCAAAATTGTTGGGTACTGGCCCCATTTCAATTGCTCGATATTTAGCTCCGCTAATTGAACGTCCATGTCGCCGGAAATGTACAAAATCGGCATAGAACAATAGTTTGTTCATATGGGTCTTGTATGGTGAGGCTTTTTCAGCAAAATATCGAACCATTCCAGCGATTCGAAAAAGATCGGGTCGTCGAAACCCTCTTTCCTTGTCAGGCTTGGTATCCCCCATCAACACTTGTAGTGTCCATTCCTTTTCTTGCCATTGGATCTTTTTCTCTGAAATTTTACAAGAATTTTCGATAAGGCTTTCCTTTTCATTTTCTTCAAGGTTGCTTAACTCCACCAATCGAATAAAGTCCAATGGATTTCTTGCCAAAAAAATCAAACTTGCATTAGATTCAGATGGTAATTCACCATTTTCATATTGCTTGTATTGATTGATACCAAATCTCAAAACTTCCGACATTTTTGAAGCGGATATACCATATTGTTCTCTAATTTCTTTAATTTCTTCTGGAAATGGCAAGTTGTATTTGCTCCTATATTGATCAGCTGCCTGACGAATATTTGCTTCCACCATTTCCTGGTCTTCAAACTCTTCGCCTGAGTCTTCACAATACCAAACCTGGTACCTTACTGGAAATTGTTCTTTCCGTACAGCAAGAGTACTCTCGCGCACGTTTAATTGCATTTCTTTTCCAGTGATTGGACTTTGCATGACAATTACTTATTGAGTTTTTAAATTTTGAATGGGTATCTCATTGGATATTCAGCCTTGTGAAAGGAAATACAAATCACTTGTTGGTTTTTTAAACCCAATGTAATTTTGATGTATATTTCCTGACCTTTAATTATTCGACCAAAAATCCACATGTCAGATCCAACGTAAACTTGATCTTGCTCAGGCCCATGTGAGTAGTCAAGAACGGTCAATTGTGATAGAATTACCTCCACTTGTACAACCGAAACCTCCAGATCTATGATTGTTTGAGTATTCTTTTGCCTGTTGCTTAAAAAAAGAAGGCCCCAGGTCTTTATTTTCACTTTAAAGTTGCACAAAAAATCTTCAACGAAGGGTTCGCTTGTTATGTTCATGGGAAACCAATTTGAAACTACCCTTTACGGAAGGGCTTATTAATAATAATTTCCTCATGAGATCTTTATTTGGAATAAAAACTTAACGACACAAAGATAATGCCTTTTGTGTTAAAATCACGAAAAAGTGAAAATATTTTAACCTAAAATCATTTTTAAAATCAGTATCAGGGGTGTTCGTGAAGTTTTTGTTCGGTACCTTCGCGTGTAAACATTTGAAAACGATCTGCTTTGTTGCCCAAACGTTTAATTTAACGGGATGAAGGATCCCACAATGCACTGGGTGACACCATTCCGAATTCCGAATTCATGAAAAAATACGCCATTTCCGACATCCACGGCTGCAACCGCACCTTTTTGGCCATGCTCGATCGCCTCGCGTTCAGCAAAGCCGATGAGCTGTATTTACTGGGCGATTATGTGGACCGCGGTCCCGATTCCAAAGGTGTTTTTGACACCATTTTCCGTTTGCAGTCCGAAGGTTACACCGTGCGCTGCCTGCGGGGCAACCACGAACAGATTGTGCTCCGGGCACAAAGCGACCTCACCGGGCTCGACAACTGGCTTCTTTCCGACGGCAAAGTGACTGCCGACAGTTTCGGCGTGGATTCTGTGCAGAAAATCCCGGAAGACTATTTGGCATTTATGAACGGTCTTGATTATTACTTTGAGGTCGACAATTTCATCCTCGTGCATGCCGGGCTCAATTTCCGTCTTTTCGATCCCCTGGCCGACAAGCGCGACTTGCTGGTGATCCGCTACTGGTACGGTGAAATGCGCTACGACTGGTTGAACGGTCGCTCGGTCATTCACGGCCACACGCCCATTTCACGTACCGACATAGAACAACAATGCCGTGATTTGGGCCGCATGCGTTACCTGGATATTGATGCGGGATGTGTGCACAACTCATTGAACAAACGCCTCGAACGGGGTTTAGGGCACCTTTGTGCGTTTGATATAACGGAAATGCAGGTAATTTTTCAGGAAAACGTGGAATAATCTGTTTTTATCCGTGTTCGAAGATTTGTGTTATCTGTGTGCCGTTGCGCAATGGTGTACACAGATGCCACAGATCTTCGAACACAGATAAAAAACAGATTTTAGAGGCGTGCTACGCGCTGCCTGAGCCAGAAATCGGCAATGACCAGCGCTGCCATGGCTTCCACGATGGGAACTGCGCGGGGTACCACACAAGGGTCGTGGCGGCCTTTGCCCGAAACTGTGACGGTTTCGCCGGCTTCGTTCACCGAGTCCTGGTCGCGCATGATGGTGGCTATGGGTTTGAACGCTGTGCGGAAATAAATGTCCATGCCGTTGGAGATGCCGCCTTGTACGCCACCGGAGTGGTTGGTAATCGTTTTTGTGGGCGTACCGGGTTCGAACAGGTCGTTGTGCTCGCTGCCCAACATCGAAACCCCGGCGAAACCCGAACCGTATTCAAATCCTTTGGCGGCGTTGATGCTCAGCATGGCTTTACCGAGGTCTGCATGCAGTTTGTCGAACACGGGTTCTCCGAGTCCAGGCGGACAACCGGTGATCACCGCGCTCACCACGCCTCCGATGGTATTGCCGGCTTTGCGTACCTGTTTGATGCGTTCTATCATGCGTTCGGCCATGGCTGGGTCGGGGCAACGCACATCGTTGGATTCTGTAAGTGAAAAATCCAGTTCCTGGTACGGTATTTCAAGTTTGAGGTCGCCCACCTGGCTCACGTAAGCCTGGATTTGTATGCCTTGTTGTGCGAGCAGCAGCTTGGCCACGGCACCTGCGGCCACACGGGCAGCCGTTTCGCGGGCACTGGAGCGGCCGCCGCCACGGTGGTCGCGGTGACCAAATTTGGTTTGAAAAGTAAAATCTGCGTGGCTGGGGCGGAAAGCTTCCTCGAGGTGGTTGTAATCTCGCGAGCGTTGGTCTTCGTTGGGAATGACCATGGTGATGGGTGTACCGGTGGTTTTGCCTTCGTAAATGCCGCTCAGCACTTGCACCGTGTCGCTTTCTTTGCGTTGGGTAACGATGCTGCTTTGTCCGGGACGGCGGCGGTCGAGTTCCTTTTGGACGAATTCCAGATCGATGGCGAGTCCGGCCGGGCATCCGTCGATGATGCAGCCGATGGCAGCGCCGTGGCTTTCGCCGAAGGTAGTGACTCGGAAGAGCCGTCCGAAAGTATTCACTATTGGCTGAGGAATTTGCGCTCGTAGGTTTCCCAGGGCGTGGTTTTATGGCTATTGGTGCCAAAATAGTTGATGATGGCTTCAAGTTTGCGGGCTTCCTGGTAGCCGGGTATGGACTGGATGGTGTTCAAGTTTTCATCCAGAAAAACCATGGTTGGGTAGCTCAGGCGGTTGTTGAGCCATTCGGCAGCAAGTTCGTGGTGCCCCCGCTTGCCGCTTCCTATAAACTTGTACGTTTTTTCTTTAAAAACAATATCCTCTGTTTGTTCGGCGTCGAACTTTACAGGATAATAGTGCTGGTTGATGTATTTAACTACGGCTGGATCCACAAAAGTGGTTTCATCGAGGCGTTTGCACCAACCACACCATTGGGTGTAGACATCAATGAAAATTTTCCTTTTGTCTTGCGTTTTGGACAGGTCAAGCGCTTCCTGAAGCGTGTACCAGCGTATGGTTTCCAATTCCTTAGTTGGTTTCCCGGAGGAGGCAGGGGTGTTTTGCATAGCCGGTCGCGGTGGGTAATTGGGTGTGGGTACCGGGTTCAACGCAGAGGTAGGTCGAGTTTCGGAGCGGTTGGAAGATGCATTCACGGGCTCCCCCGAGCGGTTCTTTGAAGGCGATGGTTGTTGCTCCGGACGGTATTGTGTGTTGTTCTCCAATCGTTGTTGTGTGCTCCTGTTGTTTGTGGATGGCGTCAAAGTCCCGGCATTGCGCGGTTGGCTGGCTGGTGCTTGCTTGATCACAGGCTCCTTGCCCGGCCGTGGAGTCGGTTGGGCTGCCAGCACAATGCCGGAAAAAAGAGCTAGAACAAGAAACATGAAACGCATCATAGACGGTCGGTTCCGGAAGTTCCGGATGGGGATAATTCAGGGCGAACAAAGTTAGCATGCTTAGAACTCAAAAACCAAAACTTAACACTCCCATCGGGCGGACTTTAAAGAATGTTTAACCCTTTTGGGCATTTTGCAAAGGCAAGTGGTGCGTACAGTGAATGACATACAGATTGGCGAGACCTATATTTTGCTCAATTGGGCATGAGAAGGGCAAATGCGGGACATTTTAACCGACGAATAACGACATTGAGCGAAAAATAGGGCTGCGAAACTGTAGGTCGGTCACTGGACGAGGTATTAGCCAACTGACTGCAGGGACAAAGCTGCTGCCGGAAACCGGGATCATTTGGAATGGGTGGCCGTTGGCAGTTGCGTTGAGTGGTTTGGTCGTATTATTCTAATACAGACAAATAAAAAAATGAAGCGGCAGGTCTTTCGAACGCGCTACACAAACTGCCGCTTCGGCCCCAAAAAATTCAGGGCTTTTTGCCCCCAAAATCGGGGAGCAGGACAATCGCCTGTTCAGTGGAAGTCATCCGACTTTCCTGTGAGCTGCAGGGACAAAGCGAGGCGGAAACCGAGGT
>JBBSDH010000268.1:0-5482 GCA_038249605.1 Chitinophagales bacterium | reverse complement strand
CATACGTGAAGGGCGGTTTGCCTCCGGTTACGACCGTTTTGATGTCGGTTGCGCCGCCAAAACAGGCTATGGGCGTGTTTTCAATCACTTTTAAAGCGAGCGGCAGGATGTTTTCGGTGATTTCAACCGCAGCCATAGAAGTGCAGCCGTTGGTGTCGGTTACGGTGACAGTATGTTTGCCGGCAGGCAGTTTAACGGCTGAAGCGGCGGTTTCGCCGTTGCTCCAGGCGTATTTGAAACTGCCGCCGCCGCCGAGGGCTTTCACGGTAGCTTTGCCATCCGAGCCACCCGTACTAGCCGATGCAGTTACTTGGGCATCCACGGCGATGGCGGAGGGTTCCACAATTTTAAATTGCGCTACGGCGGTAGTGCCATTGGCATCGGTCACGGTCACGCGGTATTCGCCGGCGGACAAATCGGCGCCTGTTTCGGTGGTGATGGCCGGGTTGCTCCACTGGTAATTGAAGGGTGGTTTACCGCCGTCGATGGTGGCTATGATGCCGGTTTTTTCGCCTGTACATTTGATTTTGGACGTTTCTGCAAGCACAACAGCCAATCCAACTACTTTTTGAGCCATGGTGAGAGAAGCAATGGCAGAGCAACCTTTGCTGTCGGTGACCGTCACGTTGTAGGCGCCTTCCTCCAATTTCTGGGCCGAGGCGTTGGTTTCACCGTTGCTCCACTTGTAGGTGTACTTCCCTGTGCCGCCTTCCACTTTTATTTCGGCGGCACCGTCGGCTTTGCCCGGACCGGTTTCCGATTTTTTCACTTCGGCGGTAAGCGAAAGTTTCGCGTCGTTGACTTTTACTTTCGCTGTTTTGCTTTTGCCGGTGGCATCGGTCACGGTGAGTGTGTATTGTCCGGCCGACAGGTTTTGTGGATTGGCGCCGTTCATTGTTGTTGCGCTCCACACGTACGTGTAGGGTGGTTTGCCACCGCTCATTTTCACAAGCAGAGCCGCGTCGTTGCCTATACCGTTGCAGGAGAGTTCCTTTTCAACAATAAGATTGACAACCACCGCGGAGCTTTTTTCAATTTTGTAAAGTCCTTTATCGTCGGTACCGATCCAAATGGTGGTATCCTGGTCGGCGGCGATGCAAATGCCGAATTCGCTGGTGTAGTACTCGTTGCCGCTGAAAGCGATGTATTCGTCGGTTTTCAAGTCGTAGCGGGAAACCATTGAGGATAAAATCCACATCATACCTTCGGCGTCGAAGTCAAAATCGAAGGGTTCGCGGTCGAGGGCGTCTTCTTCGATGTCGATGACATCCAGTTTGTCGCCACTTCGGTAAACCCAGAATTCGCCATCGGCAAGCACATAAATATCCGCGCCGTTTTGGCGTATGCGGTGAATGTCGTAACCTTCGAGTTCACCCTTCCATTTGCCGGATGTACCGGTCACCATACCTTCTTTGGAACCTATCCAGGTGCGGCCGCGGGAATCCTGAAAAATGTTGGTGATGTGGTTGGATTTGAGTTTGGAGTTGCCGGAATTAACACGTTCAACTACCTTTTGGTTTTTTTGATCAATGATGTACACACCTTCCTCTTTGGTGCCGATGTACAGTTGGGATTTGGCGGCGTCGGACCAGGCGGCGGTAAACGTGAGCCCTGGTTTGGCGATCAGTTGGAACGCTTCGGCTGTCCACCGCACATCGGCGTTGCCCCCGCGAAACCCGTAAACACTTTGTTCGCCAGGAGCCAGGGAAAGTGGTGAAGCCAGGTCGCAGGCTTGAACTTTAAACGTGCCACGGGCATTGGTCGTCCATTTGTTGTTTTCGCTGTCTACCCAAACGTTGCTGATGGGACTGCTGCGATCGACACCGCCACAGCGTGTAACTTGCCAGTCGGATTTTTGGGCATAAACGCCTGCGGCAAAAAAGAGGGGTAAAACAAAAAGAAACTGCCGGAAAAAAGAAATAGACATGCTTATTGGTAAAGGTTCAACAAAAAAGGGGCTATACTCGACAAACGGGCTCCTTGCAATTTGCCACTTTTCTACATCAGCAAGGCGCGGTAAGTAAACGCTCCTGCCATGCCTCCAAGTATGGGAGCGACCACTGGAATCCAGGCATAAGCCCAATCGGACGGCCCTTTGCCCGGTATGGGCAACAAGGCATGCGCGATGCGTGGACCGAGGTCGCGGGCCGGATTGATGGCATACCCGGTGGTACCGCCGAGCGAAAGTCCGATGGCGAGTACCAAAAGGCCTACCACCAGTGGGTTGAGTCCGTCGGCAAACTTCCCCACACCCAGCGCACTTAGTCCGAAAAGCAGCACAAAGGTGCCAATAAATTCGCTAATGAAGTTGCCCGGCGTGTGTTGAATGGCAGGTGAGGTACAAAAACAGGCACGAATGCTTCCCGGATCTTCTGTGACGCGCCAGTGAGGCAGGTACTGTACATACACAAACAAGGAACCCAGAATGGCTCCGAGCATCTGGGCCAGGATGTAAATGGGAACCAACGCCCAGTCGAATTGGCCTGTGACAGCCAGTGCAAGCGTCACGGCCGGATTGAGGTGGGCGCCGCTTAGGTGGCCTACACTGAATACCGCAAACGTAACGGCCAGTGCCCAACCTGTGGTGATGACGATCCAGCCGGAACCGTTGTTTTTGGTGCCTTTCAGCACCACGCCGGCTACCACGCCGTTGCCGAGTAATATCAGGATGGCTGTGCCGAGAAGTTCGGCGACAAAGTTGGACATGGGATGGAAGTTCAAAGTTTAAAGTTCAAAGATAGTTCGGAGTTTGTAGTTTGAAGTTCCAGAGTTTATTCCAGCTTCTTCCGAGTTCCATGGCCAAGGTGAACTTCCAATCATAGACCTTTCTATGTGTTTCTTTTCAGCATTTCATCCAACTGCTTGTCGCGTTCCACATCATCCAGGCGTTTGGAATTGAGCACCAGGATCATGCCTGCAAACGGCGTGAGGATAAGTGACAGTATAAAAGCTGAGAAGCCGCCTATGCGACGACTGCCTCCTGCGTATCCACACACGAGGCAAAGAATGAAATAGTAAAATCCACCGATTAAGGGCATGGGACAAGTTTGGAGTTTGAAGTTTAAAGTTTAAAGTCGAAGTTCGAGGTTCGAAAATACGTAAAAATTGAATATGCATTGATGATTGGGGGAAAATATTTCAATCACCCTAAGCAATTGTACAAATCCTGACTGCTATGCGGCAGCACGTGTACAATCAATGTTTTCTTCGTTGCGACAAAATCAGACATTTGAAATGGATTGCTGTATACAGATGGTGAAATGGAAAGCATCAAACTTTATACTTTGAACTGGGACAGATGCACCTCAAGTACAATTCAAACATTTACTTTTAACGCAGCACCAATTGAAATCGAGCGGTGTTTGCGTTTGAAACATGTGGTGGCTAACAAAATTCTTGAATATATTGATCCCAACAAATATGTGTAAGTAAGAAAAATCGTTGTTACTTTACTGAAAAAACACCATGCCCCTTGATCCGCAAAGTTATGAAGATTTAAAAAAATCCCTATTTGACAAGCATAAAGATCTTGGAGAGCCTGAAAAGCCATCTGATTTCAGGATGAACAATTTCAAGAGACTTTTAAAAATGGTTGATCATCATGATGAGTATTACACCATCATGAACAACAAAACCTTGGAGTTGGAATGGATATATGGACTCGAGCGTGTGCTTGGTTACCATACACATGAATGGACGCACTTTAAATCATTGAACATCATTCATGATGCGTTTCGGGAAATGTACATGAATTTTGGAGAACTGTTCTACCATCTTTTACTCGATCAACAGGTTCAAATTCTCCCACTTAAACACCGTTATATAATCTACTTCCCGGTCAAAACCAGTGATGGATCCTTTTATTGGGTCAAACAAATGTCTATGGCCTTTAAGATCGATACTCAAATGCGTATGGTCAGGCAAATAAATGCATATACTGTCATTGCAAGATACCAGGATGTAAATTTGCCTTCTATGCCAATTATTTTTGATCACAACAGTCAACGTATGGTGGATTTTGAAAAAGCCATGTTCCAGCGTTATTTTGAAAAAAAGCCACTCAATTTGTCCCCTTTTCAACTTGAAATCCTTCGCGCATTTGTAATGGCAGACCAAGAGATGCACGAGAAGGACAAAGAGCAAAACAACCTGAAATACAAAATGCCCGTTACCTATGATGATGTGACAAAATATTTGGTTTCAAAACGTTGCTCCATGCCAATGATCAAAAAAAATGCTTCGCTAATCAATAGATCCGTCTATAAATCCCTTAACCGTAATTTTCAAAATACTTATCAAATTGCTATGTTTCTTAAGGGTCTGAAGTTTCACGACTTGGATAAAGCCCACCTCTAGTGCCGCGTCCAGTGAATGACATACCGTTTCGCGGCCCTATTTTTCGCTCCATGTCGTTATTCGTCGGTTAAAATGTCCCGCATTTGGCCCTCCTCATGCCTAATTGAGCAAAATATAGGTCTCGCCAAACTATACATCATTCACTGGGTGCGGCACTAGCCAATTTAAGGTTAGGTTCTAATCACTGGTATAGCCTATACAAATCACGACTCGAAAGAAGCGAAATTTCGCAAGGCTCTTGCTCTTGTTGGAAATTACCCAGAGATTTGTATTACGGATTTTTGATAACCTTCCCCATTAACGCATTTCTTCCAACATCATGCTGACAATTCCATGTGAAACTGTTCAGCTAAACATATCAAAATACCTGGCATTTGTATAATCCCTGTTTGTAATCGAACATGAAAAGTTATCCTTTACTCTCCTTTCCGATTTTTTAGTTCGGAAATGGTGAGGCTATGTATTGATTGTTTTGGGATGCTAAATTTGCTACATTATGCCAACTTCTGCCTACGAACGTTTTACCGCTTTCATCCAAACCCGCTTGGACCATATGACCAAACCTTCCGAAGGTATTGTCACAAGTTGTAGGTTGGATTTGCATGAACGCATTGGAAAAGACGATGACCGTTTCGGTTGCCTCTTCTCACTTGTTGATGGTGACTTCCACCTTTCTGTAGGGGGTGGTTTGGCCAAATTGGGATTTAATGAACGGACCTTCAAACGTTTCGCCCTCAGCGAAAGAATGCCTGTAGCATACGGCGTCTGCTTTACCGAATATCTGATCGCGGCGGTTAAATATTTTGACAAACACCCCAACAAAGAATTGTGTTTTATGCAGATCGTTCCGATCGCTGGCAACAAACCCAACGAATATTTCAAAACCATCGTCCGTATTTGGATTATTGATCACCAAGAGTACAACCAGCTCTCACGAACTGCCCTAATCCTTTTTGACCCCATTGACAAGTGGAATATGACTGATCATCCCATCATTAGCGTTGGAAAAATCCAACACCCCAAGTTTGAAAACGCACTTGACGGTGTGAAAGCTGACATGAAAAAAATGATAAGCAAATATATGTTTGAACATCACCTTAACTTTAACGCCATAGAAATTAGAATT
>JBBSDH010000267.1:0-5504 GCA_038249605.1 Chitinophagales bacterium | reverse complement strand
TGAGGTAGGCGCTGCTGAGGTTGGTTCCTGCGAAATAAATTTCAGGATGGTTGCGTCCCAGAAACTCGCGGCGGGCTTTGGGCGTTAGGTTGTTGTGGAAATGGTGGCCACAAAAATCAAGTGATGCCTTGGCGCCTAAGTAAGAACCGCCGATACCAATCACTACCAACACTTCCGCTTGTTTTTGAATTCTTTTGGCGGCAGCCAGTAAGCGACGGTATTCGGCACGGTCGTATTTTACGGGCAAGTCGAGCCAGCCGAGAAATTCATTTCCCGGTCCTTTCCGGCTGTCCAAAAGTCGTGCAGCAGCCATAACCTGTGATTCGATGGCCGACCATTCGGATGGTTGGATGAACTGTGCGGTTGCTGATGCGTCGAAAGAAAGTTGATTCGTGGTCATGTACAATAGGTCTTCATTGTTTGTTTGACCCAAAGGTAAACAAACCGGTTTTCATGTGATTCGAAGCCAGATGCAGCTTGTGTTAAACTTTCGAAAGTTCCCCCTTAAGGTAATCAATTACCTTAATTTCGATGGGATCAACGTTTCGAACATCGGCCAGGAAGTAAGAAACCCAATCGCCAAAATGCACAAGGTAAAATGCTTTTTCGATCTGGTTTTTGCCTTTAGACCACACTTCGATGGAGGTGGAGGTGAAATGTTCCACTATCTCTTTGTTGATGTTCATGCGGATGGCGGTGCGCGCATAGTCGTCTTTGTTGCGAAGCCAAATGACAGCCACTTCCGGACGGTTGATGCGCCAGCCCACCAATTCGTTGTGATTCATTTCAGGCACCACGTGGTGCCAGCACAGCATTTTGGCATTTTCGTTGATCTGTTGGCGCCAACGGATGGCAACGGCTTCCATGTGGTCGGGAGCGTAAATCACGGGCGTTTTGTCAACCAGGAACTGAGCGATTTTCAGCGCCTTTTTTTTGAGATCGGCCTCTTCTTTGTCGATGAGTTTTTGTGCGCCTTTGATCTGGGAAAGCAATTTTCCGGGGATCAGTTTGAGTGCTCGCAATACACCGAGCTGAGCAACCACCGAATAACCAAGGCAAGCGCGGGGACTGCTCCAGCCACCTGGCAGTAGAACGTAGTCTAGGCCGTGCTGTTTGGCAAGTTCGATCAGTTTACCACCGGAAGCGATGCAAACGACGTGCGCTCCAGTGCCCAGAAGTTGCTGGAACGTGCTGAGCGTTTCTTCCGTGTTTCCGCTGTAGGAGGAGCAAATGGCCAAGGTATGTTTGTTTACCCATGCCGGGGCGTGGTAACCTTTGCTGACGGTAATGGGTAGCTTGCAATACTCGCGGGTGAACTCCTGTACAAAATTACCACCGATGCCGCTGCCGCCGAGTCCGGAAATAAACACCGAACGGTAGGGTGAATTGTGTTTATTGATCGTGATTTTTTCGGCTATGCCGATGGCTTCGTCCAATTGGGAGGAGAAGCGTGCTATCATTTTATCCATGGTTTGGTTCTTTGCGGCAAAACTAACCCTAAATCTCATTCGCCGGCACGTATATCAACAAGAATGCCGTTGGCGGCAGGATTTTCGAACATGTCTTTTCTGGCTTTGAGTGCAATAACGTCACGGGAAGACAGGCACTTGTATTGATTATCTAAAATTATATTCAACTCAGTTAAAATATTCTTTTCATTTTGCCAATAACAAGCTTCTTTGCCAAAAATATCTTCCAACAAAAGATTTTTGACTTTGAAAAGCTCAGGTTCAAACGACGGAGAGGAAACCATGGCTTCATCCAACCGTTTCAGCATGGCATCATGCCGCCCCAGTCCCAACTGGCTACATCCTTTGTTTTCATCTGTCTGAATGGTCCACACTGGAAAAAAAGACTCAATGCTGTCCGTTGGGTACACCAAGCACATGGTTTCAAAAAATAGATCATCGGCTTTTTCAGGTGTATCCAAAGCACGTTGAAGCCAATAAGGATAATCGGAAAAAAGATACGGCCGTATGCCGCTGTCGATGCGTTGAAAAACAAAACCCGGCATGGCTTTCGTGAGCCAGATCCAGTCGTTGGGTTGCCCAGCCAAACCATCCTCGGGTCGGTGGTGCAACACATACAATATGCTGTCGCGCAGGTTGATGGCATGGGAATACTTTTCCGCAAGGGGCGTTTGCTCTGGAAGGTTGAGCAGGTTTTGGGTCTGCCTGTAAAGGTCATTTCCAAGATAACACATCAACCGTTTGTCCTGAATCCATGCCATGCTATCGGTCGAAAAAGGCCTTATCCAGCCCATCCATACCCAACCTTTTTTACCATCTTGGTTTTGCATTTCCATCCAGGGCATGGTCGTTTTCGATTGGTCCTTTTCCAGGGTGGTTTCAAAGCGGCTTACTTTCCCCATGTCCAGCAATTCTTCGTTTGCCTGTAACACTGCTACTGCCGCACTGCCAGGATCAGGGTATTCAAAGATTGAAGCGGACGGAGCCACCACAAGATGGTCGGGTTCAAATGATTTGCAAAAGGAGAAAAGCAGCAAAAAGAAGACTGGTAAATAACGCATGTGATTCGTATATTTGCAGTTAAGCTATGATGTAACGTCCTGGACGTTGTATTGGTCTTTTTATGGCCTACACCGCGGCGGGATGGTTTTGAAAACAAAAACACAATTTCAGACATGTGCAAATTTAAGCGCACTTCGTGGTATTGTCTGTCATGGCTTATGTTGTTCAGCGGTGCAATGTCCGCACAAACAGCCGATGACTTTTCCGACGGCGACATTACCAGCAACCCCACATGGTCGGGCGATCTTTCCCATTTTTTGGTTAACAGTTCCAATACGCTGCAACTCAACGCACCATCTGCCGGCACTTCAACGCTTGTTGTGCCGTTATACGTGCCCGACAGCGCCGTCTGGCACATCGATGTTCAACTTGGGTTTGCGCCATCATCCGGCAACCGCTTGCGTGTGTACCTGATGGCCGATGTTCCGGATTTGACTATGGCCAACGGCTATTTCCTTGAAATGGGTGAAAACGGCAGCGCAGATGCTCTGAAGTTTTTCAGGCAGGATGCCGGCTCGCCGGTATGGCTTGCTTCCGGAACGCCGGGACTGGTAGCTGCCGATACACAAGCCTGTATGTTGCGGGTCAAACGCAGTGGGCTGGGGGAGTGGTCGGTAGATTACCAACAGATCGGCGGACCATCTTACCTTTCCGAAATGGTGCTGAACGACACCACTTACTCCGCTGGCAGCAACCGGTTTTTTGGCATTTGGTGCACGTACACAGCCACACGTACCACCAAATTTCATTTTGACAACCTTCGTATAACTGAAGATTTGCCGGATGTACAGCCGCCGGAGTTGACCATGGTGCAAGTAGCAGACGAGCAAACGCTTTCGCTGGCCTTCAACGAACCTATTGATGCCTCGAATGCCAATGATGTTGAACGGTACCTAATGTTGCCACAAGCAGCTGTTCCTGTTGATGCGGCCCTCCAAAACGATGGAAAAACGGTTTTATTGATGTTCGATACACCGTTGGTCACCGGAATTTACGGTCTTCAATGCGATTCCATCGCTGATCTTACCGGAAATTTTGCCGGCATACAAACCATCTCTTTTGAATTTATCGCCATTGAAACATGCGAAGAATTTGATGTTTTAATCCATGAAATCATGGCCGACCCAACGCCCTCCGCCGGGTTGCCTGAAGTGGAATGGGTGGAATTGTACAACCGTTCGGGTAAATACCTGGAACTTTCTCAACTGCGGCTCGACGATGGGACAGGACAACTTGTGTTGCCTTTCCGGGTACTTGAGCCCGGATCATTCATCGTTTTGGCATCGCCAACCAATACAAACTTGCTTAGCAATGCCGGTATTCCTGCGCTGGCTGTTGCCGGCATGCCTTCGCTTAACAATGCTGGCGACCTTATCCGACTGAGCCTGGCCGATGGCGAGATCATTGACCAGGTTGAGTACAGCAGTTCCTGGCACGACGACAATGCCAAAAAAGACGGCGGCTGGTCGATCGAGCGCATAGACCCTGTATCGCCCTGTTTGGGCGCCACGAACTGGCGTTCCTGTCCTTTGCCCATCGGTGGGGGCACACCAGGAGCTGCTAACGCTGCACAAACAGGGTTTTCGGACACTATGCCGCCCATGGTCCAGCTTGTACATCTGGTTTCTGAATCAGAGATCACTTTGCAGTTCAGCGAAGGGCTCGACCGTGAAAGTGCTAGTGTAGAGGATATTTACCGCCTCGAACCTTGGATCAACATAACGTCTGCGGTTTTATCAAACGACGACCGAAGCGTGGTTTCACTTTTGCTTGAAGAGGCCATTCAGCCTGGTATTGTTTACCATTTGATCCTCGGAGAAGGCCTGAGCGATTGCGCGGGAAACAAATCCATGTTGCCCGATAGCCTGGTATTTGGACTGCCGGAAAAACCTGAAGAAGGCGATGTGGTGGTGTGCGAAATCCTGTTCAATCCTCCCTCAGGCGGCGTGGATTACCTTGAGTTTTACAACCGCAGTGACAAGATTTTTTCCTTGAATGGTTTTTTTCTCGACAACACAAAAGACAACCAAGGCGCTACGGCCATACAAGATAACCGTCTGTTTCTACCCGGAGATTACGTCGTGTTTTGTTCAGAGCCAACGTTTGTTCGGGAAAACTACAACGATGTGATTGCGCTAAATGTGATGCAACAAACATTGCCGTCGCTGCCCGACAACGAGGGCAACCTCACCTTGTTTTGGAGCGACGGAACCGTAAATGTGGTGGTCGATGCGTTCGATTACGACGAAGATTACCACAATGTTTTGTTGAGTTCGGGGGACAGAGACGGTGTAGCGTTGGAACGCCTGAACATGCACCAGCCTTCAAACATGGCCTCCAATTGGATATCGGCAGCAAAACAATCTATTGGTCTTTCGGGTACGCCCACGCAACCCAACAGCCAAAAAAGCAGTCCAATGCCCGGCGCCGAGGAACTGCTGACGATGCCGGTAAACCGCCTTTCGCCCGACGGTGATGGCAGGGAGGATTTTCTTGAAATTCAGTACAATACCCCGGCAAGCGGTTATGCGGCGAGTATGACGGTTTTCGACAGCTGGGGTATACCGGTCCGGCAACTCATACGCCAAACCCTTATTGGTACCAACGGAAATTTGCGGTGGGAAGGCGACGATGATGCCGGATCTCTTGTGCGTCCAGGCATTTATGTGCTGTTTATGGAAATTTTTTCGCCGGAAGGCGATGTGCAAAAGGTGAAAAAAACGGTGGCTGTGGTGGGAAAGTTTTAGAACCTGTTGACTTATTTCCTGATGACCGAAAACACCAAATTTTCAAGGTAAATTTCAATGCTGTGCACATTTTTTTCTCCACCGAAATCCGTCAGACGAGGTAGGTTTTTCATAAAAAAGTGCTGAAAATGGGCTGCTTCCACCACCGTGCTTGCTAATGAGTGCGGGTAGGGATAGGAAGGGTTGTACTCTTGGAACAGGTCAGCTATACGTGAACAAAGATCTT
>JBBSDH010000266.1:0-5518 GCA_038249605.1 Chitinophagales bacterium | reverse complement strand
TGGTGTACTACGGCAACTTCGACGAACAATCGTCCACCGCCGAGGAATCGCTGGTGTTTGAATTCCGCCGCACCCACGGCATTATGGAAGCCAAGGTGCTTATCGATGCCAAAACCTCGGCTTGGCTCGATGTCGCCTACGGAAGCTACCTCGACCAGCTCGGCACGTCCGTTGGCGAACCCCTTTCCAAAAGCAGTGATAAAATCCAAAAGTGGATGCTAGTGCACTCGTCCAGAACATCCCCCTGAGAGTGTGGCTCGAAACGGCGCCCTACGTATGGCGCCTTCAGGGATGGTTCAACCTCGCGGGTTCCAAAACCATGCGCCGCGACGTATTGATGATCAACCTCTCCGCCATACCCGCCGAAACCGTGCGCATCAAACTTACCACCGGTTTCCTTTTTTGGGAAATAGACCGGGTAGGCATGGATTTCTCCACCGACTTGCCGGTACTTCACCAGGCCTTGAAACCCCTCAGGGTGGTTGATCAACAAGGAAATGATTTTACCAATTCGGTGCTTGCCGACGATCCCATGAACCTAATGCTCGAGCAAATCGGCGATGCCGTTACAGCAGTGTTTATGACACCAAAACAACACGGCGGCCTGGTACGCACCGTGTTCCTGCACGGCAAAGGCTATTACGACCTCCTCCGCGAAACACCGCAGTACAAACCCGATCCTGAAGCGCTTGCCCGATTCGATGAACCCCACGGATTCGCAGTGTTTTCGAGGGAACAATGGTACAGGGCACTGAAGGAAAACAAGGTGCAAAAACCGGAACAGAATTAAAGTTCGAAGTCCGAAGTCCGAAAAAAATGCCCCACCACTTGTAAACCAAGCAATAGGGCATTTTTTTATTTAAATCCCAAGCCGAACGCCGACTTTGGACTTACGACTTCGGACTTACCCCCTCCATCGCCCGCTCGGTCATGGCCGCAATAGACAAAGAAGGATTCACGCCCAAATTCGCGGCGAACACGGAGCCGTCGCATACGTACATGTTCGCGTAACCAAACACGCGGTTTTGCGCGTCCACAACGCCCTCTTCCGGCGTGTTGCCCATGCCGCAGCCGCCGAGAATGTGCGCTGTGGCCGGGATGTTGAATAACACCTCGGTGATGCTGCTCATGGGCGCGCCGCCGCTGATTTGTGCCATCTTTTGGGCGAAAGCGTTGGCCTCGGGAATGAAAGCAGGAATCTTGTCGCCCCGTGTCACAAGGCGTTTGGAAAACGGCCAGTACCACGTACGTTGCCAACGCATTTCCAGGTGGCCTTTCAATGCCTGCATGCACAACAAAATGATGCTTTCCTCAGCCCAATGCTTCAACCGCAGCAGTCGCAGGGTTTTTACAGGGTTCTTTACAAACGATCGCAAAAGTTGGTACATCAACTGGAATGGCCGCGTTGGACCCGGCCTGCCGGTGATGAGCAGGGTTGATATCAAACCGATCACATCCGACCCCTTTCCGTACCGCGTGGCCTCAATGTGGGTGTTGTGCCCAAGGTAAATGCCCGAACCGATGGCTACGCCGCCCGACATGTCCTGTCCACCCGGCGTGCGCACCCCAATAAGCGATTCGCAGTTGGTGAGCACCCTTTTGCCCAGCTGGTCGCTGAGGTGTGGCAAAGAGCCTTTGTCCTTAAGCCTGAACAACAACTCCATGCTGCCCAACGCCGAGGCGGCGAAAACCACGCAGCGTGCGGTGAACCGGTTTTTATTTTTTCCCGAAAACGGCGATGGATGGCCGGTAAATACTTCGTAACCCGCACTGCCATCGGGCCGTCCACTGAGCGTTTTCACATCCGTCACCTTGTGCTCCGCAAACACGCGGGCGCCGTGTTTTTCGGCCAGGTACAGGTAATTGTAATCGAGGGAATTTTTGGCGCCGTGCCGACAACCGGTCATGCACTCTCCGCAGCCAATGCAGGTTGTGCGCTCCGGACCTTCACCGTTGAAATAGGGATCCGCATACGTTTTGCCCGGCGCTTCGCCTGAAGGCGCCTGGAAAACGCCCACACGTGTAGGATAAAAAGTGTGCCCTGCCCCGACAGCCTCGGCGGTGCGTTTGAGCAGACGGTCGGCCGGACCCAAAATTTTGTTTTCCGTAACGCCCAACATGCGGCTGGCAGTGGCGTAATGGCGTGGCATTTCTGCCTTCCAGTCGGCCAGACCTTGCCAGGAACCATGCTCCCAAACGATTTCAGGAGGCACCAGCAAGGTATTGGCATAGGTGATGGAGCCGCCGCCTACGGCATTGCCGTGAAGCACCATGGCGTGGCGAAAAAAGCGCAGACTGAAAAAACCGTGCATGCCCAATCCGGGACGCCAGAGCCAGCGCGAAACGGAGCGGTTGGATTCGGGGATGTTTTCGGGCGTCCAGCGCCTGCCCATTTCCAGAACGGCCACTTTGTAGCCTTTCTCCGTTAAACGGTGCGCTGAAACGCTGCCGCCAAAACCCGAACCAATAATGATGAAATCGAAATCAAAACTCTCCATCTTATTTTCCCTTCGAAGCGAATTGCCATCCCTGCGTAGTGTGGGAACTCCAGCGAGCCCCAGGATCTACTGCATTTTATCTCCTCTCAAAATCCGGAAACGTTTCCGCGCTTCTACGGCAAATACGCTACCCGAATATTCCATAAACACCCGTTCGTAAAGCTCTTTGGCTTTGTCGGGATTGTTCAGGTGTATTTCATAGAGCTCGGCCAGGGCGAACAAGGCGTTGTCGGCACGGATGTCTTCTTTGTATTTTTCCACAATCAAGACGTACAGTTCGGCCGCTTTTTCGTACTCCCGCTTTTTTTCAAAAATCTGTGCTTCGAGGTAGAGTATGTCGTCCTGCAGCGAATGTTCCGGAAAATTGCGGCGCAGCGTATCCAGCTTAAGCATCGCATCATCGAAACGGTTCATAAACACCATCATTTCGGCGGCGGAATACAGCGAGATGGCCTCGGCGGTGGTGTCGAGGTTGAGGTTGTCCATGATGAACACCGACAAATCGAGGGCGTCGTTGGAAATGAGTTTGGTGGTGGAGGCTTTCAACACGTCGAATTGCGCCTGTGCCCACTGAAAATCGCCGTTGAAATACGACAAACGGGCATTTTTGAAGCGCGCTTCCTGGCCCAATTGCTCTTCACGGAAATCTTTGTCTACCTGACTGTACAACAAGGTGCTTTCCCAAATATCGCTGTGCATAAGGTAATAATCGGCAAGGTTGATTTTGGTACGGGCGAGAATGTTGCGGTCCAGTCCGGCTTCATTTTTAAGGGTTTCGAGCAGACCGATGGCTTTGGGAAGGTCGTTGATGTAGTAGGCCTCGAGATCGGCCAGTTGCAAAACGATGCTGGCGGTTTGTTTGCCGGTTCCGTATTGGTTGAGGAATTGCTGGTAGTCGGATTCGAGTTTACGCAACTCTTCCTGGGTATATTCGAAACCTTCGGTAATTTTTTTGCGGCGGCAATTCATGGCCTCGCGTTTGGATTCGAAGAAGTATGGATTGAGCTGTCCTTTTTCAGTAATGATGTATTCGTACCCTGCGATGGCGGTTTCAAAATCGCGGGCATCGGCGGCGTCACCGGCGAGTTTGAAGATGCGTTGACCGGCCTCGCCAAGGCGTTTGTCGAGGGCTTTGTACTGGCGAAGGGCGCTTTTGTAGTCCTTGCGCTGCACAAACGACCAAGCCAGCAGTTCCACGTAATCGGGATTTTCGTCGTCCTGAATCCGGGCGTACAGTTGTTCCTGCAAAATGGGAAATTCGGACGGCGGCAGGTAACGGGCCAGCATGGTTTGCACGGTGGTGAGGCGGCCGGGGTCGGCGCTCAGGGCATTGAGGTAATATTCCACCATCTTGGGTGAATCGCCTTTGCGGCGGTACAATTCGCCAAGGTTGAAAGCAAAACGTGTAGGATCTTTGAAAAGCTCGGAGCCGCGTTCGTAGGTCTGTATTGCCAGATCGTATTTGGCATTGCTCACAAAGGTGTTGGCGAGGCGGTTAACGGCCATAAAATCGGGCGCCATTTTTTCGATCGATTTTTGGTATTGCGCCTGAGCTTCCTCCGTTTTGGACATGCGTTCGTACATGCTACCGTAGGTCACGTACAGCAAAACGTTGTCCGGCGCCTTCTTGATCTGCTTTTTAATCACCTTTTCGCACTCGGCGTACTGCTCCAGTCCGAGCAAACAATCGACGTAACGGCCAAAATAATATTCGCTTCGTTCATCTTTTTCATGAAGCTGGCCGTACAAAACAGCAGCCTTTTCGTATTCACCATTGGTAAAATACTGATTGGCGAGGTTAGGATCCTGCGCGTGTATACGCACAGAAAAAGAAAGTGTAAAGCCGCAAAGGACAAGGAAACGCATCAACGTGGTCATCGTTCCGGGTATGTGTATTGTTTGGGTAAAAGACAAAGTTACGGGAAAATAGATGCTTCTGTGGTATAACGCTTTCAGGCATCCCAGTGTTGCGGTATTAAAAATCCTCTTCTTCCAATTGGAAAAGCTCGTTCACGGGTTTTCCAAACAGCCTCGACAACTTCAAAGCCAGTAGTGTAGATGGTACGTATTTGCCACTTTCTATGGCATGAATCGTTTGGCGCGACACCCCGATGCGCTCGGCCAGATCGGCTTGGGTAAGGTTGTGGATCGCGCGCTCCACATGGATCGTGTTTTTCATGGCCAGCTCAGTTTTGATTCGAACGCCAAAGGATCCAGTAGAACCGCAGCAGGAAAAACAAAGGGATGGCGAGTAAGTTGAACGTCATCACGTAGAGAAAGTTGCCGTCGTACACCAGCCAGTTGGCAACGAACAGGATCACGTAATTCACCAGTACAGCCCACTGCAGCGACAACAGGCGTTGGTGCTGCACAAACTCGTCCTCCACTTTTTCACGACTGAACATCAGCAGCAGACAACCTGCAATACACAACCCCAAAGCCAGTTCATCGGTAAGGTTGTTGACAGTAGACTTGAACAGTCCCTGCTTTTCTTTCAGAAACTCCGGCAATTTAACGTCCAAAAAATCAAACTCAAAATTGCCGAAAATAGCAAGGACGCCCAGCACCAGGCCAGGCAGAAAAACCAGGGCGCCAAACGCCTTGAATCGGTGCGGTAACAAAATGGTCGTTTTCACAATGTAAAGTTTAGTTGTACAAATGTACAGTTTACTTTACATCGTGTCAAGTTTGTTTTACAAAAAAATCCGTTTTTATTTTCGTATTAAAAAACCGTGTCATCCGTGTACCATCACCAAGCGCAATGGTACACGGATGACAAGGCTCTTCGAACACGGATATTTAGCGGATTTTTAATCTTCCCTCCACACTATTCCCCCAAACCGATCGATGTACTGCCATTTCAGAAAATGCTGGTTCAAAGAGGAATTTGCATCACCAGCCTACCTTTGATGTTTTTCATTTCAGGTTCAGGCAAATCATCAAAACGGCTTCTGCTGGGCAGCATTAAGTTGACATCCAATTCTATGTAATAATACGGTTCGATTTTCTCGCTACGGATG
>JBBSDH010000265.1:0-5524 GCA_038249605.1 Chitinophagales bacterium | reverse complement strand
GGTACAGCGGCATGGGTTTACAATTGTTTGGCGCTTGCCTGCTCGGCGTATTCATCGGTCGCGGGATGGATGCGCGCATGCAGTGGGAAAAACCTTACGGTGCCGTTTTTCTTACCCTTTTGTTCATGCTGGCCTCCCTTGTTGCTATTTTTCGCCAATTGATGCGCGAATCCTAGATCTTTGCTGCCTATGCGCATTCCAGTTTTTTTCAGTTACCTCACCGCTCTCAGCGTCCTTTGGGCACTTGTTTTGTTCGCCTGGTTGTATTTTTCACCGGGCGCTTGGTTCTACGCGCCTTTCACCGCCGCCACCCTGGCACTGTTTATCGTCATTTGCCTGTTGCTGTTTTTTTTCGGCTGGCGCGCGGCGCACAGTTCTCAAGGCATGGCGTTCAACGGCGTCATTACGGCTTCGGTTTTTGGAAAAATGGTGCTCTCCCTTGCTTTTTTAGCCATTTATAAGAAAACATTCGAGCCATCGGGAACTTCTTTCGTCGTAATTTTTTTATTGACTTATGCCGTTTATACGTTTTTTGAGGTCTGGTTTATGACACGGTTGGCGAAGATATAATCAGGATTTGACACGACATATGCTTAACAGATCCCACGCCCCGTAAAAGCGGGGCGGGGATGACAATGCTGCCCGATGAAACGACCTAAAAAAGGCGAATACGCACCCTTTCACGAAACGTACATCAAAGCCCTTCCGCCACGCGGCACGGCCAAAAGCCTGTTGAAAAAATCGATGAAGGACCTTGTGGTGATGCTCGGCAACCTCACCAACGAGCAGGCAAACTACCGTTACGAACCCGGCAAATGGTCGATCAAAGAAATGCTGATGCACATGATCGATACCGAACGCGTGTTTTCTTACCGAACGCTCTCTTTCATGCGCGGTGACAAAATCGCGCTGCCCGGCTTCCACCAGGATTTGTGGATGGAAAACGTGGACGTGTCCAAACGCACCATCAAAGACCTGCTCAAGGAATTTAAAACCGTGCGCGACAACACCCTCAACCTGCTGGAACAATGCACCGAAGAACAGTCGATGTACACCGGCATCGCAAGCAACTGGAAAGCCTACGTGCGGGCGTATTTTTACATCATTGTGGGGCACCACATGCATCATTTGGGGGTGCTGCGGGAGAAATATGGATGTTGATTAATTTTTGCAAATTACAGCTCCGTTTCCAATGTCTTCCTAAACAACTCAGTCATCTCGCCCTGGTACTGCGCCTCAATGTCGCGCCTTTTGAGTTTCATGGTGGGTGTGAGCAGACCGTTGGCTGTTGTCCAGGCGCCGGGGATCAAGACATGACGTCTTACGGCTTCTACGCCGCTCAGGTGCGATGCGTTGATGACGTCGATTTCGCTGCGGAACAGTTTTTCCACCATGGGGTTGTGTACCATGTATTCGGGCGCCGTCCAGTGCACATTGTTGTCGCGGCACCACGATTCGAGGTGTGCGAAGTTGGGTACGATGAGGGCGGCCACGTAAGGCTGGTTGGCGCCCGCCACGAAGCACTGGGAAATGAAATGCGAACGCAACAGTTGTTGTTCCACAAATGCCGGTGAAACGAATTTGCCCGTCGAGGTTTTAAACACTTCACCTACCCTTCCAGTAATGCGCAAAAAACGTTTGTGCTCGAAATGCCCGAGGTCGCCGGTGCGCAACCAGCCGTCGGACGTAAACTTTGCGGCTGTCGCTTCGGGTTTGTTCCAATAGCCCTGCATCACGTTCGGACCACGTACTTCAATTTCCCCACCCGGCATGCCTGCTTCCTGTTTGGCGATACGCACTTCCACACCAGGCACGGGTATTCCTGCCGTCCCAAAATGCACGCCGCCGGGCTCAAAACGGTTGAAACTCACCACAGGCGACGTTTCGCTGAGTCCGTATCCTTCGCGCACGTCGATGCCGGCGGCCGAAAACAAACGGCCGAGGCGTGGTTGCAAGGCTGCGGCGCCCACGGCGATGCCACGGAGGCGGCCACCCATGGCTTTGCGCCAGCGGCGGTACACGAGGACATCGGCGACGAGGCGTTTGAGTGTGTACAAAAAGGGCATGTCGTGTTCGCCGGTAAAGGGAAACTTTTCGCCGAGCGCGATGGACCAGTCGAATACCTTTCTACCCAACCACCCGGCTCTTTCGCGGCGTTCCTGCAGACGTTCGTACATGCGCTCGAGGATGCGGGGCACGGCGCTGATGATGTGTGGCCGCACTTCGCGCAGGTATTCGGGGAGTTTGTCGATGCTGTCGGCGTAATGGATGGAAACGCCGGCTGCGAGGTACACGTAGTTCACCATGCGCTCTAGGATGTGGCTCATGGGCAAAAAGCTGAGTCCCACCGCGTTTTCTTCAAACGGCACGATGGCCAGCATGGCTTTTACGTTGCTCACGATGTTGGCATGGGTGAGCATAACGCCTTTGGGCTCGCCGGTTGTGCCGGAGGTGTACAAAATAGTGGCCAGCGTGGTTTCGGTTGTTTCGGCGCGCATGGTTTTCAACACTTGTGAATCTGTTGTTTCTGCAAGCAGTTCCTCCCACGCCACGGCGCTTTCAATTTTGCCGAAGGCAAACAAAAATTCGAGGTCCGGCGCGGCGACTTTGATATTTTGCAACATGTTCACATCGCTCACAAAACAGGCCCGGAAACCGGCATCGGTGTAAATCTGCGCTATTTCCTCTATCCTGCTTGTGGCGTGGATGGGCACGGGCACCATGCCCGCCTGCATGAGGGCCAAGTCTGCCACCAGCCATTCCGGACTGCCGCAGTGCGCCAATATAGCCACCCGGTCGCCTGCCTTCAAACCTCGGTTGCGCAGGCCAATACTGAGTCTGTCGCGTATTTCCACCACCCTGGCGGTGCTCCAGGTTTGCCATGCGCCGTTTTCGCGTCCGGCAAGCGCGACGTCTTTAGGCTCCAGCCGCAGCTGGTAATCGGCGATGTCGAAGAGGCGGGAGAATTCCATGGTTTAACGATTATTTAGCAACAACATGCTTCTCCATGTGCACCACCCTTACCTTCATCAGCACCAGTAAACTGATCACAAACAACACTGCCAGCGAGGCCACACTGTTGCGCATGCCGCCGGTAATTTGCTCCACAAAACCAAACATGAAAGTGCCCATCACGGTGGAAAGCTTGTCCATCACGTCGTAAAAACTGTAGTAAGAGGCCGTATCCTGCGTGTCTTCGGGCAAAAACTTGGCATAGGTGCTTCGCGATAACGCCTGCACGCCGCCCATCACCAAACCCACAGCGGCAGCGAGCATGTAAAACTGCATTCCGGTGGTCACAAAATAGCCGGTGATGCAAATCGCCGTCCAAATCACCAACTGTGTCATCAGTGAAAACCGGTTGCCTTTGAGTTTCGACAACTTCGTGGACGCCCAGGCACCGCCCACAGCTACCAATTGCAAAATGAGCACCAAGATGATCAGCCCGGTGGCGTCGAATTGCAGTTCTTTGTCGGCAAACGTGGCGGCGAGGTACAAAACGGCATTCACTCCTGCGTTGAAACAGAAAAAAGCGAGCAGGAACAACATGGTGTTTCGGTCGCGTTTCAATGTTTGCCACACCCTGCGTATTTCTTCATACCCCTTGGTAAGCAGGTTCACTTTCGGATTGTCGGTTTTATCCTCCGGCAGCCTGCGCAACGGTATTTGCGAAAATCCAAGCCACCACAATCCCACCATCACAAAGACTGCTGGTACGGCTTTGATGGACTCCGAAAAGCCGAACCACTCAAAATTCATGATGATGATGAGGTTGGTTACCAGCAGGATCACACTGCCGATGTAACCGTAAATAAAACCCTTGGCGCTCACGCGGTCGTACTGGTCTTCCGTGGCGATGAGCGGTAAAAAACTGTTGTAAAACACTATGCCTCCGGCAAAACCGAACATGGCCAGAATGAAACCGCCCACGCCGATCCAAAGCGTATCCATGCCCCTGAAAAAAAACAGGGCGATGCAGGCGAACGAACCCAGCATGGTAAAAAAGCGCAGGAAGGCTTTTTTGTGACCGCCGTAATCGGCAATGCCCGAAAGCAAAGGCGACAAAGCGGCGATCATCAGGTAGGCCAAAGCGATGCTCCATGCGTACAGGGTGCTGTCGGTCATGCGCAGCCCCAGGATGTTCACGGTATCGTCGGTGAGTTCGAGGAAATACCCCGGGAAAATGGCGACGGTAATGACAAGTGCAAAAGCGCTGTTGGCCCAGTCGAAAAACGCCCAGCCGGTGATGGTCTTTTTGTTGTTGAGCGCCGGATTAGCGGAAGGTGTTGTTTCCATGAAGGCCCTGAAGGCAGGTTTGAAGATGAACAGTAAAAGTACAGTTCCTGCACAAGCTCTTACTCCATCGTTTAGCGTTTTTTGGTACCAAACGGGAACGTAACGCTAAGCCATGGAATGGCGACAAAAAATTCATCCAGCTCGGAATAAGGAACTACCAGTGCACCGTCGATAACCACTTTTTTGCCGATGAACCTTACGCCGAGTCCGCCGATAAAAACCGAGTTTTCGCCGTCTGTAACAAGGTAGTTTTCTGTGATCAAAGCAAAGGTTTTGCCTGTCCGGTAAATGCCGCTGAAATTGATGGCGGGTACTCTTCCCAATTCATCGCCAGCATAACCGTAGCCAATTCCTACGTTGAAGTTCCTGTCGCGCGACCCCACGGTTGCGTTGCCGTACACAACGCCAAAACTGGCATTCTCCTCGCCGATCACGGTGGCAAACAAGCCGCCGACGCCGATGTTAAACTTATCCTTTTTGATGGGAATACTGCCTTTTACGGTTGCCCAAACGGGCGTAGGTGAACCGCCGAACAAAAACATCGGAATAAAACCACCGCCGATGGTGATGTTGTTGGTTACGCCATAGGCTACCTGGTTAAGAAGAACCCAGGTGTTTTGGTAATAGCCCTCCCCTTTGCGTATGCCGTAAGCGTTTGAATTGAAAAAATAGCGCACATCGATCGGACTTTCGTACCAGTAATCTCCGTTCACCAATTTTTTCTGATCGATGGGCGTGATGTTCCTGATGTTGCGGCGGAGGATGTTGATATCTCCTAAATTACCAGTTCTCAGTACAATGTTGTTGTCATCGGTTTTTATGACCCGGCCGATAAACGTATTACCGTCAGTGGTTTCAAGTTCAACAACCACCGTTGTATCGGTCGGAATGCTCTGCGCATGCACACTGTTTGCAACAAAAAAAGCAAACAATACGCATGCGGTACGGACCAGTAATGAAATCCAGGTTTTCATAAAATGTATTGTTTTTTGTGGTAAGGTTGTCAAAACTAACCACAAAAAACAAACAACAACACATTTCCTTTTTTAATCTACCACCACCTCATCCAGAAACAACCAGGTGCCGTTGCTTTCGCCTGGACTGCCGGCCGGAATCACTCCATAAGTCGTAGCCACCAGCTTCACATACCGACCTTTCGCTCCCGGCGTGTCGAAACGCACGGTTTCGATGGTGTTGCCTGCCATACCGTCGGCATCAATGGTTTTTT
>JBBSDH010000264.1:0-5647 GCA_038249605.1 Chitinophagales bacterium | reverse complement strand
CTTTCGGGCAAAACATCAAATGCCAACGCCAAAACGTAGGCTGTTTGGGTATTGCTGGCGAGCCTGCCCGAAGGCGTCATGTATTCACGCTGGAATGCCGTTTTGATGCTTTCAAACAGCAGCGTGTATTGTTGCGCATCTTCCTTGTAATCCAATACCTGCGCCGAGCGTCGCAACAAATCGGCGGAACGGGCCCAGAATGCCTGAGCGATGAGGTACTTGTCGGTCACCGCCGAGCGGCCGCCGGTATCGTCCTGTAAGCTGTAAAACACCCAGTCGCCGAAGTGAAAACCGGTATTCCAGAGAGTGTCGGGACCGGCAGACTGGGTCTGGTAATCCACCCATTTTTTCATGGCTGGGTAGTTTTCTCTCAACACTGCTGTATCGCCGTACGACTCAAAAAGCGTCCAGGGAATGATGGTAACCGCATCGGCCCAGCCGGCGCTGGCGGCATCGCGCGCGCGAAGCACGTTGGGCACCACGTACGGAATGCGGCCATCGGGCAATTGGTCGGCACGCATGTCGCGAAGCCATTTGGTAAAAAATGCTGCCACGTCGTAGTTGAATGCTGCGGTGGGTGCGAAGGCTTGCGCATCGCCCGTCCAACCCATACGTTCATCACGTTGCGGACAATCGGTGGGCACGTCGAGGAAATTGCCGCGTTGTCCCCATTGAATGTTTTGTTGCAGCCGGTTGATGAGGCTGTCGGAGCAGGCGAACGAGCCCGTTTGCTCCATGTCGGAATGCACCACAATGGCCTCGACGACAACAGATTCCGGAAGGTTTTCCACACCGCTGATGCGGATGTATCGGAATCCCATAAAAGTGAACAGCGGCTCAAAAATTTCGCCATCCTTGTCGCCGCGAAGGATGTACCGTATTTCAGCGCGGGCTTTTCGCAGGTTGGCTTTGTAAAAATTGCCTTCAGCATCAAGCACTTCGGCGTGGTGTACCACAATAGTATCTCCGGCTTTGCCTTGTACGCGGAACCTTACATGTCCCACAAGGTTTTGTCCGAAATCGCACACCCATTCACCTTTGGGCGTTTTGAAAAACTGTTTTACACCAACGATTTGTGTGGCGCTTACTGGCAGACCTTCCTGTGGGACAAGCATATTTTTCGGCGAAGCCGGAAGTGTTTTTACCGTTTGCCAGTCCCTGGCAGCAAAACCGGGTGTGGCCCAATCGGGTTGTTCGAGGCGCGCGTCGTAAACGATGCCGTTGTAAATATCGGCGGCAAGGATGGGTCCTTTGGCGCCTTTCCAGTTGTTGTCACTCACCACTTTTTGCACCCGCCCGTCGGCATACGTAATTTCGAGTTCAAGCAGCAATGCCAGTTTGCTACCATAGAAGTTGCGTTGCGTGATCCAGCCGATGTAACCCCGGTACCAGCCGTCGCCCAGAACCGCTCCAACCACGTTTTCACCCTGCCTGATTTGGTGGGTAATGTCATATGCCTGTACTTGCAGACGGTTGTTGTAACTCGTCCAGCCCGGCGCGAATCGGTCGTTGCCTACCACTGCGCCGTTGAGGTGCAGCTGGTAAAGTCCGTGCGCGGTAACATACAATCGGGCACGGACCACCTTGCCTTTTATGGTAAACGCGTTACGGAACATGGCACAAGGCTGGGTAACCGTGCTGTCTTCGTGCCAGGGCGCTGTAATCCATTGGGCTGTGCCCAAATCGGTTCGGCCTGTTTCCCAAAAAGCCACCGGACTCCAGGCCGATGGTTTCCCCCGGGCGTCCCACACACGCACCTGCCAATAGGTGCGTTCGGCCGGGCGAAGCGCAGGACCGCCGTAGGTTACCAGCACATTTTGGCTGCCCGTTTTTTTGCCCGAATCCCAGAGCAATTTACGACCCTTATTCAGGTCGTTGCTGTCGGCCGTTGTGCGTATCTGGTAAGCGCTTTGCTGCGCAAAAGGGATTTCCCAGCTTAGCCTGGGCACATCGGTACCGATACCCATGGGGTTGTCGCGGTGTTCCCAACGCAGGTGCGCTGGCGCTTGGGCGTGAAGGCCGCTAAAAGCAAAAAAGAAGAAAAAGCAGCGGGTGAAAGAGGTTTTCATACGGCAGGTGCGTGGTGTTTGTAATGGTATGCCAAGGTAGTAAAAATACAAACGCCAACAGGAGGTCGGCCTTCAGGCCGACAATGGGAGGTCGGCCTTCAGGCCGACAATGGGTTGGAGGACTTCAGTCCTCCAACAGGAAAGTACGCTTCCGTCCTCCAACAGAAAGTCGGCCTTATCGCAGTTTCAAAATAAAGCGCAACCAATCTGGTTATGAGGTAGGTGTAACTAAAACTACAAGAACACGATGACCCGTGGTTGAACAAAAAGTACTGAATAGTTGAAACACGTCAACGTTGAAAGAAGCCCAATGCTTCATTGCCGGAATTCAATGGAATTGGGCTGAAGCCCAACTTCCTATTGTCGGGCTGAAGCCCAACTTCCCATCGTCGGGCTGAAGCCCGACCTCCCGGTGGCGGGCTAAAGCTCACCCTCCAAAATGTTCCGAACCTGACGGAGGTATCCGATGCCGAACAAATTCAAATGCACCAGTAAATAATACAACTGGTAAATGTGCAGGCGTTTTTCAAGTCCGGGTTCCGTGGGGTAGGATGCTTCGTAGGCTGTGTAAAATATTTCATCGAAGCCGCCGAAAAGACGGCTCATGGCCAGGTCGCATTCGCGGTGGGCAAAACAGGCGGCAGGATCAATGAGCACCGGTTCGCCGAGCGCATCGCAAAGCACGTTGCCGTTCCAGAAATCGCCATGAATGAGTGCGGGCGGCTCTTCGGGGCACAAGTGCGGCAATTGCCGGCACAGGTACTCCACGCGCCGCACGTCTTCGTCGGTGAGCAAACCGGACTCCATGGCCAAGATGGTTTGTGGGAGCAGGCGTTCCTCGGCAAAAAAATCGGACCAGGTATCGTGACGTCGGTTCGTTTGGGGCAAAGCGCCGATGTAGTTGTGGTGTGAAAATCCGAACTGCGCCGCCGTGGTGCCGTGCAACGAAGCGAGTGTCGCGCCCAATTTTTCCCAAAAAAGCCGGTTTGGACGGCTTGGCTGAATGAAAGCCATGGCGATGAAGGCCGTGAGGTCCGACGCCTGGCCGTGCGCATACACTTTGGGTGTTTGCACAACGCGCGATGCGCCTACAAGCGCGAGACCGAGCTGTTCGCAGCGGAATCGGTCGGAGGCGCCGGGCAAGTTGCTGTATTTTACAAAAAGTTGGCGGCCGTCTTCCGTTTCGAACCTAACGCTGTGCCCTGCGAGTCCACCAGGCAGCCTGGTTAAGCGACTTTGCAGGACAGATTCGAGGTGTTGGTGGGCTGTTTGGGTAAACATGTCGGAATTTATGGCAAAGTACGTCAACATCCGTAACATTTGTAACCTCTCACCCGTCCTCAATCGTGTTTTGAAAACAACAACGTTTCCCAACTAAACCTTGGACAACCATTTACTTACAGCTATGAAAACATCCATCCTTTTCCTCGTTTCACTTTTCCTTTTCGCCGGCTCTACACAAGCCCAGCAGGAATCGCTTCACCGTTTTGTCGATAAATACAAAAACGATAAAACTTTCACGTACGCTTACCTGAGCAAAGACCTCATGGAGGTGGCATCCGAAACCGAAGTGGCTGAGAAAGATTGGCAAAAGCTTCAAAACGTGGTTAAAAACATCGGCAGCCTGAGCATTTTAGTGGCCGATAGCATCAACAACGCTAAAGCCCTTTACCGCGAAGCACTTGCAGCCGTGCCAGTCACGGTTTTTGATGAACTGCTCACCGTGCGCAACGGCGAAGACAACGTGCGCATCTGGGCAAAAACAGATGAATCCACCGTGACCGGCTTGGTGCTCCTGGTTGGTTCGGCCGAAGAATTTGTGCTGATCTGTTTTACCGGAAACCTCGAACTTGGCAACCTTTCCGAACTCGGCGCCATGATGGATGCCGAACAAGCCGAACACCTGGCCAAAACCACCCAGGCCGTCACCCTCGATTTTCAGGTAAATCCCAACCCAAGCTCAGGAGAGTTCAGCATTACCTGCAGCGATGCGAAAGACGCTCCGCAACAACTCACCATCACCGACCAAAACGGCCGCCAGGTGGTTGCCATGAATCTTAACGGCGAATCATCTCAACAGCTGAGCTTGCCAGACTTGAAACCTGGCATGTATTGGGTGCAAATTAAAACGGTGAAAGGTAATGTGGGCGTAAAGCAAATTTCAGTCGTCCGATAATTTTTTATTCTGCATTCCGCATTCTGCATTCCGCATTTTTTATTCACTTACCTTGTGTGCTAAACAAAGCATCAAGCCCACCATGAAAATCAAATTTTGTGGAGCAGCCCGCGAAGTAACGGGGTCCTGCCACCTTATTACCCTGAACAACGGTTTCCGCATACTGCTCGACTGTGGCCTATACCAAGGCAGTGGCGACGACGACGGACAATCCGGCGGCGGCAATCCGATGACCGGTTTCAACGAAAAATTCCTTTTTAACCCAAGCGATATCGATTGTGTGGTGCTTAGCCACGCCCACATCGACCACTCCGGGCGCTTGCCCAGGCTAGTGGCACAAGGTTTCAAAGGAAACATTTACGCCACCCACGCCACACGCGATCTTTGCACCATCATGCTGCTCGACAGCGCCAAAATCCAGGAAAGCGACGCCCGCTACCTCAACAAACCCAAATTCAACAGAAAAGAAGAAGTCCAACCACTCTATACCGTGCCAGACGTGCACGAAACATTGGCGTTGTTTGCCAGTTTCAACTACGAACACTGGTTCAACATACATCCCGATGTGAGGGTGTTGTTCCGCGATGCCGGACACATCCTCGGCAGCGCCACCGTTACCCTCGAAATTAAGGAAGAAGGCCGTACGATACGTTTCGGCTTTACGGGCGATCTGGGTCGCCCGGACAGGCCCATCCTGAAGGACCCCCTGCCCATGCCCGAGGTCGATTACCTCATTTGCGAAAGCACCTACGGCGACCGCGACCACGAATCGGCGCCCAACGAACGCGACCGCCTGCTACGCATCCTACAACAAACCTGCGTGGAAAAAAAAGGCAAACTGTTCATTCCCGCTTTTTCGGTGGGAAGAACTCAGGAAGTGGTGTACATGCTCGACCAGCTCCAAAACGAAGACCTTTTGCCCAAAATTCCGGTGTTCATCGACAGTCCACTCGCCATCAATGCCACCGAGGTGTTCATCGCACACCCCGAGTGTTTCGACGAAGACCTCTACGAATACATGATTGAAGATCCCGATCCTTTCGGTTTTAAAGGTCTGTCGTACATACGTTCGGCCGACGGCAGCAGGCAACTCAACGAGATGAACAGCCCTTGCATCATCATCGCGGGTTCGGGCATGATGAACGCTGGCCGCATCAAACACCACCTCCTGCACAACATCGAAAACCACAAGGCCACCTTCCTCATCGTTGGCTATTGTGCCCCAAATACCCCCGGCGGACACCTGTTGGCCGGAGATAAACACTTGAACATCTTCGGCCATAACCTGCAGGTGCTGGCCAACATCGAAATCATGGACTCGTTCTCCGCACACGGCGACCGCAGCGAAATGGCCGCCTTCCTCTCCAACCAAAAAAATTCGGTGAAACGCATCTGGCTCGTT
>JBBSDH010000263.1:0-5719 GCA_038249605.1 Chitinophagales bacterium | reverse complement strand
TTTTGGAGAAATACCTAAAAGGGTCAACAGGGGAATAAAAAACACGAGAGGGGCTACACCTACCCTGCCGTACGGCAGGGTAGGTGTAGCCCCTCTCGTGTTTTTTATTCCCCTGTTGACCCTTTTAGGTATTTCTCCAAAAACTGGTCCTGTTCCCAAAGCAGGTGCAGGATGTTTTCTTTGGCGGCGTAGCCGTGACTTTCTTTCGGTAAAATAACCATACGAGCCGGTGCGCCCAGGCCTTTGAGTGCCTGAAAATAACGCTCCGTTTGCAGCGTGAAGGTGCCGGGATTGTTGTCGGCTTCACCGTGGATGAGCAGGATGGGCGTTTTCATTTTTTCAGCGTTCATAAACGGCGACATGCCGTTGTACACGCCCGGCACGTCCCAGTAATTGCGTTGTTCGCCCTGGAAACCGAAAGGTGTGAGCGTGCGGTTGTAGGCGCCGCTGCGCGCGATGCCGCAGGCAAACAGATTGGAGTGCGTGAGCAGGTTGGCCGTCATAAAAGCGCCGTAGGAGTGTCCGCCGACGGCCACTTTTTTGCGGTCTATGTAACCAAGGGCGTCCACGGCGTTTATGGCTGCTTCGGCGTTGTCCACGAGTTGTTCGATGAAGTTGTCGTTGGGCTCGGTAGTGCCTTCGCCTACAATGGGGAAGGAAGCGTCGTCGAGCACCACGTAACCTTTGGTCACCCAATACACAAACGAACCGTAGTACGGGAACGTGAATTCGTTGGAGTTTTTGGCGTTTTGGCCGGCGCTGTTTTTGTCCTTAAATTCTTCGGGGTAAGCCCAGATGAGCAGGGGCAATTTTTCCTTTTTGGTTTTGTCGTAGCCCGCAGGCAGATACAGCGTGCCGGAGAGTTCAAGCCCATCCTTGCGTTTGTACTTGATCACCTCTTTTTCAACATTGACGATGCTCTCGAAAGGGTTTTTAAAGTTGGTGAGTTGAACGGGCGCCATTCGGGCCTTCAGGTTGCGCAGGTAGTAGTTGGGAAACTCGTTTTTCGATTGCATCATCACCAAAACTTCGCCTTTTTTGGCGTCGAGGATGGAAATGAGATTTTCCATTTTATCGGTGGAGGCCGATTGGTACAGGCGTGTTTTTTTCAATGTGCCGAGGTCTATGCCGTCAATGAATGGGAACTGGCCTTCGGGTGTATGGCCTTCGCCCATGAGGTAAGCCTGGTTGTTTTCGATCATCATCACATAGCGGCCGTACTGGTTTTTCGTCGTTTCGATGCTGCCCGGGTCGGAGTAGATGTCTTGGTAGTTGCGGTCGGAAACGATGCGGGGCTGGGCGCTGGGTTTCGACGGATTGATGAGGTAGCCTTTTTCGTTGCGGGTATCGTACCAACTATCGGAAACCATGGCAATGGTATCGTTGCCCCAAGAAACGCCGCCGTAACGTTGCAGCGTTTTCATGATGGATACGGGCTGGCCGTTGAAAGGGGCTTCCCAGAGGAAAAGTTCGTCGCGAAATTCCACCTTGTTGGCCTGGTCGCCTTCGTCGAGCGCCACAACGTAAGCGATCGTGGCGGCTTTGTCGGCGCGCCAGCCCATGCTGCGTTTGCCTTTGCGCACCGAGGAAAATCCTTTGGGCATGATTTCTGTGAGTGGCACGTCGTTTACCAACTTAATTTCCTTCCCGTTTTTATCGTACACGATGTTTTTTTGCGGAAAACGGCCGAGCGGTACAATGTAGGAAAAGGGTTTGCTCAAGGTGGTAATCATCACATAATTGCCGTCGGGCGACATGCTTTCGCCGGCATACATGGCGGCAGGTTTGAATTTTTCGGCTTTGCCGGCTATAGAAACTTTGTACAACTCGGAAGACACCAGCGATTCAAAATTTTGCTCGTCGGTGGGGTTTTTCAGCAGGTCCTGGTAAGTGCGGTTCTGCGATTTGCTGCCGTCGCTCACGGAGGCTACCGGACCGGTGGGTAATGTTTTTTTCGGATCGA
The DNA here is from genome assembly GCA_038249605.1 of Chitinophagales bacterium. GTDB lineage: Bacteria > Bacteroidota > Bacteroidia > Chitinophagales > Saprospiraceae > M3007. The sequence goes on along the minus strand of JBBSDH010000263.1, from coordinate 3,756 downwards.
TCAGCTCGGGGGCTTTTTGCGGCAGCATGCGTACCAGCAACGTTTGGCCTTTGTCGAACCAGGTGTAAGGGTTGCCCATGGTGGCGTTTAGGGTAGCCTCGGTAAGGCGTTTGGTTGTTACAGTGGCCAAATCGAGCACCCAAAGTTCCACACCCGTGGTGGTGGTGTTGGTGAAGGCGACTTTGGTTTCGTCGGGCGAAAAGCTGACAAAGGTGATGCGTGGATTGGCGGGTAGACCTTTTACCTGAACTTCCGCCGCGTCTTTCACCTTGCGCAATTTCAGGTTGTTGATGTAGGTGACGGTGCTGGAAATGTGGGTCACCGGGTTGATTCGAAGTCCGCCCAAACGCATGTCTTCTTCGTTGAGGTCGTCGAGTGTTTTGTACGTAGCACGGTAGGTAAAAAGCATGTATTCGGCGTCCGAATCCATCATGACCGAAGGCGCGCGTTCGTAGTCGGCGAGGGCCAAAATTTCGGGTGAAGGTTTCTGGTAGGTGAGGTTTTCTTGGGCCTGCAGTGTGAAACACAGCAAGAGGAACGTACAGAGGGTAGTTATTTTTGGCATGGTTTGGAAAAACTTGAAGGGTGGAAGACTTTAGTCCTTGACTTGTTTGATGCCGGTAAAGGTACATTTATAGACGTTGTACGTATCTTCAACGTAACTTTTTGGCTCATCGTGCTCGTTTTCGGGTTTGGCATCGTACAATGGGAATTGGAAAATGACAGCCGAAGGATCTGATGAATCATCACCTACGGTGTAGATATCTACACCTCCTTCCTCAACCCAACTTCCCGTCCCCACGCTGCAAACAATTCTTGGCTCCAGATGAAATCCAACACTTCCTGCGCATCCCTGCGGTATTCGATGTGGTAGTCCTCGTGAAGTTTTTCCGCCTTTTTCAACAACGCATAGGTACGTTTCACCACATAAGGCGCCAGCGTATCACTGCGGCGGTTGGGATTTTTGCGGATCATGGCACCGTGCCTTCTCAAGGCTTCGGCAAGCATATAAAACGTTAAAATCACCTCCCCGGGCTTGTCTTTGGTGGCCTGAAGGTGCTCGGTAATGCGCGCGTTCCAGTGCCTTATGTCGAGCAACAAGTATCCGGGCGTGAGTGCTTTGTTGCCCTCCTCCGGTAGAAGTTTGGTGATGAGTGTGCGCAGCTCGTCTGCCCGTTCATCGCGGGTTTCGCCGCCTTCGAGCAGTTCGAAAATAAGCCTGCGCACCAGTTTTTCATCCTTGGCCACAAGGCGGAAAAGCAATTTATCCTTTTCCTTTATGGGCAAACGCGAGATGGCGTCTTTGAGCGGATCGTCTATTTTTCGCATGGTTGGCAAAGCTACGAATTGAAGCAGATTTAAACAGATCCATACTTCGCCCCTTCAAAAAACAATCCATGTGCTGGCACGCTCAAACTGCCTTTGAGAGGCGTTTGTGCTTCGAGCGCCTCTCGCACATGCTCCGGTGTGACCTGTCCCTGTCCGGCCAGCACGCAGGCGCCGACGATGAGGCGTACCATACCGCGCAGAAAACGGTTGGCGGTGATGTGAAACAAGATCAGGTGATTCTGCGGGTCGGTTTCCCAATACGCTTCGGTGAGTTTGCAGCGGAAATGTTTGGCATCGGAACCGGTTTTGCAAAACGGCGCAAAGGCATTGTATTGCGGCAACAAATCGGCCACAGCCTTCATGGCATTGAGGTCGAGTCCCCCTGCGCGTGGAGCCGCCCAGGCGGTGTCGCGGGTGAATGGGTCTTTCCGCGTGCTGATGCGGTAGGTGTAGCTGCGTTCAACAGCATCGAAACGAGCGTGTGCCTCCGGGTGCATGGCCTGTACTTCGTACACGGCGATGTCGAAAGGCAACATGCTGTTGAAGCTGCGCAGGAAAGTGGCGGGCATGGGTTCGTCAGGACCATCAAAATGGGCTACGTAATTCCGCGCGTGCACACCGGTATCGGTACGGCCGCAGCCTGTTATTTCGGTGGGCCTACGAAGCAGTGTGGTGAGCGCTTTTTCCAAAGTTTCCTGCACGGTGGATGCGTTGAGCTGGCGCTGCCAGCCTGCGTAGGCGCCGCCGTGGTAGGAAAGGAGGAGGAAATAGCGCATCAGGCGTGGTGTTCCTGGATGAAAGCGTCGCAGGCCTCATCGAGCATGTCGAATACTGCGTTGAAACCGTTGTCGTCGTAGTAAGGGTCGGGCACATTGCGGTTTTCGCCGGGGTATCTGTGGTTGAGGATGAGGCTTGTTTTGCTGCGTTGGGCATCGCTGTTGGCCAGGCGCGACACGTCGCGCATGTTCTGGCCGTCCATCACGAGAATGTGGTCGAAACGTTCAAAGTCGTCGGCGCGAAACTGGCGTGCGCGTTGTGCACTGATGTCGATGCCGCGTTGGCGTGCCGTATCAACGGAGCGGGGATCGGGCCACTGGCCTGCGTGCCAGTGGCCCGTTCCCGCGCTGTCGATGGTCCATGGTAGTCCCAGCGCCTGTGTTTTGTGGCGAAGGATGCCTTCTGCGAGCGGACTGCGGCAGATGTTGCCGAGACAAACCATGAGAATCCGCATGATCAGAAGGTTTTGCTGTATTTCAACAAAAATGCACCGGTGAGTTGGGTGGCGGGGGCCACACGGTCGCCTGGGTCGCCGAACACCTTGTTGTCGTTTTCGTCGATCACCATTTTTACATCCTGGTCGTAAAAGACTTCACCGATCAGGTCGAGTGAAAGGCCTTTCCAAATGTACAGGCTGAGTTTGTTGGTGAACAAAACGTCGATGTTTTCCGGGTGGTCGAGGTAGTTGGAAAACAAGCGGAGTTGGCTGGAAAGGCTGATTTTGTCCTGGTAGTATTTGTCGTCGTAGCGGCCTACAAATTCCGAACCCAAACCGAGGAAACTGTTGCTGAAGGAGGTGATGTTGCCCATGTCGTCAAATTCAACGTCGTTGCCGTGCACATCAAGGCGAGCAATGTTGTCGTTTGCCACATAAATCCAACGCAAAGCCACAGGCGAGTACTGGAAACTGAGTTTGTTGTTGGGTTTGTAGGTGATGCCCGGTGAGAGCTGCACGAGGACAGGGGAAGCGAAATTGGAAACGATGAAATCCGCGGTGTCAACGGCCGTCAGGTAGTTGCTCAGGTAGGTTTCGAGGGACTGTGTTTGCACCATGAGGTCGGCGCCGAAATACCATTTTTCGCTGCCTTTGAATTTATGGCCGTAGGTGGAATTGAGGCGCAAAACGTCGTTGCTTTTTTGAAAACCTTCGGGTTGATTGATGGAGGTACGACCGAGTTTCTGGACGCCGAGCAGGATGGCAAGCTGGTTGTTCCAAAATGATTTTTCGGCTTTGTGGTTGGCCATCATGGTGATGATGCCGCCTAGACCGAGGCGGCCTACACCGCCGCCCACGCGTGGATTGATGATGCTGACACCGCCAAGATCGAGACCGACACCGGCGCTGTAATTCCATCCCATGGAATCTTTGGCTGCGGCTTTGGCGATTTCTTTAAGGCGGTCTTCATTGGCTTCAGGAGCTTGTGCATAAGAGGGCAAGGCAAAAAGGATTGCCACGAATAAGAGGATTGTTGTTCTCATACGGGAAAAAAAAATGGTTTGTTTTATAAAATAATGGAAAGAAACAAAGGAATCATCTACCCGGTTCAAGCAGTTGGTCGTCCTGCCCGTCGGGGTAAAAAATCTCAACCTTTTCGCTGGTAAGTTTACTCAGCGGCAGCACTATGGCGCGGTCGGGGGTTTGTAAAATGA
>JBBSDH010000262.1:0-5739 GCA_038249605.1 Chitinophagales bacterium | reverse complement strand
TGTCCTGTTTGGGTGTTTTAACCTTCTTCGTTGGCGCTACAAACGTTGGGCCTCTCCGAGGCCGTTAACATGTTGGCGGCATTTTTTAACAACAACCCTATTCCGATGGCTTGTCCTGTTTGGGTGTTTTAACCTTCTTCGAAGAGACTTTCGGTTCCTTGACCACTTTTGTCGGAGCCTTCGGTTCTTTGATTTCTTTCATCGGAGCCTTCGGTTCTTTGATTGGCTTAGGTTCCTTGACTGGCTTAGGTTCTTTGATTGGCTTAGGTTCCTTGACTGGCTTAGGTTCCTTGATTGGCTTCGGTTCTTTGATTGGCTTAGGTTCCTTGACTGGCTTCGGTTCCTTAATTGGCTTCGGTTCTTTGACCTCTAATGTTGAGGCCTTTGGTACCTTGACGTCTTTCGTTACAGCCTTTGGTTCCTCAACAACCGTTGGTTCCTTAACTTCTTTGACTGGAGCCTTTGGCGCCCTGATAAACTTCGCTGGCACTTCCGTCGCCTTCACCTCCATTGGTGGCGCCAACGGTTTCTTAACCTCTTTAGTCGGTGCCGTAACCACCATTGGTGGCGCTTCCGGCACTTTGACTTCCTTCGGTGTTATCTCCGGTGCTTTTTCCTCTTTCGGTGTTTGCCACCGCGTATTTTTCCAAACTTTCTGCTCTTCTTTCGTCAAAAACGTCCAGGCCACGATGCGGCTGGTTTTGCTGCCCTGTCCCATGGGAATGGTGACAACCTCCGTAGCCTGCGCTTTTTTCAATTCTTCGTACACACCCTTCAGGTGAAATTTTTTGGAAACAAGGGTGGTGTACCAATACACGGAAGAGGTGAATTGACGGCTTTGTCGTACGAGCCTTTGGATGAATTTGGCCTCCCCGCCTTCGCACCAAATCTCCCCGTTTTGACCGCCGAAATTTTGTGTGGGCGTTGCCACTTTTTCCTGTTTCAGATTGCTCCATTTGCGCAACGTTTCGGTCTGTGCTTCTTGCAAAGACGCAAAAAAAGGCGGATTACAAATGGTGAAATCGAACAGTTCGTCTTTTTTGATGATGCCAAAAAAGATGTCGATCGGCTTGGGCTGCAACCGGCAGATGACGGAACCTTTCAGTACGGGATTGAATTCAACGATGGCATTGGCCGCTTTGACAGCCACTGGATCGATGTCGGCACCAACGAACCCCCAGCCGTATTCCTGGTGCCCGATGATGGGGTAAATGCAGTTGGCGCCGATGCCCACATCAAGACCATGGATATTGGAACCCGTGGGTATTTTTCCGTAATTGCTGTTGCCCAACAACGTGGCTATGTGGTGGATGTAATCTGCCCTGCCCGGTATGGGCGGGCACAGGTAACCCTCCGGGATATCCCAAAATTTGATGCCGTAATAATGCTTGAGTAGTGCCGTGTTCAGCCATTTTACGGCTTCAGCGTTGGCAAAGTCTATGGAATCGTCGCCGTAGGGATTGGGGCGTACAAAGGACGCCAGTTCCGGACAGCTTTGTATAAGCAAACCGAAGTCATACCGTTCACGGTGGCGGTTGCTGGGGTGCAGTTCCAGCTTCTCTTTGGGGTGCTCGCGTTTGGGTTTGCGCTTTGCCTTGGGCTTTACCTTCGGTGGTTTCATGCGTTATTGTTTGGAGCCATCTCATGGGTGGCCGGCCACAAAGGTAGGTTACATCTCTCCTCAAATTTTTATAACCTTCCATACAACCTATTTTCCCAGAAAAATCACTCAACAAAATCACCCTAAAAAGTGTTTCTTGGAAAGTATTTTCCATCATGTCTGTCATGGTGGTTTGTCTCCATTGGTTAGCAATTTGAACTTCGTTTTCCGCAATAATCAGCGAATGTTCGCCAAACAAGGGTGCAAACAGACCTGTCTGTAAATTAAGTGCTTACAACGATCATACTTTAGCTACGATATCCCGAACTTAGCGGAGTTTTTCAAAAACAACGACTCTCCTCACCCCCTAATCCGGGGCGAAAAATACAGCTATGACCGAGTTCACGCCACTTCTCCGACAAAATCCTGTTGCCATAGTCGGTATGGCCTCTATTTTTGCCGACTCTGAAAATCTGGAGCAATACTGGGAAAACATCGTTCAGGGAATCGATTGTATCCGCGAAGTGCCTGCCACACGTTGGAACGCCGACGATTACTTTGACGCAGATCCCTTCGCGCCCGATAAAACCTATTGCAAAGTAGGCGGCTTTCTGCCCGACATCGATTTTAACCCGATGGAATTTGGACTGCCCCCCAACCTCCTCGAATCCACCGACGCATCCCAACTGCTCGGCCTCGCGGTCGCGCGCGATGCCCTCCTCGATGCCGGCTATGCCCCCGGCTCGGAGCGCTTCAACGCTGCCCTACGGGAACGTACAGGCTGTATCCTCGGTGTAGGAGGTGGTCAGAAAATGATCACGCCGCTCATCGCACGCCTGCAATATCCCATCTGGCGCAAAGCACTGGAAACACAAGGACTGCCGGAGGATCAGATCGAAGCCATCATCGAACAAATCAAAGCAGCATACATTCCCTGGACGGAAAACACCTTCCCTGGCCTGCTGGGCAACGTCATCGCCGGTCGCATCGCCAACCGTTTCGACCTGGGCGGCCTCAACAGTGTGGTGGATGCCGCTTGCGCCGCCTCGCTCAGCGCTACCAAAATGGCCATCAGCGAACTCATCGAGGGCAACTGCGATATGGTGATCACCGGCGGTGTGGATACCGACAACTCGCCGTTCATGTACATGAGCTTCAGCAAAACACCCGCCTTCTCCCGCAAAGGCAGCATACGCCCCTTCGACCATGAATCCGACGGCATGCTCATCGGCGAAGGCGTGGGCATGATTGTTTGCAAACGCCTCGCCGACGCCCAACGCGACGGCGACCGCATCTACGCGGTCATCAAAGGCATCGGCGGTTCCAGCGACGGCCGTTACAAAAGCATCTATGCCCCGCGCCCGCACGGACAAGCACTGGCCATGCAGCGCGCCTACGACGAAGCCGCGATCGACCCGTCCACCGTCGGACTCATCGAAGCGCACGGTACCGGTACCGGTGCAGGCGACCCGTCGGAAGCCGAATCGATGAAAGGTGTTTTTGGAAAAACCAATCCACGCCTCCACCACATCGCCCTGGGCAGCGTCAAATCACAAATCGGCCACACCAAAGCAGCAGCAGGCATCGCAGGACTGATCAAAACAGCCCTGGCCCTCCACCACAAAATCCTTCCCGGAACCATCAATGTCACACAACCCAACGAAGCTTTGCACCTGGCCGATTCACCCCTGTACGTGAATTCCGAAACCCGGCCCTGGTTCCGCAAAACTGCCCACACACCGCGTCGAGCCGGAGTGAGTGCCTTCGGTTTCGGAGGCGTCAACCTGCACGTCGCCATGGAAGAGGTACAGGAAGAACACAACATGGCTTACCGGCAATTCAACCTGCACCATGTGGTGTTGCTGTACGATGCAACGCCGGAAGCTTTGTCGCAGCAGTGCCAAGAGCATCTCACGCGTTTGAAGGAAGAAGCCGGAGCCTTCCATTTGCGCAATCTGGCCCGTCAATCGGCCAAAAGCCACATTCCACCCATGCACCCTCGCCTGGGCTTTGTCGCTTCCTCGGTTGAAGAAGCCCGACAAAAACTGGAGCTTTGCATCAAAATGCTGGCTGAAAAAGCAAGTCAGCCCGAATGGGAACATCCCATTTCTGGGATCTGGTTCCGGCAGTCGGCCATGAACCAGGACCAAAAAGTGGTGGCACTTTTCGCTGGACAAGGTTCGCAATACGTGAACATGGGCCGCGAACTGTCTTGCGCCTACCCGGCCATCCGCGAATCGTTCAGGCAGGTGAACCAAGTGTTCGAATCGCGTGGACAACAGCCGCTCACCGATGTGGTGTACCCCATCCCGGTGTTCAACGACGAAGACCGCAAGGCGCAGCAACAACAACTCACCAGCACCCAATTTGCCCAGCCGGCCATCGGCGCCATCAGCGCCGGCATGTACCGTCTGCTGGCAGAAGCAGGTTTTGCCGCCGAATTTTATGCCGGGCACAGCTACGGTGAATTGACAGCCCTTTGGGGAGCAGGCGTACTCGACAACGCCACGTTTTACGCCCTTTCCAAAGCCAGGGGCGAAGCGATGGCCATGCAGGGCGAAGGTGATACAGGTACCATGCTTGCAGTTAAAACAGACTTCCAAGCCATCCAAAACAAAGTCGCAGCTTACCCCGACGTTCAGGTGGCCAACATCAACTCCGGCACCCAGGTCATTCTGGGCGGCGCTACCGAAAGCCTCCTTAAGTTGCAGGAACAATTGAAGATGGATGGCTTTATCGCCTCCATTTTGCCCGTTTCAGCCGCTTTCCACACACCTTTTGTTGCCCATGCGCACCAGCCTTTCGCAGCAGCCATTGAATCGGCCAATTTTAATACGACATCCAAAAGGGTGTTCTCCAACACCACCGGTATTGCTTATCCCGCTGGCATAGTAGAAATGAAGGCGACGCTAACGGATCACATGCTGAAGCCGGTGATGTTTAAGGACAAAATTGAAAACATCTACGCAGCCGGTGGCCGTGTTTTTGTCGAATTTGGTCCGCGAAACATTCTTACCAACCTCGTCAGAGAGATACTGAAAGACAAACCCCATACCGCCATCGCGCTCAACCCCAATCCGCAAAAAGACAGCGATAAGCAACTCCGGGAAGCAATCGTACAACTCACGGTTTTAGGTATTCAAATACAGGATTTCGACCGTTTTGCGCTTCCGGAACGCGAAAAGCCTGCTGTAAAAGGATTGAACGTGCGCATCAGTGGATACAATTTTGTTTCGGATGCCACCAAACAAAAATACGAGCAGTCCCAGTTGCACAACAGCGCACTGGCTCAATCAAAAAAATCATTGTCATCACCTTCCTCCGTACCCGTTCCACCACAGCCGGCACAGGAAGCAATAGATCAACCCATGTCTCAACAGGAATTAGAAATTTTGCAAAAAATACAGGCTGAACTATCGCGCCTGAACGAGCAACAAAGCCAAATAGCAACCCTGCTGGAAAAATTGTCCCGCCCGGTTGCCTCCTCTACGCAATCTGTACAAGCGGCAGTTGCTCCAGCCCCGTCACCCATGCCGCTGCCCTTACCCAACGGCAACGGCAACGGAAGCTACACCAATGGCATAACCACCAAAACCATTGCTGTGGCTGAACCACCCGCAGCACCGGCACCATCGGGCGTACATGCGTCCATGATTGAAAAAACACTGCTTGCCGTCATTGCCGAAAAAACCGGTTACCCGTCCGAAATGCTGGAACTGGGTATGGACATGGAGGCCGACCTCGGCATCGACTCGATCAAACGTGTCGAAATCTTTGGCGCCATGACGGCTGCACACCCGGAAATTCAGGGCATCAATCCGCAGGAACTCGCAGAACTGCGCACCCTGAACCAAATCGTGCAATACATTGCAGGCAAAGCAGGCGCCACGGTTGCTACACCATCACAACCCGCCGCACCCGCACCCGCAGTGGCTGTAGCTCCGCCGATTGCCCCGGCACCTGTTGTCCCATCAGGCGTGGATTCGTCCATGATTGAAAAAACGTTGCTTGCCGTCATCGCCGAAAAAACCGGTTACCCATCCGAAATGCTGGAACTGGGTATGGACATGGAGGCCGATCTCGGCATCGACTCGATCAAACGTGTCGAAATTTTCGGGGCCATGACGTCCGCACACCCC
>JBBSDH010000261.1:0-5747 GCA_038249605.1 Chitinophagales bacterium | reverse complement strand
TTAAATCGTTAAGCTAAAGACATGTTGGTGCCTATAGCGGCGGGGTCCCACCTCTTCCCATTCCGAACAGAGAAGTTAAGCCTGCCAGCGCTGATGGTACTGGGGTAGATGCCCCGGGAGAGTAAGTCGGCGCCAACTCAATACATCTAGCCTCCATTGCAACTCGCAATGGGGGCTTTTTTGTATTGAACCTAAAAACGAAAAGAAAAAAACAACCACAGACCTGTAAGCCGGATTCTGTACCTCGGGCTTTTACCCCTTTGGTCTCTGCCATTTATCTGGGCCCATCCGTCGCCGGTGGACTCTGCGCTGCCTACCCCCCCTGCCTCGCCGTCCGAAGACCGCTACGTACGTGGGCACGTACCCCGTTCCCTAAGAAACGATGCAAGGTGTATGTGGCATTTCAACCCGCGAGGTTTATCCCCGCCACCTGTTGCCAGGCAGCGTCGTGCGCTCTTACCACACGTTTTCACCCTTACCCCGACACGAATGTCGTGGCGGTAATTTTCTGTGACACTTTCTGTGCCCCGGGTTACCCCGGAACCCCACCCGTTAGGTGGCGCGGCGCCCTGTGTTGTCCGGACTTTCCTCCCCAATACACACGGTATCGAGGCGGCAGAGCGGTCTGTAGTTGTTTCTTTCAACAAATTTTTTACTGAATACTTCCGGCACGGTATTGGTATATCGAATGTTCTGATACATTTGTACGTTTTTAGAAACGTACTTCCCTTCAACCGTTGACGCCGGTAGCTTTTGCTTTGGTACAAGCGCCGGATATCCATTGTATGATCAAACGCCTGCTCCTCTTTTTGGTGGCCGAAATTCTGCTGCTGGCTGTTGCCTTCAATACCGACCAATGGTACAAAGGTACGGCGCTGCTGCAACAGTATGCTACCGAAATTTCTGCGAACCTGTCGGACGAGGACGCCTCGGCCATCGCATGGGCCAATACGCACAAAGCCGAGCTCGAATCCATGGCTGCAGGCAATCCGCCCATAGCATCCAAGGCCTGGCTGGAAGCCCTGAAAAACCAGGCTACAGCCAACCACACCCTGTTGTTGATGCGTGGCAATAAATTGCTTTTTGCTTCCAACAATCAGGTGGTGCCGCCCGACAACAACCTGTTGCCGCCCGCCAACAACCGAAAGTTGATTGTGCTACCCACGGCTACCTACGCCGCCAACAGCTTGCCTTACCGCGATTCCACCCTCATCACCATACTTATTCCAGTTCAATACGCACGTTTTACGGGCTTGGACAATAAAATGTACCGGTTTCCGGCAAACAAAGGAATTCCTGACAACGTAAGTGTTTCACTTTCCGACCAGGCAGGCATGCCCATCGTTTACGGTGGTCAACCGCTGGGCTACCTCACGGCCGACGGCCCGGTGGAATCATCCCTCGCACAGGCCATTAAATTGGTTTTTGTCGGACTCGCTTTCCTGCTGTTTCTTGTTTTTCTTCAGCGGGTAGCCGTGTACTTCAGCGAGCGGTTCTCCGGCTGGGCAGGCGCTTTGTTTTTGCTGGTGTGTTCGGGTGGCATGATGCTGGCAAACCAGTTCACGCACTTCACCGATGGCCAGTTCGGACATCTTCCCCTGTTTTCTACCCGGTTTGAAAACGGCGCCATATTGGGTGCCGATAATCTGGGGGATTGGCTGCTGCATCTGCTGCTGCTGCTTTGGACTGTGCTGTTTTTCCATCAAAGCCTGCAACCTGCTGGACTTCAAAAAGCCTCCCAATCCTTGCGTTTGGGCGTAGCCGCCGTGTATTACACCGCCATCCTCGCCGGTATTTGGTATTCGGTCGATTTGCTTGGAGGACTGGTGTGGCATTCCGGTGTGACCTTTGATTTTGAAAACCTGTTCAACCTTAAACTAAACGGCCTGATGACCCTTACGGGCATCATCCTTTGGATAGCTGCCCTGTTTCTTTTCAGCCACCGACTGTTGCAAACGATTAAGGCCTTTGAACTTTCTCAAATCCAACGGGTGACCGCCATGCTGCCCGCAGCCGCAGCACTGTACATCATGGCGACGGTTTTTCCGGTGTGGCAGGTCAATGCCCTGTACTTGGTGGCGTTTGGGCTTTTGTACCTCGTCGTTTTTGATTTTTTCATAGACTGGGGCGATGATCCGGGTTTCGGATGGGTGGCCTGCTGGCTTTTGTTGTTTTCCTTTTTTACAGCCTTACTTTTGTTTCGCTTCAACAGCGACAAAGACCGCAACACCCGTTCTTCCCTCGCCATCGAATTGGCCGATGAACGGGATACCCTTTCTGTTGAGCCTGCGCTGCGTGAGCTGGCGACCGTTCTGAAAAACGATACAAGCCTGGCCATGCTGCTCAAACCATGGCCCTTCCGTCCGGATGCAGAACCCCTCGAAGCCCACGTGAACCGCCGTGTTTATGCCGATAAAATGCTTTTCCAGCATTTTCGCCTGCGAATGTATGCACTCGACAAAGACGGGCAGGCGCTCATCATCGGTCAGAGCCGCAGCACAGAATTCCTCATCAAACAGAACTGGGAACAGGCGCGGGCCCTCAATGGAACCGAGGCCGTGCGTTACCGCACCAGCGAAGAAGGCAAACTGCGCTACATCGTGCGTTTGCCGGTTGACCGGATGCTTGATCCTGCCCACACAGCCGATCTGTTCTGCTTTTTCGATCGCGAATACCCGTCCACCACGCGGGTGTATTCCGAACTGTTTTACAACTTGCCTTACGAGGGGCTCGATGATTTGCAACGGTACGATTTTTCGGTATGGAAGGACGGTAAACGCATCGTGGAAAAAGGTCCGGGAAGTACTGCTGCCCTCAACCTCGCCCTGAATGCCGGTGAGATCCGCGAATTGCGCACGGCCGACCGTGTTGAAGCCGTTTACCGCAACGCCGACGAACAAACGCGCAGCGCTGTAGGCCGGGCCGCTGGCGGCAAATTCAAACAGGTTTACCTGGTGGCCATCCTGTTCACCTTGTCTTCCCTGTTGCTGTTCCTGTTGGCGCTGTTCAACACAGTATTGCGTTTTTTACCCGATAGTTTCCGATTTTACCTGACGACCAAAGGCTCGCTGGCCAAACGCATCCAGTACTACAACATCATGCTCATAGGCGCCGGTTTCATCGTGATAGGCTACATCACGTACCAGCATTTCACCAAAGCCGCCACGGAAAAGGAACGCGGTAACCTCGAATACCGCGCCGAAGCTGTGCTCAACCACCTGCGCGGACAAGTGGGCGACTTGCCGGCCGGGTCAGACAGCCTCCTGCGCGAACTGCCGCGTACCCTGGCGCCTTTGTCGAACAGCCTGTCGATGGATGTAAACCTCTACACGCCCTCAGGCGACCTTTTGTACACCACCCAACCAGCCCTGCAACAAGTGGGCGTTTTGCCTTCACGCATGCCCGCATACGTGGAAGGCGCCATGCGCCAGCAAAGGCAGTCCGAAGCCGACGTAACGGAAACCGTAGCAGGCTACACCTATTCGAGTCGGTACTATGCGTTGCGCAACAACCAGAACGACATTCTGGGCTACATCGGAGTGCCCTACCTGCTCGCCGAACGAAAAATCGGTCCGGAAGTTTCCGACTTCATCGGCATCCTGGCCAGTTTGTACATGTTCCTGCTGCTCATCGCTTACACGGTTACCTACCTGCTCGCACGATCCATTATCAAACCCATCAACCTCATTTCCGAACGCATCCAGCAGCTTCGTTTTGAGGATCAAAACCAGCCGCTGGATTACGCCGGCGATTCCGAGGATGAACTCAGTGAGCTCATCAATGAGTACAATACGATGGTGGACAAGCTGGAAGACTCCAAGACCAAACTCATTCGCCTCGAACGTGAAGGCGCCTGGAGGGAAATGGCAAGGCAAATTGCGCACGACATCAAAAATCCGCTCACGACGATGAAATTGTCGATGCAGCAGCTCGAGCGTTTGTCGGGCAATCCCGAGCAAGCTGCCGCATACCTCAAAAAAGCCATCACCCGCCTCATCGAACAAATTGATTCGCTGGCGCAAATCGCTTCGGAGTTTTCCATGTTCGCCAACCTCGACATCCAGCAGAAGTCCGACATGATCATCAACGACGTGGTGGAAAGCGTGTACGACCTCTTCAGCGAGCAGAAAAACGTAAAACTTTCGCTCAACATACCCGACGAGCGCCTCAACATCAAAGCCGATAAAAACCACCTGATCCGCGTTTTCAACAACCTCATCATCAACGCGATTCAAGCCATTCCTTCGGACAGGGAAGGGCACATCAAAGTCAACCTTTACCAACAGGGCGACACGGCCGTGGTTAAAATCAGCGACAACGGGGGAGGCATTCCTCCGGAAATCCGCGATCGGGTGTTCGAGCCCAACTTCACCACCAAAACCTCCGGCAGCGGCCTCGGCCTCGCCATTTGCAAAAAAATCATCGAGGCCCTCGACGGCACCATCCGTTTCGAAACCCGCGACAACGAAGGCACGGACTTTTTTGTGGAAATGCCGATTCGGGCAAAAAGCGAACGCTCCATGGAGTTCGGGCTTTCACCCGACAACATCGGGAGTTGAGCTACCATGTAAGCCTGGCAACGTTTACCAAACCTATAAAAGGTTTAATAAACGCCTCTCCATTCTGGCCTTCTGATGCTTGAAGCTGGTATAATTCCCAACTCCAAACCCCAATACTTGCGCTTTATTTTGAAACTTCAATCAACCCGACAAAAAGTAACCGGAATCCTCCCTCCGACCATACCTGCCTTTTTTGTTAATTAAATTAACACATTACACATTAATTATTAAACATAAGTTAATCATAAGCTAAACATTGTCAGGTGGTTTAAATTGCAGGAAAAACAAACCACATGAAAAACAATCTACACTTGCCTGCCACAGCAAACTGCATTTGCGTTTGCCTTTTTTTTCTCCTCCCTCTGGCAGCAACGGCTCAACAAAACGATTCCCTTAAATTCAACAATCGAAAGTATAAGTACGAGATTGGAATTGATATGCAAGGGATATTCACCAACTACTTGGGAACTTCTTTGATTTTAAAAATACGCAACGATCGTGGCAAGTTTGTTCCTGTGAGTTCCGCAATAAATTACAGGATTCAATGGTATGCATCTGCTGGATTAAGCGGTCAAGACCGTGTAACCGATCTTGACACGTTTCCCTTTGCGACTGTTTCCAGCAATTAATACGATTATTTGAATTTAAATGCCTTTGCAGGAATGGAAAAAGTGCATTTTTATGGAAAATTCAACCTCTATTACGGACTTGATTTTGGACCGTCATACTCGTATTCACAAACCGGATACCTTATTCGAGAGGTTCAATCCGGACCTTACACGGTCACCAACTTTATCAGTATTTCCAATCTAAATGAATCACACGGCTTGGGACTAAATGTCGTTCCATTTTTTGGCGTCAAATACCGATTCACCGAACGCTTTAGTGCATCGGCAGAAACGGCATTTTTTGCAGCCTATGCTTATGTATCGCAAACTTTTTTCGTCGTTGAAAATTCCGGATCCACAGCGCAATTCGCTTCCCGCATTCAAACCCATCGATTCAGCATGTTTATGAATTACCTGCGCTTCCTCACCTTCAACTACCATTTCGGCTAAGATATATTATATAAAATACCACTGCATAACCTAAAACATGCGCAAGGTTTCGAAATTCCGCATTCCGCATTCCGCATTCCGCATTCCGCATTCCGCATTCCGCATTCCGCATTCCGCATTCCGCATTCCG
>JBBSDH010000260.1:0-5776 GCA_038249605.1 Chitinophagales bacterium | reverse complement strand
CCCCAAACCGAAGAAGACATCAGCCTCATCGAATGGGTAGAACCCGAAGCATGGCTGGCTTCCTCACCGGTGCTTTACGGCAGCATCCGCGACATCCTGGAAAATTGGATGAAACTTCCCGACAATCTTTAAACCATCATGTTATGCGTTTTTTATTCCTCTTTTTACTGCTGCTCATTTTCAAATCTTATGGCCAAACCCCTGCCGAAACCCGATTGCAGGGTTTTGAACAACGCAAAAAAATCACCGAAAACACACCGTTTTCCAACCTTGATGCCACCAGTATGGGTCCATCGGTTTTTTCCTGCCGTGTCACCGACGTAGAAGCCGATCCCTCAGATCCCACACGTTTTTATGTGGCCTACGCCTCCGGCGGCTTGTGGTTTACCAAAAGCAATGGAACCACCTTCGAGCCAGTGTTCGACCATGAAGCCTGTATGACCATTGGCGACATTGCCGTAGACTGGCAACGCAACATCCTGTGGGTAGGCACCGGAGAAGCCAACAGCAGCCGCTCGTCGTATGCCGGAACAGGCATGTACCGCAGCGCCGACGGCGGCAAAAGCTGGGAATACCGCGGCCTCGGTGAAAGCCACCACATCGGCCGAGTGGTACTGCATCCCGACAACCCCGACGTGCTTTGGGTTGCCGTTTTGGGGCACCTCTACTCCACCAATCCCGAGCGCGGCATTTTTAAAAGTACCGACGGCGGCAAAACCTGGCAACACACGTTGTTTGTAAAGGACAACGCCGGCGCTGTCGACCTTGTGATGGACCCCAACGATCCGAATACCCTTTACGCCGCAACCTGGGAACGCGAACGTTCGGCCTGGAACTTCACCGGCGCAGGCGAAGGTTCAGGCATCTGGAAAAGTTCCGACAGCGGCATTACCTGGAACCGGATTTCTGGAGGTTTCCCAACAGGGCCCAACATCGGGCGAATCGGACTTGCCGCAGGCCGTATCAACGGTAAAACTGTTTTGTACGCCAGCATCGACAATCAAAATCCCAAACCGCCAAAAGCAGAAACCACCGATGCGTTATCCAAAACCCAGCTGCGCGACATGACCATGGAGCAGTTTGCCCAATTGGACAACGACAAACTCGCCGATTTTTTGAAAGACAACGGTTTTCCGGAAAAATACAACACCAAAAAAGTCAAGGACCTTGTTTCCAAAAAAACCATCACACCCCTCACGCTGGTGGATTACCTCGAAGACGCCAACACAAGTCTTTTCGAAACCGATTTTACCGGTGCGGAAGTTTACCGCAGCGACAATGGTGGCGATTCCTGGTTAAAAACACATGATGAACCACTCGAACGCATCAACTTCACCTACGGGTATTATTTCTCCAACCTGCGCTGTGATCTCAACAACGCCGACAACGTTTACCTGCTCGGCTTTCTCATCGTGCGCAGCGAAGACGGCGGCAAAAACTGGATCAGCATCAACGGCGAAAACGTGCATGTGGACCACCATGCCCTGTGGCTCAACCCCAACAAACCCGGCCACCTCATCAACGGCAACGACGGCGGTTTGAACATAAGCTGGGACAACGGGGCTTCCTGGATTTTGTGCAACCAACCTCCTGTCGGACAGTTTTACGCCATCGCTGCCGACGAGGCCGACCCTTACAACGTGTACGGCGGCGCACAGGACAACGGCGTGTGGGTAGGACCATCCAACTACAAACCGTCGGTGGAATGGCACCAGTCCGGCAATTACCCTTACAAAATGCTGCTCGGCGGCGACGGCATGCAAATCGCCATCGATCCGCGCGACAACAACACCGTGTACACCGGTTTCCAGTTCGGCAACTATTTCCGCGTGAACCGTACCACCGGCGACATGCGCAAAATAGGACCCAAACACGACCTTGGCGAAAGGCCCCTGCGTTACAACTGGCAAACACCCATCCACCTGAGCAAACACAACCCGGATATTTTGTACCTCGGCGCCAACCGGCTTTACCGTTCCATGGACAAAGGAAGCAACTGGGAAGCCATTTCGGCCGACCTCACCGCCGGCGGACGCAAAGGCAATGTGCCATTCGGTACCCTGACCTCCATTCACGAAAGTCCGCTGAAATTCGGACTGCTGTACACCGGTTCCGACGACGGACAGGTATTCGTAAGCCGCGACGGAGGAGAAACATGGAGAAGCATAAGCCTGGGTCTGCCCCAAGGCTTGTGGGTATCGCGCGTGCAGGCATCAGCCCACGAAAAAGGCCGCGTATACGTAAGTCTGAACGGCTACCGAAACGACAATTTCGAAGCTTTTGTGTACCGCTCCGACGACCATGGTTTAAACTGGACGCGTTTGGGCGCCGACCTGCCTGCCGAACCGGTAAATGTGGTGCGCGAAGACCCGAAAAACCCCGACATCGTGTATTTGGGCACCGACCATGGCATGTACGTATCCATCGATCGCGGGGAGCATTTCGAGGGGTTGGCGAAGGATTTTCCGGCCGTACCCGTACATGATCTGGTGGTACAGGCCAGCGCATCCGATCTGCTTGTGGGCACCCACGGCAGGTCGATGTACAAAGTCAGCGTGGCTCAACTTCAGGAACTGACCCCGGAGGTATTGGCCAAAACTGTGCATGTGTTTGAAGTTTCAAAAAGACGGGTGTCGCGCAATTGGGGTATGAAACAACCCTGGCAGGAATTGAAAGCGCCGGAAATGCCTGTGGTTTATTACAGCCAAACAGCCGGGAAAGTACGTTGGACCGTGAGTACCAAAGACGGTTTGGAGCTTCAAAGCGGCGCCATGGAAGCCAAGGCTGGGTTGAATACCTTTGTTTACAACCTGGATGTACGAGAAGACGTTCTGAAAAAGTATGAAAAAAGTCTTGAAGCTGCTGCAAAGGAAAAAGACAAAACACCAAAGCCCAACAAGGCCGATACGGGAAACTATTACCTTCAAAAAGGTGTTTATGTTTTAATTCTGGAAAAAGACGGTGTTCGCTCAGAAACAGAAATTGTGCTTGAGTGACGTTTGGATGATACATTCGTATCAAAACATGCTTTATCTTGCGGTACTTTTGCGAAGCTAAATCCATTTTCTGCTACACAACCCTTTCTTAATTTTCTATTTTTCATGAAAAATTACAAAAATCTCCTGTTGACGCTGCTGACCATCTTCAGCCTTGGTCTCACCAGTTGTTTGCACATTGTTGAGGAAGTAACATTTAACAACAAAGGCAACGGCTCCTACAAAATGAACCTTGACATGAGCGAGGTCAAAGGCATGATGGAAATGTTCAAAGGTATGGATACCGACAGCACCGCCGTTGAAGGTGCAGAAGGCGAAGTTGCCGCGGAGGAAGACAATTCCATGGCTCAAATGGGCACGGAAATAAGCGGTGTTGCCGGCACCCTGAAAACCATCCAGGGCGTCACGAATATTGTGGAAATAAACGATACCACGGCTTTCCAATTCGGCTATTCTTTCGACTTCAACAGCGTTGAAACCCTGAATAAAGCGTTGAAAGTCATCAACAAAGAGAAGTACGACAGCAAAGTGGAAGAAATTTACATATTCAACGGCAAATCATTCGAACGTAAAGCCCAGGGTGATATGGGTGAAGAAATCAAAAAAGCCCTCGCAGAAGGCGACGATGAAGCCGGCGAAGAAAGCATGGATATGGTGAAAATGTTTTTTGCCGACATGACTTACAAACAGGTGTACCACTTCCCCGACCGCCAGGTAAAAAAATCGAGCAATGGCCTTTCGGAACTTTCCGACGACGACCACACGCTAACCATCACGCTGAAACCTTTTGACGAAGAGCAGTTGAAAAGCAAAGCGAATGTTAGGACGGAAGTGAAGCTGAAATAAGTTTGGAGTTCGGAGTTTGGAGTTCGGAGTTCGGAGTTTGGAGTTCGGAATTCGGAGTTTGGACAAGAGTCATCCCGATTGGTTTCGGGGTGACTCTTGTGTTTTACGGCTGGAATCAAAGGAGTCATGCCTTCCCTTCGAGAGCAAACGAAGGGATAAATAAGGTCTTCGGCACCATTTGTTTTTATTCTAATTATGTCAACAAACACCAACCAAAGTCAAAAAAAAGTACTTTTGATCTTTAAACCACATGAAAGCGTGTTTGCCATGTCCTAAGTTGCTCTGAAAAACCAAATGAGGTTTCCGGTTCTGACGACGGCAAAAAGGCAAGGGGCCCTCAAGCATTTTTGCTTTGGGGGCTTTTTTATGGAGAGGCTTTGTTATCCAGTTTAAGGTTCGATCACCAGTTTGTCCCATTGGCGCACGGGTACGCGCTCGCGGGATTCCCAGAGGCTAGTTTTCCAGTCCATCACCTCAAGGTTGTTGAAATTGAGTTTGTAATCAAACTGCGACGGCACGTCGTAGCAATAGCCGTGGTAGTAGTAGTCGAGGCCCATACCGCGCGCAAGCAACAGCTCCTGGAGCATGGTGTAGGTACCCAGACTTCGTTTGCCTGCATCGGGATCGAAAAAACAATAGGTGCCGGACATGGCTTTTTCGCCGAGGTGAAAATAACTGCACGCAAGCAGGCGATCCCCTTCATCATACACCGAAAGTTCGAAACCTTTCACCGGATGGCGGCTGGCATTGGGGCCCAGGAAAGCGGCGAGCGTTTCAGGGCGCCGTTCGCGGAAACGGGCCGTATGCCTGAGGAAGAGCACCTCTTTTTCAGGCGTAAGCACGATGGGCCGGACCAGGCGTTTAAGGTCGGCATTGCGACGCAGTACCTGCTTTTGGCTTTTGGTGAACGACAGGTCCTGAAGCCGGATGCGGAGCGGTAAAGTGTAGCATATTTTGCTGCGGCAGGCGGCAAAATTGTGCCGGATGATGGCATACCCCAGCAAGCGCCAGCCTTCGGCCATGTAATCGTCGAACAGGGCCGGATGCATGGTTTGCATCTCGACACTTTCGTCGATGATGTCGTCAAGAAAGGAGGTGTGGGTTTGCATGCCTGTTAATCAAATACATTTCAAAGGCAATAATACGCCTTTTTAAGGTTATTTTGAGGTTAAATGTAAGATAAGCGTTCAAATTTCTGTTAATATCGTGCTGAAGTTATTTACTTTGAGCACTACAAGAAACAGACCCACGAACACACCATGCAGATCCACAACAACGTCGGGCTGCTGTACCACACGTACAACAGTCTTTTTCTCAGTTTACCTTTTCGCGACATCGAAGAGACGGGAACACAACTCGCATTGTTTGCGCAGGAGTGCCGCAACGCTTATGGAAACGGTTTGACGCCTGACGCCATTGTGGAAACCTACTGGCGGGAATACATGGAAGAAAACGATGAGTCGGAGCGCCTTAACATGCTGTTTTATTTCATCCAATACATCGAACGCCAGGTCGTGCTGTTTGATTCCGTGGAAGACGCCCTTTTTGAACAAATACACGACGTGGACGGACGGGGCTCGGTGAAACACCTGCTCGCTCGTTTCGACGACAAAGCCAAACGCGCTGACCTAACCGATGCCTTGCGGCAATACAGCGTCCGACTCGTACTCACAGCCCATCCTACCCAGTTTTATCCCGGGAACGTACTTGGCATCATCAACGATTTGGGACAGGAAATCCGGGCCAACAAACTCGAAAACATACGACTTTTGCTCATGCAGTTGGGTAAAACCGCCTTCGTTAACCGCGAACGCCCTTCTCCTTACAACGAAGCCATACGTCTGGGATGGTACCTCGAAAACGTGTTTTACGAAGTGTTACCCGACATCGTGTACCGGTTCCTGCGCGGGCTGGATCAGGAGCCCGTTGATTTT
>JBBSDH010000259.1:0-5838 GCA_038249605.1 Chitinophagales bacterium | reverse complement strand
TTGGACAACGCGACAGCGAACTTTTGAAAAAAGTTTTTGCCAAACAGGATAAAAGCAAATAAACACAAGCATTTAGCCGTATAAAAATCCGTTTTTTATCCGTTCGATCCGTTCGATCCGTGTTCTACTGTATTGGAACACGGATTGAACGGATCGAACGGATAAAAAACGGATTTTATTTTTTGAATTTATTTTCAAATATTTTACGTTTGAATTCTGGTTTTTTTCCAAAATTTAATAAAAAACCTACTTCAATATTTGTTGCACGCAAATAATTAACAAGTTGATTTTCAAAGGCTTCAACAATATATTCAGTTGCTTTTAATTCTAATATGATGCAATCGTTTACAACTATGTCAGCATAATAATCACCAACCACAAATCCTTTAAAATATACCTTAATTTGTTTCTGGCATTCGACAGTAAAACCTCTGTTTCTTAATTCTATCCACAGCGAATTCTGATAAACCTTTTCCAGAAAACCATATCCAAGTTCATTGTATACATCGTAAAATGTACTTAGAATTTCATTTGATAATTCCTGATGCTTGATACCCATTTTAAAAATCCGTTTTTATTCGTTCGATCCGTGTCATCCGTGTTCCTCTTAACGATGATCCAAAAAACGCACAGCCCCCCCTAAGATACCCCCCCAGTCAATAAATTTCCAAACACCCGCCTTACTAAGTATATATTTTTTTTAAATAAATATCTCCCAAAACGGTGCCGTCATCGACACGTTTTCCCCTAAAATTGCTCCTAAAATTTACCGGATATCAGCCAGCGCGCTGGGCTTCCAAAAACGCCCTTACCCCCGAAAAACTCACCGCATGAATCCCGAAATACAGTGCCGCAGCCTCAAATTCCTGTTCGCTGGCGCCCAGGTGATTCAAGATGTTGGTTAGGTGCATCTTCATGTGGCCCTGTTGAATACCGGTGGTCACCAACGATCGCACGGCAGCGAAGTTTTGTGCCAATCCTACCGCTGCGGCGATGCACATCAGCTCGCGGGCCGAAGGATTGCCCAGCAAATCGAGCGACTGTTTGGCCAGTGGGTGCAGGGCCGTTAGTCCGCCCACAGTGCCCAGGGCCAGCGGTACGGTGAGTTCGAACCTGAACACATCGCCGTTTATGGTACAGGTACTGAGGCTTCGGTATTGTCCGTCGCGGCCGGCAAATGCATGACCACATGCTTCAATGGCCCTGAAATCATTGCCTGTAGCCATCACCACGGCGTCGATACCGTTGTAAATGCCTTTGTTGTGGGTGGTGGCGCGGTACGGGTCGATGCGGGCGATGCGCACGGCCAAAGCAAACCTTTCGGCCAGTTCGTGCGCAACCATACCGGCTTGGCGGGCCACATCTTCAAACGAACTGATGGGCGTTTCCACCCAGGCGTGTACGAGGCATTGGGGAGTGTAATTGGACAAAATGGCCATCAACACTTCCACGTCGCGTTCGGTGTCGCTTATTTCGTTGCTGTTGGTAAAAAAGTTGTTCAAAGAATCGCCGAAACGCTCCAGCACCGAATTGATGAAATTGGCGCCCATGCTGTCGCAGGTCTCAAACGAAGCCCGCAACTGGTAATAAAAGGGCTCCAATTCGGTAAAATCCAGCAGCTCAATGTCGAGGATACCGCCGCCGCGTTTTTGCATGTTGGCGGTGAGGTCGGCACAATCTTCGTACAAACGCTCCCGGATGGCCGGAAAAATCGCCTTCAAACGCGAAGGTTCTCCTTTCCAGATGAAGTGCACCTGACCGAGTTTCACCGTTCCGAGCACCTCGGCATGGATGCCGCCGCGGTCGAGCCAAAACTTGGCCGCTGCCGAAGCTGCGGCCACCACGCTGCTTTCTTCGATCACCAGCGGCACGGCATAAATGCGGTCGTTGATGCGGAAATTGGGTGCGATGCTGTAGGGCAAAACAAAATTGGAAACGGCGTTTTCCGTAAAACCGTCGATCACCCGCTGAACGCTGGCGTCGGGGTGTTGCCAAGAGGCCAGACTTGCAGTTGTTGCAGCAGGGTCGCAGGCAAAGTTTTCAGCCAGCCAGGCTATTTTTTGGGTTTTGGAAAGTTTGGAAAAACCGGAAATGGTAGTCGACTTCATGTTGCGAGGTTAGCGTAAATTGCCGTACTTGACCTGTAAAAAGGCGCGCGCCAGCTCAAGACCGCGCACCTGTGCTTGTAAAAACGCCTGCAAATCGGCGTAATCGCCCCGGGCGTGGGCAAGCAGTCCCGACGCCTGTCCATACACCGACGGCAGGTGAGCAAAACTGAGCAAATAATACCCATCGAGGAAATCGCGCACACCACCCGAAAGGATCAGGTTTTGAACACGACAGCTATCGCCGAGTTCCAGACTGATTTCGTTGGCGATAGTCAGCATGTCGGCGGCCGTATGACCAACGGTGGCTATTTTTTCAAAAATCTGTTGTCGTACAATATCGCTGCGCAAAAGTTCGAGTTTGGCAAAATTGGTACCGCCTGCGGCGGCAAATTCCACAGCAAGCAAAGGCAATTGAAGCAAAGCGCGCATGCTTGCAGGTCCAAAACCCTGTCCGACTTCTTTCACAATCAAAGGAACATCCAATTGTTCCAATACCGTTTGTATGGTTTCAATGGGCGCGCGCTGGAACACGTCGCCTTCGGGTTGCATGGCTTCCTGTAGTGGGTTCACGTGGATGATGAGCCCGTCGGCACGCAACAACGCGATCATATCAACAATGCGCCCGAGCTCACCGTCATCGATGAGTTTTTCGATTTGTGCCACACCGAGGTTGGTGAAAAGCGGCATGTCGGCGCCCATGGTGTCTCGCACATTGAAATCGGCAAGGTGCTCGGAACTGTACAGCAACTGCCTGCACGAGCCCAGGCCCATTCCCATACCAAATTCGGCGCAGGCGCGTGCCAGGTTGCGGTTGATGGTGCGCGCCAGTTCGGTGCCGCCGGTCATCGACGACACCCAGATGGGCGTGCGCAGGGTTTTGCCGCCGAAAAGCTGCGAAGGCCACGAGCCGGGAGCCGGGTGGGCAGCCAGCATGGGTTCGTAGTCGAACCTGCCGTCGAGTTCGCCCGCCTGCACGCGGCTTTGGAAAGCCAGTTCGATGTGGTCCTTCTTGCGCGACTCGGCCGTAGGGTCGGTGTCGGGCAGGGTATCCGGACTTTTTAATTTATCCATAGGAAATGCTTCGGATGCAAAGGTACGTATGTTGTAAAAGGCAAAAGATAAAAATGCAAAAGCGAAAAACGGCCATGCGCTACCTAACAAGCACCGCTTCAAAAAGTTGAAAACCCCCGTTTCCAAACTCTTCTCACCGGAATTTGCCAGATTTTAAACTCCCAATCGAAATTTTCCTACTTTTGCACCCGTTTTGCACCCGCAGAGCACTGTTTCGGAATATAAAAACCATTTTTTACACAACTGTTTCACATCAAACAAACATTGCCGGATGAGTTCATTGGTTTACTTACTACCACTTTTCGGCGTCGTTGGACTTCTTTACATGATCGTTCTCCAGAAATGGGTAACGAAACAAGATGCCGGCGACGATAAAATGAGCACCATTGCCGCCCACATTGCCGACGGCGCCATGGCGTTTCTTAAAGCGGAGTACCGCGTTCTTAGCGTATTCGTAGTTATCGCAGCCGCCCTTTTGGGCTGGCTGGGCACCATGGTAACCACCAGCCACCCGCTGATTGTGATTGCTTTTGTTGTTGGAGCCTTGTTTTCAATTATGGCAGGTTTTTTCGGCATGCGCATAGCCACCAAAGCCAACGTGCGCACCACGCAGGCTGCACGCTCCAGCCTGGCCAAAGCCTTGAACGTATCGTTCAAAGGCGGCTCGGTGATGGGCCTCGGCGTCGCTGGCCTGGCCGTGCTCGGACTTAGCGCCCTGTTCGCCATGTTCTTCGTCTTCTTTATGAACGGCGATTACGCTGGCGGCGGTGGCCACGTCACCATGACCCGCCTACTCGAAGTACTCGCCGGCTTCTCGCTCGGCGCCGAATCCATCGCTCTGTTCGCCCGTGTGGGCGGCGGTATTTACACGAAGGCTGCCGACGTAGGCGCCGACCTCGTGGGTAAAGTGGAAGCTGGCATTCCCGAAGACGACCCCCGCAACCCAGCCACCATCGCCGACAACGTGGGCGACAATGTGGGCGACGTGGCAGGCATGGGCGCCGACTTGTTCGGTTCCTACGTGGCTACCATGCTCGCAGCCATGGTGCTCGGCAACTCGGTCATCCGCGATTCGGGTGGCATCAACGACATCTTCGGCGGCATCGGTCCCATCCTGCTTCCCATCATGATTGCAGGCCTTGGCATCATCTTTTCGATGATCGGTATGCAGTTGGTGGGTGTAAAAGACGACGGCAAAGCCGACAACGACACTGTACAGGGCGCCCTCAACCGCGGCAACTGGGTGAGTGTCATCCTTACCCTGGTGGCTTGTTACCCGGTCATCACCTGGATGCTGCCCGCACAAATGCAAATGAATTTCTTCGGACAAGGCATCGTCAGCGTGACCAGTTTCAACGTATACCTGGCCGTTATCGTCGGTCTGGCCGTTGGTACCCTCATTTCCATGATCACCGAATACTACACCGGCATGGGCAAAAAGCCCGTGATGGACATTGTTAGACAATCTGCTACCGGCCACGCGACGAACGTGATCGCCGGTCTGGCCACGGGCATGATGTCCACCTGGATCCCGATCGTATTGTTCGCTGCCGCCATCTGGGCCGCGTACACCCTCGCCGGTTTTTACGGCGTAGCTATTGCCGCTTCGGCCATGATGGCCACCACGGCCATGCAGCTTGCCATCGACGCTTTCGGTCCCATTGCAGACAACGCCGGCGGCATCGCCGAAATGAGCCAACTGCCCAAAGAAGTACGTGAACGTACCGACGTGCTCGACTCCGTGGGCAACACCACGGCAGCCGTCGGCAAAGGATTTGCCATCGCTTCGGCAGCCCTTACGGCCCTTGGCCTGTTTGCTGCCTACGTGGATTTTACCGGCATCGATGGCATCAACATTTTCAAAGCCGACGTACTGGCAGCCCTCTTCATCGGCGCCATGATTCCCGTGGTGTTCTCCGCCTTTGCAATGCAAAGCGTAGGTCGTGCCGCCATGGACATGGTGAACGAGGTACGCCGCCAGTTCCGCGAAATCCCGGGGCTGCTCGAAGGCACCGGCCAAGCCGAATACGGCCACTGTGTCGACATCGCCACCAAAGCCGCTTTGCGCGAAATGATGACGCCAGGCCTGATTACCATCATCACCCCCATCGCAGTAGGTTTCCTTATGGGCGCCGAAGCACTCGGCGGCTACATGGCCGGCGTAACGGTAAGTGGTGTGATGTGGGCCATCTTCCAGTCCAACGCCGGTGGCGCATGGGACAACGCGAAAAAATCGTTTGAAAAAGGCGTGGAAATCGACGGCAAGATGTACTACAAAGGCTCCGAGCCGCACAAAGCCGCCGTTACCGGCGACACCGTGGGGGACCCTTTCAAAGACACTTCGGGCCCATCGATGAACATCCTCATCAAACTCACCTGCCTCGTAGCTTTGACCATCGCGCCCGTCCTCGGCGGCCACTTCAAAGATGCCAGCCGCTCGAAAGCGCCAGCTCCGAAAATGGAGCAAGGTGTAAGTCAGGCTCCTGTGGAGTAGTTCCCTAGGGGATGACAAGGGTTCCCACGCTTCGCTGGGATGACAAAGCCCCCGGTTTCTGTAATGGAAGCCGGGGGCTTTTTTGTTTGTGGGAGGGCCAGCCATGGTTGTGAGGTATGTTTACGAAACATTAGAAAGCTTACTTCCTCATCGCCTACCTTTACC
>JBBSDH010000258.1:0-5865 GCA_038249605.1 Chitinophagales bacterium | reverse complement strand
GGAGGTATTGTCGAGGGTGGCATTGCTCAGCAAGTTGGCTGTAGCGATGGCGTTTTTGCCCATTTTATGACCGCCGGTGATGTTTCCCCATTGATTTCCTGCGCCGTAACCGCAATCGTTGTTGTTGCTGTTGCCGCCTGAAAAGACGTGCATGAGGTTTGGGTAGTCGAAAATTTGGTTGTCCACCGTTCGGGCTGCCAGGGTGTATCCTGCATTGCAACCGTTGGAGTAGGAAGAATTGGTGATTGTGACGTTTTCGGAGAGGTACAGCGGCAGGGTTTGGTCCTGGAAATCTGAACCGTAATTGATGGCAAAAACGCGTGAGCCTGCAGCCATGCCTTTTTTGGTAGGGTCGAGGTTGCCCGAACCGGCCATGATGCCACCTACGCCATCGCCGTGCGTGCCGTCGGCTATACCCGAGTTGTTGGAAAGGTTGATGAGCCTGCCCTGGTAGTCGATGTGCGGACCGAGCGGGCCGTCGTCGCGCACCAACACGCTCACGCCATCTCCGTTGAATTTTTTGCCAAGGGCGTGGTCGCTGTCCACAAGGTTGGAACGGTGCAGACTGCGGCCGCGGGTATCTTCTTTTTCAGAGGGCGGAGGTATGAGTTCGAGGTAACGAATGAACTTCAACGCGGCTATCTGATCGATGCGGTCCTTGTCTACACGAACCTGCAAATAACCGTCCTGATTGCCTTCTTTTACAACCGTCATGCCGAAACTTTTACAAAGGGCGGCGCCGTCGGGGATGGTAACCTGAGGATAAAGCTGGATGTTGATGTCGACCGTGTTGCCGTTGACGGCCCATGCGCCCCAGGGTTTTTCGCGCAGGGTATTGGCGATCTTCCAATTCGGTTCTACGGAAACCATACTTCGCACCTGGATGGCCGCAAGGCGGTTGAGGTCGAATCCAGCAGGCAGGGCTACGAGGTAAGCGCCGAAATGGACGTACCCTAGGAATTGCACGCCCGAAGCTTCCAACGAAGCGCGTTCGACGGCAGAGGGTATGATTTTACACTGAATGTATCGGATGTAATACCCATCCAGCAGGTCGGTAGGTGACACAGGATTTTGCCGTATACTTTCATAGTTTTCGGGAAAATATTCGGCGCCGTGGTTGAACCTTACGGGTAAGGTAGTTTGCGCCAGAGCTGTTGTACCGATGGTTAACAGACTCAGCAGACAGAGTACTGCGGAAAAAATACGCATAACTGAAAGAGGAGGTTTTATCGAAAAAAGAGTTTGACTGGTCGGAGAATTTTCAACAAATATAGTCCAGTTGAAACCAAAACAGCACCTTTGTGTTCTTTTAAATTAAACTGAAACCTCAAATATAGGATATTCATGATTGATCCGATTGTCTGGATAGGTTTTATTGTGCTGGTTGGTCTGCTTATGGCATTAGATCTGGGTGTTTTCAACAAGGAGGCGCACGTGCCCAGCGCCAAAGAAGCTTTGATTACAACTTTTGGATGGATCAGTCTTGCTTTGCTTTTCAACGTCTTTATTTACTACGCTTACGAAAATCAATGGTTTGGGATGGGTACGTACGCACCTGAACCCAACAACGGTAAGCAGGCTGCGTTAAAATATTTTACCGGTTACCTGCTCGAAGAAGCGCTCAGCATCGACAACCTATTTGTAATAGCCCTGGTTTTTGCGCAATTCCGGGTGCCCAAAAAATACCAGCACAGAATCCTTTTTTGGGGCATTTTGGGAGTGCTTGTATTTCGCGGACTACTGATCGGCGTAGGCATTTGGCTTGTCAGCTATTTCGATTGGTTGTTTTATTTTTTTGGCGCCCTGCTGTTGTATTCGGCGTGGAAGATGTTCAAAACCGATCATGAGGACGAAACAGACATCAACGACCACGGCGTGGTAAAGTTCATCCGTAAATTTTACCCCGTCAGCCGCAGCTACGACGGTGGCAAATTTTTTACCATAGAAAACGGCAAGCGGGCAGCAACACCCATGTTCGTTGCGCTTATGGTGATCGAAACCACCGATATTCTGTTCGCTTTCGACTCGGTGCCGGCAGTATTTTCCATCACTACTGATCCTTTTCTTGTTTTCTCTTCCAACATCTTTGCCATCATGGGCCTCCGATCCCTTTATTTCGTGCTGGCCAACGTCATCGATAAATTCGAGCACCTCAAGCTCAGCCTCATTGGCATCCTGTTTTTCATCGGCGTTAAAATGATCCTGCTTCCATTGGGCATACACATTCCCATCGGCATTTCCCTCGGCGTCATCGTCGTGATGCTGGCCGCGGGCGTTGTCGCTTCCATATTAGTCGACCGAAGAAGGGTGGATTAGCGGTTAAGTAGGCAGCGGGCAGCAGGATTTCTCGCTACGCTCGAAATTCCAATCGGTCAATTATTTCGAGCGTAACGAGAAATCCGGATAATCCCTTTTTAGTTGATGCCCTATCATGTCGAGGGTAGCGAGACACCTGCTGCCTGCTGCCTAAATTTTAACAACTTTTATCTTGACATATTCAGAGAAGGCAGTACTTTTGTATTGGTTATGTCGTTTGCCGCAATATGAAACTATTTATCTGTGGGCGTGGCAGAACCATTATGAACCTTTTTTCTTTAACCAACCGCCTAAACAGCTTTTGCCATGAAACATTGGGATAAAGGCAAAAAAGACCAGCGCCGCTCCGAAGAGCGCGATTTCCAAACGGAAAGCAACAAAAAAAAGAAACTCAAACCGGTCGAAAAGAGCAAGTACCGCCTAAAAGGGTACTCTGAAACTGAGGAATAAATCCGGATTGAAAAAATGCCATGCCGGGCCGTGCTGTAAAAAGCGCGGCCCGTTTTGTTTGTTCGCCCGACGCATGTCCAGAAATCCCCTCAAAATCCAATCCCCGAAAATCCATTCCAATCTTCCAAATCCCCTTTTGTCCCCCAGCGCAGCGCAGGATCAAAATCCCAATCAGATCCCTTCGGGACGAGTCCTAAAAATCCTGGTCCTATTTGGCGGCCACGTTCATGGCGCGTTCCAGTCCAATGGTTACAAAAGCTTTGACGGTTTCTGCGGTACGTTCGCAGATGACCGGTAGTGCGGCTTTTTCATCCTCGGTCCAGCGGCCCAGTACAAAATCGACCTGCCTGCCGGGTGAAAAGTTGTTGCCGATGCCCATGCGCAAACGTGGGTAGGCGTCGGTTGTGAGCATTTCGTGGATGCTTTTCAGGCCGTTGTGTCCCCCGTCCGAACCTTTGGCACGCAGGCGCAGTTTGCCCAGATCGAGGTTGAGGTCGTCACAAACCACGAGGCAGTTTTCGATCGTTATTTTCTCCTTTTGCAACCAGTACCTCACGGCTTTGCCGCTGAGGTTCATGTACGTATTGGGTTTCATCAACAAAAGCGTACGGCCTTTGAATTTCACTTCTGCCAATTCGCCGTGGTGGTCGTTGCGCCAGGCACCTTCCAGGTTTTTGCACAAAAAGTCGAGTGCATCGAATCCGATGTTGTGGCGGGTTCCTACATAGTCGGAACCGATGTTGCCCAGTCCGGTGATCAGGTATTTCATGGGGGCAAAGGTAGGATATACCTATAATAGGTTGAAGCATCAAAAAATAAGACAAGCACCTTGTGTGTAAAAATGCCTGTTAATTGCCAATTTTGCGCTTCTAAAACAAAGACAAAAAAGTTTTCCATGAAAAATCATCCGTTTGTCACCCTTTGCAGTTGGCTACTGGTATTCCTGATCGTTGCTGTTTCTTCATCTGCTTGCCAGGAGGATCAAACCAAAACCAATGCCATCGCCCGTCAAAAAGGCAGTGCTGTGGTGGAGCTTCCAGATTTGCCCGACAATGCCAAACAGACCGAGGTCGACATCAACGACCTTAACTTTTGGACAGAAGGCGCCTACTTCTATGTGGTCGGATTGGTCGACGACAGGTCGAATCTATGGTCAAGGATTTGGGTGAAAATCCAGTTGCTTGATGAAAATGATGAGGTTTTAAAATTTGACGGGGGCAAAGAGATCGTGGTGCCTACTTTTTCCGACGCACTTCCACCGAGGGGCCGCACTTCTTTCTTTGCAGGATTTCCACTTGCTAAGATCAACGGCAAACCCGCCAAAGTAGTTTTTACCGATGCTTTTTCAATGCCTGTGGGTCCGGGCGCCATTCTTATTTCCTCAAGTGTGGGTGGTGTGATGATCCTTACCCAGGCCAAGCCGGGCGACTCTACAGCCACTTTTGAAAAAGGATGGGCAGTGAGTGGAATTGTTGAAAATCCTTTGCCTGATTATACGGTAGACAGCCTCCGTGGAGAATGGCTCGTTTACGGCTCCGATGAAAAACTCTACATGTCTGTGCTTGTCGTTGGACAGGGAAACAATCCGTCTTTGATGCAGGAGCGCCCAGGTTCACTTTTCCCTTTGGAGAAGATGCGTGTAGGTGGTTCCTTGTTGTACGAAAATATGCCTAAGATGCTCGATTCGGTGCGTATCGGTCGGGTTGAGTTGCATGTCTTCGATTCAAGGGCTTTTAAAAAATAAATGAAAAATATTTGCACCCCCTCTTGCACAGCTAAAAACTTGTCTTACCTTTGCGGCCGCTTCGGAAGAGAAGTGGTTAGAATGGGATGAAGTTGATTGATTAGCTTCGGAAAGTTTTAAAAAAAGATTGCAAAAAGTTTGGTGGAAGAGAATCGTTCATCGTACCTTTGCATCCCGCAAAAAGCGGAAAGAGTAAAGAAAAGATCGGACTGCGAAGGCAGTTAGGTATAAAGAGTTCATTGACAGTTTGTTAGCGAAAGGCTATAAGTAGCAACCAGGAAACGGAGTCGCAAGACTTTTTTACAGAGAATGAGTTTTCCAGGTATCATACTTTAAGTTGTAAAGAACGAAGTTAGAGTTTAGGCTCTGGCAAAGATTATACGATGGAGAGTTTGATCCTGGCTCAGGATGAACGCTAGCGGCAGGCCTAATACATGCAAGTCAAGGGGCCCAGCAATGGGCACCGGCGGACGGGTGCGTAACGCGTACACAACATACCTTTAAGTGGGGGATAGCATTGGGAAACTGGTGGTAATACCCCATAATAATATTGGGAGGCATTTCTTAATATTTAAAGCTCCGGCGCTTAGAGATTGGTGTGCGTCTGATTAGCTAGTTGGAGGGGTAACGGCTCACCAAGGCGACGATCAGTAGGGGGTGTGAGAGCATGACCCCCCACACGGGTACTGAGACACGGACCCGACTCCTACGGGAGGCAGCAGTAAGGAATATTGGACAATGGAGGCAACTCTGATCCAGCCATGCCGCGTGAAGGATGAAGGCGCTCAGCGTTGTAAACTTCTTTTGGATGGGAACAATAACTTCTACGTGTAGGAGCTTGAGGGTACCATCAGAATAAGCACCGGCTAACTCCGTGCCAGCAGCCGCGGTAATACGGAGGGTGCAAGCGTTATCCGGAATCACTGGGTTTAAAGGGTGCGTAGGCGGTGGCGTAAGTCAGTTGTGAAATGCCCCGGCTTAACCGGCGGGACTGCGATTGATACTGCGTCACTTGAATCAGGATGAGGTAGGCGGAATGTGACATGTAGCGGTGAAATGCTTAGATATGTCATAGAACACCGATTGCGAAGGCAGCTTGCTGGACCTGTATTGACGCTGAGGCACGAAAGCGTTGGGATCGAACAGGATTAGATACCCTGGTAGTCCACGCCGTAAACGATGTTTACTTGCTGTTTGCCCTTTGGGGTGAGTGGCGGAGCGAAAGCGATAAGTAAACCACCTGGGGAGTACGCCGGCAACGGTGAAACTCAAAGGAATTGACGGGGGTCCGCACAAGCGGTGGAGCATGTGGTTTAATTCGATGATACGCGAGGAACCTTACCTGGGCTAGAATG
>JBBSDH010000257.1:0-5870 GCA_038249605.1 Chitinophagales bacterium | reverse complement strand
GCGCAAAACAGGCCGTACCGTGCATTACCTGCCGCCTTACCGCACCGAAAACAAACTCATCCTGCGCGACCTGCTCAACATTCCCCTTGCCGCGCAAAAAGACAAAGCTTCGGAAGCGCTCATCAAAGCCGTGGTGAACCAACGCTCCTACAAAAGCGCCGAGGAAATTGATGAGATGGAACTCGCCGTGGATGTTTCCGGTATGATGCATACGGCCGCCATACGCGCCGCCATGCCTGGCCAGTACGAATACGAACTCGCCGGATTGGTGGAAGGCATTGCCTTGAGCAGCGGCGGACGGCTGAGCTATCCTGTGATCCTCAGCATCGACGGACAAATTTTGCACAACCACTACCATGGACAAAACCTGGAAATGGGCGACCTCGTGCTCGGCGATTTTGGCGCCGAAACCATACGCCATTACGCCGGCGACATCACGCGCACCTTCCCCGTGGCTAAAAAATTCTCGTCGAAACAACGCGACATCTACAATATCGTGCTCGACGCCGAAGTTAACGCCATCGCTTCGCTCAAACCCGGCATCACCTACCGCGAAGTGCACCTTGCTGCCGCCCGCCGCATGGCCGAAGGATTGAAAAATTTGGGTCTTATGCGCGGCGACCTCGACGACGCCGTGGCACAGGGCGCGCACGCCTTGTTTTTTCCACACGGATTGGGCCACATGATCGGTTTGGACGTGCACGACATGGAAGACCTGGGTGAAAACTACGTGGGTTACGGCGAAGACATGCAGCGCAGCGAACAGTTTGGTACCGCGTACCTGCGCCTCGCCCGCAAACTCGAAACGGGGTTTGTGCTCACCGTGGAGCCGGGCATTTATTTCATCCCACAGCTCATCGACCAGTGGAGGCGCAAAAAAATGTTCGACAACTTCATCAACTACGAAGCTGTGGCCAAGTACCGCCACTTCGGCGGTGTCCGCATCGAAGACAACGTGCTCATCACCGACAAAGGACACCGGGTGCTCGGGCAGCCAATTCCAAAAACGGTGGAAGAAGTGGAGGCGCTTCGCCGTTGAGGGGATTTGATTTACGGGATACGATTTTTGAAATTTGATTGGTGCGTTTTGAGGTGACATCTCCGATGTTTGGAGGAGGTGTCACCTCGAAACGGCACAATGTTTCGGATGATCCGAAAACCGGGTTCATCATGATGGGTTTGTACCTCATGCAAAACGCAGAAGTATTGCCGGATTTCCCGTTTGCTTGAAACGCCCGGAGGTTCGAAGATGACGTACATGTATTCCGTGGCCATAGATCCTAAAATTTCGTTGATGATAATAGCCATTTGCCGGAAAGAAGACGCAGAGGTTTTGGCGCCCATCTTCGAAAAGGCGGCTCAATCGTTGCGATTGCGCCGGTAAACTTTTTCAGAAAAAACATCCACCCAATCCGTCTTTCGCAAACACCCATCAATCCCTACACCAAGCAGGGTAGAAGCATTTCAGATTCTACTTAAGACTTATTTTAAATTAAAAATACTATTTTTTTTATTTCAATAACCTAATTATACATGTAGCTGTTTTATAGTTATTTAAAAAATTTATTTTTAATAAATTGATATTTTAATAAATATTTAACCAATTCATTGGCACTGTTTTTGGCAATAAAAGCTTAACTCGTACAGACATTACAGGACTACCAAACTATGAAAACTTCATACATCCTATTTGCGGTGCTCGCTACCGCGGTTTATTTCCTTGCTTGTACCCACGATCGGCAGTTCGATTACATGCTCGAACAAGCGCTGGATCAGCACTCACAAACCGGATCGTACGATTGGTACATCATGCCGGAGAGCGACGACTACGCTTCCCTTCCCAACCAGGATCCGAAAAACCCGATTACTGAAACCAAAGTACTTTTGGGTAAAATGTTGTTTTTTGAAACCGGACTGGCTTTGGAGAACAGATACCCCATTTCAAAAATTTCATACTCCTGCAGTTCCTGCCACGTACCCTCGCAGGGCTTTACTGCAGGCCGTTTTCAGGGCATTGCCGACGGCGCCATCGGTTTCGGCGACCATGGCGAAGGCCGTACAAAAATACCGTTGTACGCCGGCGACGAAGTGGACGCACAGGGTGCACGCCCGCTTCCGGTCATCAACCTTACGTACGTTACCAACGCCCTTTGGGCAGGCAGCTTTGGTTCGTTCAATGTGAACGAAGGCACAGAATCGGTATGGAGCCAGGATACGCTTATTGAAATCAACCACAAAGGCCTTATGGGTCTGGAAGCCAACAACGACCGTGCCCTGGCCGTGCACCGCCAAGTGGTGAACAAAGAAGTGTGCGACTCACTGGGTTACACCGCCATGTTCGACGAAGCATTTCCGGAAATTCCTGCGGAACAGCGTTACAACCGCCAAACCGCCGCCTTTGCCATTGCCGCTTATTTCCGCACCATCCTTACCAACGAGGCGCCATTCCAAAAATGGCTGCGCGGCGATAAAAACGCCATGACCGAGGAACAGAAAAACGGCGCCATGCTGTTTTTCGGCAAAGCCGGCTGCGTAAGTTGCCACAACAGCCCATCGCTCAACAGCGTGCCCCACCAGTTCTTTGCCCTCGGCGTAAACGACCTCTACCAAAGTGGGTTCGATGTGTTCCGTACAGGCCCAACCGACAACCGCGTTTTTGGCCGCGGCGGGTTCACCAAACGCCAGGAGGACATGTTCAAATTTAAGGTGCCGCAGCTTTACAACATGAAAAACATAGGTTTCTACTTCCACGGCGCAAGCAAAACTTCGCTGCGCCAGGTCGTCGAATACTTCAACAACGGCGTGCCGGAAAACCCGAATGTTCCTGCAAATCAGGTTTCAGCCCTACTGCGCCCGCTCAACCTTACCAACGAAGAAATGGACGACCTCGTGGAATTCCTTGAAAACGGTCTGTTCGACCCGAACCTGGAACGCTACCAGCCCGAAAATACAATGTCCAACTTCTGTTTCCCCAACAACGACCCGCTTTCGAGAATCGAGATGGGGTGCAAATAAATATTGGTCGGTTGGTTGGTTAAACACAAGAGTCATCCCAAAAAATTGGGGTGACTCTTGTGTTTTATGCCGTCATATGTGACGGCAATATGCATTTCAACAATATGCTTTATACGTTGTTGTTTCCGAAAGCTGAAATAAAATACCTTTAGCGCCGCATTTGACCAATAATCCATTCCACACCAGCAATTACACAAGCTTTTTATGTTAAAACTTTACCCTTACTTTCGATCAGCCCTGTTGGTTGTGCTGGTAGGCGCCTCATTTACCGCAGGTGCACAGCAATTTCAGTCCACCATCCATACATACCTTCGGCAGGAAAAAGCCGAATGGAAATTGACGGAAAACGACATCGGCAACTGGACCGTATCAGACCAGTACAACAACCCGCAAACAGGCGTCACGTATACCTACCTGCACCAGCAGGTTGCCGGTATCCGCATTTTTAATGCGGTGAGTACGATGGCCATTAAGGATGAAAAAGTTGTGCATTTTGCCAACCGTTTTCATTCCAATGCTGCACAAAATGCCAATGCAACGCAACCGACACTCACCGCAGCTCAAGCCATCGAAGCTGCTGCCGCACACTTGAGTCTGACCGTGACGGAAACGCCACGCTTGGTTCAAACAGCATCCAACCGCCTTTTGTATACATTCTCCCGTGGAGGTATTTCCAATGAAGACATCAAAGTAGAGCTGGTTTTGGTTGAGGTGAATGAGACGCTTCGCCTGGCCTGGAATGTCAGCATAGCACCGCTGATAGGTCCGGATTGGTGGAACATTCGCGTTGATGCCCTTTCCGGAGCATTTTTGGAAAAAAACAACTGGACGACCTATTGTGACTTTGGTTCTGCGCATCATCAAAACGGTTCCAACGGAGCTTGCAACCACCATACGGCCATGGAAAGGGAAACAAGCACATCCCAGTCGGGTAGCTACAACGTTTATCCCGTGCCCCTCGAAGCGCCCAACTTCGGCGGACGAAGCCTCGTCACGGACCCCCATTCACCGGTCGCTTCTCCCTATGGATGGCATGATACAGACGGCTCAGACGGGGTCGAGTTTACCACCACCCGTGGAAACAATGTTCATGCTTACGAAGACTTCCAGGATCTCAACGAACCTGGCTATTCACCCGATGGTGGTCCGGGCCTGAACTTCGATTTTCCGATTGACCTTGCATTGACGCCGTTTGAAAACCAGGATGCCATTTTGACCAATTTGTTCTACATGAACAACATGCTGCACGATGTTCTTTTGTTGCATGGTTTCGACGAGCCGTCCGGTAATTTTCAGGAAACCAATTATTCCGGCGAAGGCCTTGGCGAAGATTACGTCAGGGCCGAAGGTCAGGATGGCGGCGGCACCAACAATGCCAATTTTTCAACACCCGATGACGGAAACAGAGGCAGGATGCAAATGTATCTGTGGCCTGTTGAAGATAAATTCGCGGTGGAAATTTTGTCGCCACAAGCTGTTGCTGGAAATTATCTTGCTTTAAAAGCCACCTATGGGCCCGACTTTAACATGTCCATAACTGCCAATGCCTTACTTGTAAACGATGGTGTGAGCCCTACGTCTGACGGATGCGAACCCTTGCTGAACGCGACTGCGCTGGCCGGTAAAATTGCAATCATCGACCGCGGGTTCTGCTCATCCGTTATCAAAGTAACCGCTGCGGAACTGGCAGGCGCTGTTGCCGTAATCATTGTTAACAACGTTCCGGGACCGCCCGTTGTGCTTTCAGAATCCGCCAATATTGGTATTTCCGCATTCATGGTTTCCCAGGAAGACGGCGAACTCATCAAAGCACAACTTAATGCGGGTGAATCCGTAGAAATTACCCTTAAAACTTCACCGGCCCGCGACGGATCGCTCGACAATGGCATCATTGCCCATGAGTTGGGACACGGGCTTTCCAACCGCCTCACTGGTGGTCCGTCCAATTCCAACTGTCTGAACAACGAGGAACAAGGCGGAGAAGGCTGGAGCGACTGGTTGGCGCTGATCATGTCCATCGAATCCGGCGATACCGGCGCCGATTCACGCGGCATCGCTACGTACGCCATTGATGACAACACTGGCGTTGGCATCCGTCGTTTCCCTTATTCCACAGACATGTCGATCAATGCGCAAACGTACGGTGATGTTGGAACCAGCAACGGCGTTCACGCACGTGGAGAAATTTGGGCCCAAACAATTTGGGAAATGACCTGGATATTGATTGATCTTGAAGGTTTCGATCCCGATTGGTACGACGGAAACGGCGGGAACCACACGGCCATGCGATTGGTCATTGAAGGCATGAAGTTGCAACCTTGCAGGCCCGGCTACCTCGATGCCCGCGACGCCATACTTGCCGCCGACGAAATTTTGTATCAAAACGCCCACCGATGCCTAATTTGGGAAGCTTTTGCCAAACGCGGCATGGGCGCTTTTGCCATCCAGGGGAGCTCCAGTTCGAGCATCGATCAGGAAGATGATTATTCACTTCCGGTTACTTGCTTGTTTGATACCGAAGCCCCTGAAGCCAGTTTTACAGCAGAGGTATCTTCCAAATGTTTTGGAGAATTCAGTTTTACGGATAATTCCACCAACATGGTGTATTACCATTCCTGGGATTTTGGTGACGGCAACACCAGCGATGTTGCCAATCCTGTACATGCCTATGCCAATCCGGGTGATTACACCGTAACCCTGGTGGTAACCAACAACATTGGTTCCGATACGGTAACGCAGACTGTTTCCTTTGCACTCGCACCCGCTCCAACGGTCGACGGCAACTGGGTGATTTGCGAAGGCGGATCGACCAACCTGACCGCAAATGTGATTCCAGGCTTCGTGGCGGCATGGCT
>JBBSDH010000256.1:0-5875 GCA_038249605.1 Chitinophagales bacterium | reverse complement strand
TGTCGCTCCGGACCGCAATGCTCCGTGAGCTCGTCGAGGCAGCGAAGCAAACGGTGTGGCGATTCGTACAGTACGAAAGTGTTTTCCAGGGTGGCAAGGTATTTCAACCTTGTTTGCCGACCTTTTTTGTGGGGTAAAAAACCTTCGTAATGAAAGGCGTCGCAGGGCAAGCCGCTGGCCACCAAAGCTGGTACAAAAGCCGTGGCGCCGGGCAGACATTCTACACGCACGCCCCTACGCACGCAGGCTCGTACAAGCAGGAAGCCAGGGTCGCTGATGCCGGGTGTACCTGCATCGGAAATGAGGGCCATGGGAACACCCGAACTCAGCTCATCAACGATTCTTTCCACTTTAGCGTGTTCGTTGTGTGCGTGGAAGGCCCGCAAAGGCGTTTCAATGCCGTAATGTTTCAACAAATAGCCGCTGGTA
This sequence comes from Chitinophagales bacterium, assembly GCA_038249605.1. Lineage (GTDB taxonomy): Bacteria > Bacteroidota > Bacteroidia > Chitinophagales > Saprospiraceae > M3007. The sequence goes on along the minus strand of JBBSDH010000256.1, from coordinate 5,446 downwards.
CGGGTGTCTTCTGCCAACACTACAGCAACCTCCTTCAGTATCCGAATGGCACGGAGGGTAATGTCTTCGAGGTTGCCGATGGGTGTGGGAACAACGGTTAGCATCTCAGGCTTTGTGCAATTCGAAGTGGAAGGTTTCCACGATCAGGTTGGCCAGGAGTTTCTGACAAGCCGTTTCTACCGTTTTTTGGGCTTCAGCTTCGCTGCCCGCTTCCAGCGCCATGGTCACATGGCGCCCGATGCGTACATCGGTCACACCCGATAGGTCGAGGTGGTCGAGGTTGTTCAAAACGGTTTTGCCCTGCGGATCAAGAAGCTCCTTGTGGGGCATGATGTCGATTTCTGCAATAAATTTCATGTCTTAAAAAAGTATAAGCGGCAACTCGCCGCTTGATTAGTTGGATGCGATGACTTTGTTTTTTAAAAAAATAGAGGTCAAAATGTACAAAACAATGATGACCGATAAGGCGAGTTCGTGCAGGAAAAACCACAAGGTGGCGAACACAATGGCAAAACCCAGCATCAATGCATTGCTGCTCCAATCAAACCGTTTGATCTTCATGCCAAACATGGGAATTTCGCTGATGAGCAAAAAACACAATAAGGCAGTGAGCGGGAACAGCAGCCACGGGTTGAGCAGCCAAACATCAACTTGAAACAATCCATTGTGAACAGCCAAAGCCAGTCCCAACACGAAAATGGTGCATGCAGGTGTGCTGAGTCCGATGAAATAATGCGCCTGACGGGTGTCGAGGTTGAATTTTCCCAAACGCAAACCTGCAAACATGGCAAGAACAAAAGCGGGCAATGCTTCTACATTTAAACCACGAGGAGATAAAGCCGGTTGAGAACCCGGATCCAGGGCTTGTGAAAGCATCATGTACATCATGGCCGCCGGTACCGCCCCGAAACTGATCACATCGGCCAGGGAGTCGAGCTCCTTACCCAGGGGCGAAGCGATTTTGAGGGCACGGGCAGCCATACCGTCGGCGTAATCAAAAACAAACGAGGCCAGGGTAAACCAGGCAGCCATGTCGGGACTGCCGCCAACAACAAGCACAAAAGCACAACAACCACAAAAGAGGTTGCTCATTGTAAGTAGGTTGGGCAAGTTGAGCATGTGTGTAGCGTCGCTTTGTTTCGGCACGCCGCAAAAGTAGGGTTTTTGCCTTGATTGGCATTTTCCTAATTTGCACCCGATTTCAAACTCTCCGACAGCGCAAAAGCTTGGGCAATTGCACAATTGTTTGGTAAATCCAAATTTCCTGCATCTGATTTCCGACCAATACACTCCGTATTGGTCTGGTTTACTTTTTTTAAGAAAACTTTGACACTTGTTTCAGCCAACATCTGAAGCGGTTTTTGCGTCTAGTAGAAGAAAAACCCTGTGAATCCCAATGGACTGCCTACAGCAGTAACTACATCAATCAAACTATGAAAAAAATTGGACTCTCCTTAAGTGCCATGGCCTTCGTTGCAGCAACAGCCGTAGCACAGCCAACCAACGATGAATGTACAGCACCGATCGTCTTGACCGATGTGACCAACTTCTGCAGCAATGCAGGTGCCTACACCAACATAGCCGCTACACCCTCTTCCTACGGCCCTGCTACCTGCTTCGGAACCACCCAAAACGACGTGTGGTTCACTTTTACAGCTCAGGCAACCGACGTCACCATTACGGTGCGCGGTGCCACCCAACAAAGCGCAGGCGGTACCCTGCAAGACCCCCAAGTATCCCTCTACTTTGGCACTTGCGGCGGCACCATCAACCAGCTCGAATGCCAGGCCGCAACAGGCAATAACAACGTGGTAGATGCTTACCAAGGCGGCCTTTTTGTAGGTTCTACTTATTTGATAAGGATACAAGGCGCGGGAGGTCAGACTGGTACTTTCCAAATCTGCATGAACAATTACAACGCTCCAGTAGAACCTACTTCCGATTGCCCAACCGCTTCCATCCTGTGTGACAAATCACCGTTCGTAGTCCAAAGTGTTACAGGAGCAGGTAGCATTACTACCGAACTCGACGATGCTACCTGCTTTTTCAACGGCTCGCCAGTAGGAAATGAATCCAACTCTACCTGGTTTGTATGGACTTGTGCCCAATCGGGGCCCCTCGAGTTTACCCTCAGTCCGCTCAACCTGCCCGACGACCTCGACTTCGTGCTCTACCGCCTGCCCAACGGCGTTGGCAATTGCAACGGCAAACAAGTAGTGCGCTGCATGGCTTCCGGCGAATTCAACTTCCCCAGTCCTTGCATGGGCCCCACCGGTCTGAGACCCGGCGAAACCGACGTAAGCGAAGACGCAGGGTGCAGTGACAATGGCGACAATGCCTGGCTTGCACCATTCGACATGATCGCCGGCGAATCTTATGCCCTTTGTGTGAACAACTTTACTTCCACTGGAAATGGTTTTTCCATAGAATTTGGCGGTACAGGTACGTTTTTGGGCCCGGAAGCCGCGTTTACCACGCTTCCACCCGCTGTATGCCTCGGTATCGACGTACAAATCATCGATGCCTCCAATTTTCCCTTGGGAAGCATCACCGCGTGGAAGTGGAGCTTCGGCGCCGATGCCGTACCGCAAACCGCAACAGGACCCGGTCCACATACCGTAGCTTTCAACACGCCCGGCATCAATTCCGTGGTGCTGCAACTCGAAACCGACCTGGGATGCAAAGTGACCGACATCCAGACGGTGATTATTTTCCCCGATGTGGATATCGATACCCTCATAGCGGCGCCCGACTGCAACGGCACCGCCAATGGCACCATTTCCATCAACAACATTGTAAGCGGAACGCCTCCGTATCTTTTCAGTTGGAACAGCGGACCGTTTGGCACGGAAAGCTCACTCGACAGCCTGGGCGTCGGTATTTACACCCTTACCATTCGTGATTCCAACAACTGCGAATCCGATTTTGAAATCGATGTGCAGGAACGTATCCTCACTGCCGAAATCGTGGTTGATAAACCACTTTGTACAGGCGACGCCAACGGCGTGATTACACTGAACGTGACCAACGGCGTTGCGCCGGTGCAGTTCGATTGGGGTTCGGGCTTGCAACCCAACAATTCGCAAGGCGGTTTCGTTGCAGGCAACTACACCATTTTTGCGGTCGACAACGTGCTTTGTGAAGGCGTGTTTAACGTGGCTGTACTCGACAATCCGCCGCTGACGCTCACCGTTGATACCACCGATATTTCCTGCTTTGGCGCCAACGACGGCCTGGTCTTCGCCAACGCAGGAGGCGGTGTGGGCAATTTCAATTACACCTGGAACAACGGACAATCAGAGGCGGAAGCCACCAACCTCGGTCCCGGACAATTCGACATCACCGTAACCGATGGCAATGGTTGTAGCATCACCAGCGGGGCATTCATCGTTGAACCCGGCGACGTAGGCATCCGCCTGCTCGATGTGCTCAACCTGCTTTGCAACGGCATCCCCGAAGGCGAAATCCGCGTGGAAGGCATCGACGGCGTTGTGCCATATACCTTCAGCGCCGACGGATTCACGTTTTTCCCCTCCGACACCCTCAATGGTCTGGGCGCAGGCACTTACCAGGTCGTTATCCGCGACGCCAACGGCTGCGTCGACTCGGTGGAAGCCACCATCAACCAACCGCCCCCCGTTCAGGTGGTGGTAGAACCTCAGGACACCACGCTGGACCTAGGTTTCAGCATACAGGCAAGTACCGTAACCGCGCCGTTTGGAAGACCCGTTACTTTTGAGTGGACGCCTGCCAACGGTCTCGGCTGCACCACTTGCCCCGATCCAACCGTTACTGCAGTGAACGAACAGGCTTACGTGGTGAAAGTAACCGACGAAGACGGTTGCATGGCCACCGACACCATGATCATCAGGGTAAACAAAAGAAGGCCGATTTACATACCCAATGTTTTCAATCCCGAAACAGGCACTTTTCCGAACGACTGGTTCACACTTTTCGGTGGGCCCGCGGCCGAGCAGGTGGCTGTACTGCGTATTTACGACCGATGGGGCAGCCTGATTTTTGAAAAAACAAACTTCGCACTCAACGAACCCAACCTCGGCTGGGACGGCCTCTACAAGGGCGAAAAAATGTTTGGCGTATTCGCTTATTACGCCAGTGTTAGGTTTGTAGACCAGGTGGAGGTGAAATTTGAAGGAGATGTGACGGTGGTTAGGTAGGTCTGCTCTTAAGAATCAACATGCATGCAACCATCAATCAAATTTCATGAACGATTGATGATTGTATGCATGTTGATTTTTGATTTTACCATCTTTGCGCATGCACTACCGTAACGCGCCCATTCATCCTGTCCTGCGCATCATGTACCACTTCTTTAAGTTGGTATCCCGTGTATTTATAGGAATATTTTTTCGTGAAAAAATCCTAATAGGTAAGGAAAACCTGCGCTTCGACGGTCCAGCCATCATCGTGGTGAACCATCCGAGCACCCTGATGGATGTTTTAACGTCAGGCATCCACATCCACCAGGAAATGTACTTTCTGGCCAATTACAGCCTTTTCAAAAACCCGGTGGGCAACTGGTTTTTCAGTACTTTTTATTGCATTCCTGTAAAACGAAAGGAAGACATGGGCGACAGCGTTGTGCGCAATAACAGCGCTGCTTTTATAAGTTCGTTTGAACACATGGAAAAAAACGGCGTGCTCTACATAGCTGCCGAAGGCGTGAGCTGGATCAACCGTTTTGTCCGTCCGTTCAAAACTGGCGCCGCGCGCATTGCATTCGGCACGGAAAACCGCAACGACTGGAAAAAAGACCTGAAAATCATACCCATCGGTTTGTCGTACAGCGCAGCGCACTTGTTCCGATCGCGCGTGGTGGTGGAAGCCGGCGCTCCCATTAGCCCTTTAACCTGGAAAGACGCGTGTTTGAACGACCACGAAAAAGCCGTGGATGATTTTACCCTGCAAATGGAAAACGCCGTGCGCAATCTGTGCATCGATACCCGCGACGAAGCCGGTGAGGCTTTGTTCAATGCGCTGGAAATCATTGCGGCCGGCAGCGCTCCGTTGAAGCCCAAAGACGATTATTTGCGCGGCAAAAAAATTGCACAAACGTGTCTGCACGATGCCACCCTCAAAAAGTTCAGCGAGGAATATTTCTCTGAAATAGGTGAACGCAAAATTACCGATGCCGGACTGCTCGCCCACGCACACCCGCGAGCAACTTTGCACGCTTGGCGCAACGGATTGTTTCTGTTGCTTGGGTTGCCTATGTTTTTGGCCGGACAAATCTTCTGGTTTCTGCCCTGTTTTTTACCCTGGCTGCTCAACCGCCAACTAAAACTCTACATCGGATACAGTTCAACGGTTAAGGTGATGACTGGATTGCTCACGTTTCCACTTGCGGCGTGGGGCGTGTTCAAACTGGCGTTTTGGGTTGTCGGCCATACGGGCTACGCATTGCTCATCCATGCAGCACTGGTAC
>JBBSDH010000255.1:0-5884 GCA_038249605.1 Chitinophagales bacterium | reverse complement strand
TTTCATTTCACTTCCGCCTTCATGTCTCCAGCGCAAATAATACGCACCAGGAGCCAAAGTAGCGGCGTTTTCGTCGAAGCGGTAGGTACCGACCAACTGCGTTTCACCGGCAAGGATGCTGCGCACAGTTTGTCCGTTGGTATTCACCACATCGAGCCAAACCTTGCCATCCAAAGGCAATTCGTAGCTGATGGTGAACACATCTACGGCCGGATTGGGCAGAACGTTGATCGCTGAGGCTTGAACGTTGATCGTGGTACGCTCTTCCATAGGTTCATCGTCAAACGGCAACACGTTGGTGCAGGTAGCGCGGTAAGCGCGAAACTCGCTGCCAAGTGCAGCCCGGAAACCCGGACGCAGGGTCACGCTCGTTCCACCCCGGAAACTGCCTTTGCTGCCGTTGTCGTACAAAAACACTGTGCCGCTGCTGTTCGAACAGGACGTGGAGCCGTAATGGTTGGCTTCTTCCTGATCGTCGATGGTTTCGTTGGCGCTTAGGGTTTTATCCACAGCAATGCCTTCAAAAGCGGCGATCGTGTTGTCGTAGTTGTCTATGGCGCCCCGGTTGTTGCATCGGCTGTTGGTGCCGGTTGCGGTGCCGAGATAATTCACATTCGGGTTGGACCACCATTGGATTCGGTTGCAAGATGGATCGCCCGAGGTAACACGGTCGTCGATGGCAGGACAAGGCGATGCCTCGTCGGAACAGTCGCAGGCGTCGTTGTAAGCCATAACCGTGCGCCAGCCGTTGGGTAGACTGGTCAGGCCGTGGTTGTTGCCGGCGGTATTGTCCACAAACGTATCGTGGCGGGCATTCAACAGGTGACCAAACTCATGTGCAAAGGTGAGGTTTCCGGCAGCACAGCCGTAGGCGGTCACCTGAAATGCGCTGCCGTAATTGGCGCCGATGGCGTCGGCCAAACCGCAGCCGTCGAGTTCCTGGGTGATGAGGCAACACATGTCGGCGTCGTAAAGGTCCCGCTCGCCGTGGATGCCGTCCATGATGCCGTCGCCAGGATTGCGGAAGCGGTCGAGGTCGGTACCGTCGTCGCCCGTTTCGTTGTAATTGACCTGAAGAATGCGCGCGATTTCCACCCGGTGGAACACATCGCTGTTTCCGTTGGAGGTATTGTAGTTGTCGGTGGCGAGTTGGATTTGGCCACGCGGATTGGCATTCGAAGAAGCTACCTGGTTGGAGTAGGCAATGAGAAGCCGAACGCTGCATTCACCTTCCATCGACATTTTTTCTTCCACTCCGGCACTGTTGCGTGGCACTTCGGGTTTTTTAGGCTCTCCGGTGCGTGTATGACTGCCGGTTTTTTCACAATTTTCCGGAGGAAAATTCTGATAGCGGCGGCGCACGAGGACGTGCAGTCCTTCACCCAGCGGTTCGATGGTGAACAAGCCGTCGTCGAAACGGAAGTTGGCATGTACAAAACCCTGGTCGGACACAATGTTGGCCGTGGCGAGCGGGTAGCCATCGATGGCGCCGAACCAGGAAAGGTCGGAAATACTGCGGCGGTTGATGCCCTGACGGCTCAGGTACACGTCGCCCCATTCATCGAGGTTTTCAAGTTTCAACCGGTCGGCTTGTTGCAGGGCGTTGAGGTCCACATCAACAAAACGGATTGATTCGGTGGTAGGTTGGGCGCTGATGACCGACAGGTAATGTGCCTGTTTTTCGGACAGCGCCGGGTTATTGAGGGTACGCAGCAAAGGGGTGCTTGCTTTTTGGGCCTGCAAGGGCACACTGAAGCCGATACACACCAATGCCAGAAAACATAAGACATGTTTCATGATTGGCAAAGTTTGGTTGGTGAAGGGCTTAGTGTTTGGAAACTTGTTGTTGCAGGGCATCGATTTGTTTTTGCTGGTCGATGATCATCAGCGTGAGCTCTTCGACTTTTTCAAGCAAAAGACGCTGCGTTTCACCCACGGGGAAACTGCCTTCTTTCTCTACTTCAGCCGCCGATGGCATGCCAGGCAGGTGTTTGTGCTCGTTGATGTAGGATTCCCACTGCTTCACGTCGGGCCGCGGATGGTTTTCTCCAAACACGTAATCGGGCCAGGAAGCATTCAGCAACACCTGTACTTCGTCGGTAATGATGCGACCTTGAACGCTCAAGGCGTAACCTGTGGCGAAATCGGCGGTTGGACCGATGGCCATGCGGCCGTTGAAGTAGCTGTCGCCAACGGTGTGCAAACGGAAGTTGGGCACCGCGGTGCCAAGGCCGGTGTTGCCAGCCACGTACAACAGGTCGCCTACATTGGCGTCGTCGCCTACGCTGAGGTCTGCCGTTACGGACAGGTTGTTGCCCACACTGGCATTGTTGCCGGCCTGGATGTTGTTGCCGGCCTGGATGTTGTTTGCTGCGATCACGTCGGTAGCGGCACGTACGTTACCGTTGACGTCGAGTTTGGCCGAAGGGGCTGCGTTGCCGATGCCCACATTGGCGCCATCGTCGAAAATCTGGCTGTTGCCGAGGCTGTTCGGACCGGTGAATTTGGGAACGAAGTTCGGTGTGCCGTTGATGTCGAAACCGCTCAACAGTTTGTACCAGGTGGCTCCGCTCCAATCGCCGGCGCCGCCGTCTTTGTATCGGTCGTAAATGCCTTCGTTGCCGAAAAAAAGCTGGTGGTCGAGACCCGTGCCACCCGGTGCGAGCGTCATGAGAGCACCCTGGGTACCTGCATCCGTTACACCAAGGACGCCAACGGATTTGCGTTCAAAGGTGGTTTCATCGAAGTAAGTGTTGGGCGCAGCGTCAGTACCTGAGGTGTTGTCAATGTGCAGACGGCCGTAAAAATCGCCGCTTGTGTGGGTATTGCCCACAACATCGAGGTGGTACTGCGGATTCCAGATGCCGATGCCGACAAGGCCGGTGTGCGTAATCACCATGCGGTCTAATTGTACAGGCGTACCCGTTCGGAAGCTGAGGTTGGCGGGCAAAACGCCGGGACTCACCGGGCCGGTGATGACCGAACGGATGGAAGCACCGGTGCGGATTTTTTTCACGGCGGTCCAGCCGTCCCAACGGATGGTTCCGAGGGTGTCGCCTTCAAGCACGTTGGGGCCGCCGGGACCGCTGTTGTGCATGGACATGATAAGTTCGGGTTTTTGACCTCCGGCCTGGGCCATGGCAATTTGGCTCATCAGAAGGAAAAGGGCTGCGAAAAGCAACGAAGCGTGCAGGGATGACAGGATTTTTTTCATTGGTTGAAACATTTGGTAAAAAGGGTTGGGATGAAGGGTTTGGGGTAAAAAAGGGGCCGAATGTGTGGTGAAAGGCATCCGGCGACAAGGCAAAGATTTGCCCGATGAATAATCGAATGTTGGAAATGCGTTGGAAATGCTTGACTCTTATGCTGGAAGCCCTTAGTTTTGCATCCGTTACCCCAATAATCGCCCCAAACCAAAACCCTTGAACCGATGGAAACCAAAGATTTCAACGTCTTCTGTTGTCTGCTGTCCGACGTGTACCACCATGCATTCAGCGAAGACCTCAACAAACTCCCCCACGGAAAAGCACAGTACCTGAGTTGGCTCATCTACGAAGCCACTGGTGCCAACCTGAGTTACAAAACCCTCAGCAGTTACGTACAGGCCGCCCTCTCCCGGGCGCCCAAAAGCATCAATCCCACACCAGCGACTTTGTCCATCCTCGCTTCTTTTGTTACCAGCGACAGCCAGCCTGCCGACATCAACAATAGACCCTTTCTAGCGTGGTTCCAGTACAGGAGCCGGTATTTGATGCAGCAGCCAAAACTGGCTATGGCACGTTAACTTCGCACCGTGAAACTCCCACGCGATTTTTTCCTTCGTTCCGACGTCGTTGCCGTAGCCCGCGAACTGCTGGGCAAGGTGCTCGTCACGCACCTCAACGGCGTGATCACCGCAGGCCGCATCACCGAAACGGAAGCGTACCTCGCCCCCGACGACCGCGCATGCCACGCCTTCGGCAACCGCCGTACCGAACGCACCGAAGTGATGTTTTGGCAGGGCGGCCATGCTTACGTCTATTTGTGCTACGGCATACACCACCTTTTCAACGTCGTAACCGGCGTGGAAGATGAAGCCCATGCCGTGCTCATTCGCGCACTCGAACCACTGGAAGGCGTGGAAGTAATGCGTGAAAGGCGTTTTAAGGGAAAAAAGAAGTCCGACGCCTTGCTTGCGCACGGTCCGGGCGCTCTGGCGCAAGCGATGGGTTTGCACACCCGTTTAACAGGAACGAATATGCTGTTGCCCGAAAGTCCGGTTTGGATCGAAGACCGCGGATTGCCGGTAGGCGAGGTGATCGCCGGACCAAGGGTCGGGGTCGATTATGCCGGGGAATGCGCGTTGTGGCCGTGGCGGTTTGTAACAGTCGGCAGTCGACAGTCGACTATCCCCAGTCCCAAAGATTTTTAAGACAGTGGACTGCCGACTGTTGACTGTCGACTGAAATCTTTAGCTTTGCGCCCATGTCCACGTATCTCACCGAACTCCACCGCCGCCGCACCTTTGCCATCATTGCCCACCCCGATGCCGGTAAAACCACGCTGACGGAAAAGCTGTTGCTCTTCGGCGGCGCCATCCAAACGGCAGGCGCCGTGAAAAGCAACAAGATCAAAAAAAGTACGGTGTCCGACTTCATGGAAATCGAGCGGCAGCGCGGCATCTCGGTGAGCACCTCGGTCATGGGTTTCGAATACCGCGATCTGCAGATCAACATCCTCGATACGCCAGGCCACGAAGATTTCGCGGAGGACACTTATCGGACGCTGACGGCCGTCGACTCGGCCATCGTGGTCATCGACGTGGCCAAAGCCGTGGAAACGCAAACCGTAAAGCTGACCAAAGTGTGCCGCATGCGCGATACGCCCATCATCTTTTTCATCAACAAACTCGACCGCGAAGGCCTCGATGCCTTCGACCTGCTCGACGAAATCGAGCAAAAACTCAACGTGCGCGTGACGCCGCTATCCTGGCCCATCGGTATGGGTGGACGTTTCAAAGGCGTGTACAACCTGTATGAAAAAAAACTCGTGCTGTTTAATCCGCACAGCAAACAGGAAGACGAGGACATTCTGGTTTTTGAAGACCTCGCCAGTCCCGACCTCGAAAAACGCATCGGCGAATCCGCAGCGCGTACCCTGCGCGAAGAGGTGGAAACGGTTGAAGCCGTGTACCCCGTTTTCAACAAAGACGATTACCAAAATGGCCTCGTTTGTCCGGTTTTTTTCGGCTCTGCCGTAAACAATTTCGGCGTAAAAGAGCTGCTCGATTGCTTCGTGGAAATTGCCCCAACGCCCCGCCAACGCGAGGCAGAAGAGCGCATCGTAAAACCCGAAGAGCAGGCCATGACAGGCTTCGTGTTCAAAATTTTCGCCAACATGGACCCGCGGCACCGCGACCGCATCGCGTTCCTGCGCATTTGTTCGGGCAAATTTGAACGCAACAAAAATTACCGCCACATCCGCTTGGGCCGCGACCTGAAATTTCCGGCGCCTACCATGTTTATGGCCAGTAAAAAAACATTGCTGGAAGAAGCTTACCCCGGCGACGTGGTGGGCCTCTACGATTCAGGCAATTTCAAAATCGGCGACACGCTCACCGAAGGCGAAATGCTGCACTTCAAGGGCATTCCAGCGTTTTCACCCGAACAGTTCCGTTACGTAGAAAACGCCGACCCGCTGAAGCAAAAACAGTTCGCCAAAGGTCTCGACCAGCTTATGGACGAAGGCGTGGCCCAAATGTTCATCCGCAACGTCGATGGCCGGCGCATCATCGGTACGGTAGGACAACTCCAGTTCGAGGTCATCCAGCACCGTCTAGAAAGCGAATACAACGCCAAATGCCGTTACGAACCTGTGAACCTGCACAAGGCCTGCTGGATCAGCG
>JBBSDH010000254.1:0-5895 GCA_038249605.1 Chitinophagales bacterium | reverse complement strand
CATTGGTTCCGATACGGTAACGCAGACTGTTTCCTTTGCACTCGCACCCGCTCCAACGGTCGACGGCAACTGGGTGATTTGCGAAGGCGGATCGACCAACCTGACCGCAAATGTGATTCCAGGCTTCGTGGCGGCATGGCTCATAGGTGATTCGTCCGTTCATACCGGTAATACCTTTTTGACGCCTCCTGTTACCGCGCCGATCACATACAACGTGCAGCAATTGGAAATCTACCCTGCTCAGCAAGTAGGTCCGGCCGACAACACCTTCGGCAGCGGCGGCAACCACAATGCGCCCTCGTTCGAAGGCAGGCTGTTGTTCAAAACATTTGCGCCGCAAAAATTGGTATCGGTACTTGTTTATGCACAAAACGCTGGCAACCGCACCATCCGTTTGCTCAACGAAGGTGGTCAGGTTGTACAGTCCGCAACCGTTTTTGTGCCTGCTGGCGAAAACAGGGTGCCGCTCAATTTTGATATCCCGGTTGAAGGCAAATACAGTCTGGCCGCCAATGGACAAAACCTGTACCGCAACAATTCGGGCGCTACGTATCCATACGAAATCGACAACCTGATTTCCATCTACAGTTCGAATGCGGGCGATGCATTGAATTTTTATTTCTATTTCTACGATTGGGAAGTGCAGGAAACCGGTTGCCCAAGTTTATCGACAGAAGTGAATCTGGTCACAACTCCCGGTCCATTGGCTTCCTTTACCACTTCCGTGAACAACAAAACGGCAACCTTTACCGACAACTCGTCGGGCAACCCCAATTCCAGGATCTGGAATTTTGGCGACGGATCATCAAACTCCTTTGTTCAAAACCCCGTACATACGTATGCCCAGGATGGCACTTACGTCGTAGAGTTGACTGTTTCGAACGGAAGTTGCATCAGTACTTACCTTCAAACCGTTCAGATTGGAATCATTTCCAATACCAACGATGTTGATGATGTATTGGGGTTAAAGGTGTACCCCAACCCGGCAACTGATGAAGTAAACATCGAGTTCCAGCAAGCCTTTTCAGGCCCGATGGAACTCCGGGTCACCAGCGCCGACGGCCGCATCGTGATGTCGCGGTCACTGGCAGAAAACACGACCCGTGTTTCGCTGAATACCGCTTCACTTGCAGCCGGAGCGTATCAATTGATCCTCATTGGCGATACCGGTGTTTCGGTGCGTTCGGTGGCGATTGTGCGGTAAGTTCTGTGGTAAAACCTAAAAATGCAGGAGGCATCCCGAAACGTTTCGGGATGCCTCCTGGTTTTTTGTGAACCGTTTTCCATTGTTGGTTCAATAGCCGGGTATAACATAAACCAAACCCGATCCACGAAAAAAGGATGTCAGTTGGTTAAACCGCCGTGTACATTGGTATCGATGCTACCAGGTTTGGGTTCTTTGAATAAGGCTTTTGATACAGCCCGATGTCATCCCGGTTTAACTTCGGACTTACTAAAACACCACCGTCACAATGCTCCTCGGCAACAATTGAATTTCCGCCGCATCGCCGTTTACCCAAACAAACGTCTGCGTTGGCTTGTCGCTTTGGTTCATGATGATCGCCACTTTCGATCCATCGGGGTTCAGGAAGGCGGTTGCGATCAGTTGACTTCGACTGGCTGCAGCGCTGATGCGTTTGGCGCCCGGTTTGATGAATTTGGAAAAATGGCCGATGTAAAAGTAAGCATTGGTGTAAAGCAACGCTCCCGTGCGGGTATCCGCGTGGACGGGCGCGAAGCAGAAATTTTGCACATGGTTGGGACCGCCGGTTTCGTCGAGCAGAATGTTCCAGTCGGTGAAGCCAACCATGCCGTTGTTGAAATCGTTGATCATTGCACGGCCATACTCTTCACCCAGTTCCCAGGCGTTGTACCGTGTGGGGTCAAAACTTTCGGCACAGCCTTCGGTGAAGAAGATGTGTTTGTCGGGAAAAGCCTCGTAAACGCGGCGTAGGTTGTCGTACATGGGTGTACCGCCACTCCAATCTTCGTACCAGTGAAATCCTATACCCCACACGTATTTCGCAGCCTCTTTGTCGTCGAAATACGTTTGTGCACGTTGGTAAATGAGGTCGCGGTTGTGGTCCCAAACGATGATTTTTACTTCATCCATTCCCGCTTTGTGCATGGTAGGACCGAGGTGGTTTTTCAAAAAATCGCGCTCTTCCTCGGCCGAATAAATGCAGCTTTCCCATCGCTGGGTAGCCATGGGTTCGTTCTGGATACTGATGCCCCAAACGGGAATACCTTCACGCCTGAATGCCTGTATGAATTTGGTGTAATACAAGGCCCACGAGTCGTAGTACTCCGGTTTCAATTTGCCGCCCTGAAGCATGTTGTTGTTGGTTTTCATCCATGCTGGCGGACTCCAAGGGCTCCCGAACAACCGTAACCCGCCGTTTGATGCAGCCATCGCCTGTTTGATCATCGGAATCTTGTATTTTTTATCATGTCCGATGTTGAATGTGGTAAGTGGTTTGTCGTGATCCTCCACATAAGTATACATGTCGCTGCTGAAGTCGCAACTGTTGATGTTGGTGCGCACCACGGAGTACCCGATACCGTCGATGGGATCGAAATGAGCTTTGAGGAATTCTTGTTGTTTGGCGGCAGGCAATTTGGCAAAGGTCTCCGCAGAGGCGTCGGTGATGGCCGCGCCGATGCCGAAATATTCCTGGAACGTTTTGCCTGGATCTACAAAAACACAGATTTGCGTTTCCAGGGGTTGGCCCATGGGTTTAAAATCAACGAAACCAGTGTTTTTCAGGCGCAATTCGGTGTTGTAGGCTGTGGTGTAAACAGCGGCTTGATTCTGCGCAAACAACGGCATCCCGCATGTGCTAAACACCATCGTAAGCACCAGGAAAGTTTGGTTTTTCATTTTTTATGTGTTTAATCGAACAAAAATTCCCCATGCACAAGTGGAATGGGTTCGTTGTTAAAGGTAAGCAGATTTGTTTTTTTTACCTTCAATATTCCGCATACCAAATTCAATACCATCAACCCTACCTTTACGTTATCAAAACTTGCTAGAATCACTGCATCTGTATTTCAATCCATCCACAATGATCCGGCTTCTCCTGTTGTTTTTCTGCTTGCTCTTCTCTGCGGTCTCCACCCACGCCCAAATACGTTACCAACCAGACGATCTGGGCAACGGTTTTGAAAAAACCACCATCCAAATGCCCGACGATTACGAGGGCAAGGTAACCTGCACACTTGTACGCAAACCAGTAGAAAGCATCAAAGGCGACAAAGCTGTGTTGTACGTACACGGATTCAACGACTACTTTTTTCAAGAGGAAATGGCAACACAGTTCATCGCGCATGGCTACCGGTTTTATGCCGTCGACCTGCGTAAATACGGACGTTCCTTCCTGCCCAACCAAAAAATGAACAATTTGCGCGACCTGGCCGAGTACTTTGCCGACCTCGACACAGCGCTCAGCATCATGCGCAGCGAAGGTTGTACCAACATCTTACTGAGCGGACATTCTACAGGCGGACTCACCGTTTCGCTTTATGCACACCATCGTTTGGGTAAAGAAAAATTCGACGCCGTTTTTTTGAACAGCCCGTTTTTTGATTTTAACCTGAAAGGTTTGCAAAAAAAAGCTGTTCCACATGTTTCCAAAAAAGGGCGTAAAAAACCAGATAAAATTTTGAAAGGTGGCGTTTCCGACCTTTACGGCAAAAGTTTATACTACAAGGACAAAGGCGAGTGGAATTACAACCTAACCTGGAAACCACACATTTCGCCCCCTGTGAATTACGGTTTCATCAACGCCATCTACCAGGGCCATGCAACGGTACACAACGGACTCACCATCAGCAAACCAGTGCTGGTGATGCGGTCCGACAATTCCGTGTACAACAAAAAATGGAGCGAAACTATGCTTACTGGCGATGCCATCCTCAACGTGGAACACATAGAAGAGCAATCCCGCAAAATAAAAAACAACTGCACCATCAAGACCGTCAAAAACGGCATGCACGATCTCATTCTTTCGCCCAAACCTGTTCGGGACGAAGCCTACCGCATGCTTTTTGAATGGCTCAACACCCTATGAAACAACAACTTGCCCACACAGCCCTCGTGGTGGCCAATTACGACGAAGCCATCCAGTTTTACACCCCAAAACTGCATTTCACCCTGGTGCAGGATGTTTCGCTTTCCCCCGAAAAACGCTGGGTGCTCGTAGCGCCTCCGGGGTTGATGGTTGTATGCTGCTGCTCGCCAAAGCGGTAAACGACGAACAACGAACCAGGGTTGGCAACCAAACTGGTGGGATTTAATTGAACCTGCATAAAATGATACCGTTGAAAAAGACCTTCTTTTTTACCTCCCTTTTGCTGGCAAGCCTAACCTGCACTGCCCAGCCCGAAATACGCACCATCACCAACGACCGGTACGAACTTCTTTTGCCCAACCAACCCAAAGCAGTACTGGTGCTTTTTCCTGGCTATTTGGAAACCAGAGACAACATCAAAATTGAAGCAAAAAAAATCGTGGATCATGCGTTGGGCAACAAAGTGGCTGTTTTACTTATGTCTTTCAACCAACACTTGTTTTTGACGCAAACGGAAAAACAGGATCTGAGCGACTGGATCAACGAAGCCCTGGGTGGTATCGACGACGTTCCATTTTCTCTCGGCGGCTTTTCGAGCGGCGGCAACGTCGCTTTGCTGATCGCCAACCACATGTTGACTACCACGGAAAGCAAACAACCCTCCGGTGTGTTCCTTGTCGATTCGCCCGTCGATCTCGAAAGGTTGTACCTCGCTGCCCAAAACGACATCAAACGCAATGTAAATGCCGGCGTCGTGAGCGAAGGCCGTATGCTTCTTTCCACCATGAACAAGGCTTTGGGTACACCTTCCGACAGCCTTAAAAACTACGAAGCCGTTTCCCCTTACCTTTTTTCAAAACACAACACCAACAACGTCGCGGCTTTGAAAAACATCAAAGTGCGATTGTACACCGAACCGGCGCTCGATTGGCAACAGGCCAACAGACAGCGGACTTACGAAGATCTGAATGCTTTTATGTTGGAAAACTTGTACCTCGACCTTAAAAACCTTGGTTTCGAACACATCGAGTTCATCACCACGGAAAACAAAGGCTACCGTGTAAATGGCGGCAGGCACCCACATTCATGGTCGATTGTGGACGGAAAAGGATTGGTCAAATGGATGTTGGAAAGCAATTAGGTTTTCCAAACGCACCATCCTAAAAACCCGTCTTTCATGTTCTTCAAAATGGCTTCGGTTTTGGAATTCCTAGCAAGGCACCCGCGAACAAACGCGTGCCCTCAGCAGAAGCATACAGGAATTCACAGGCATGTTTACGGCTTCCCGCATGTTTTGGGTACTGCCCGCACTTATTTTGCTTATTTTTGCCCGAATGTAAACACCTAATACCTTAACTACCCTGTTGATTTGGCGTCATCGGTCTTCATGGCCGATGACGTTTTTTAGTTAACAACCACTCTTACCCTGGCCCCCGAAGCTTCATGTACAACCGTATAAACCCCCGGCTGCCAACCAGCAGACTGCACGGGCACCCGATCGGCGACCTCGGGCAATAAAATACGGGTTACCAAACTACCCATCAATGGTTCGTTAAAAAAATAAAGGTTTAGAAAAAGGCAAAACATATAATTTTGATTTTCCAAATCAACAAACTACAGTTTTACCTATTATGAAAGTCGAAACAATCACAGGTACAATATTACGAAAGATGTCTAACATAGGCAAGTGTCAAATAAAATTTATCATGCACATCGTACACTTATACCTAAGTATGCGCGGGCGGAAGAACTTTCTGATGATGGAACGCTACGGGAAGTATGGGGAACAAACATACCGTCAGCGTTTTGAGAAGGATTTTGACTT
>JBBSDH010000253.1:0-6005 GCA_038249605.1 Chitinophagales bacterium | reverse complement strand
GACATGTTGAATACCGATAACTTCGCTGATGCAGTGCAAAACGACATCCTTGAAGCCCAGCGTTTGGGACTACAAGGGGTTCCGTTTTTTGTGATGGACCGCAAATACGGCGTTTCGGGTGCACAACCTGTCGAAGAGTTTTTACAAACTTTGAACAAATCGTTTGAAGATTGGCGCAAGGAACATCCCGTTTTGGAAATGAATAAAACGGAGGGAGCTTTGTGCACGCCCGAAGGCGAATGTGACTAACAACACCATGGAACTCAACATTCAAACACCGGCCCTTTTGTTTCCGGCCGTGAGCCTGCTTATGCTGGCCTACACCAACAAGTTTTTGGCCATTGCCAGTCTGATCAGGAAACTTTATTCCGACTATGAAGAGCACGGGCACGTGAATCTCATCGCGCAGATTTCCAACCTGCGCAGCCGCCTGATGCTTATTCGTTGGATGCAGGTATTTGCGGTGGCCAGCATTTTGATGTGTGTGGTTACGATGTTCCTCATTTACGAAGAGCTTCACGTAGCGGCCAAGGCCTTGTTTGCTGTGAGCCTGGTTTTGATGATGGTCTCGTTGGTGGTCGCCATTTACGAGATCTTTTTGTCGGCTGGTGCTTTGCGCTTGTTGCTCATGGATCTGGAAGAAAAAGTAGACGCTGAGAAGCGTAAAAAATAGGTTTGTAAAAATGGGGTGTTTGTCCTATCTTTGCGCCACAATCTGATCGCCACATTGACGAGAGGGAGCCCATGGGTTCCCTCTTTTGTTTGTATCAACATGGAACTGACCGAACGCATCCAAATTTTACTCGAAGAAAAATTTGCAACCGACGAGCCATTCGCCGATTGTTTCATCGTCGAGATTGAACTCAAGCCGGGCAATAAACTCAACGTTTTCCTCGATTCCGATTCAGGCATGACGTTTGAAAAATGCCAGAAACTCAGTCGTTTCCTCGAAGGGCCTATTGATGAAAACGGCTGGCTGGGCGAAAAATACGTGCTTGAGGTAAGCTCACCCGGCATCGGGCGGCCACTTAAGTTCCTGCGCCAGTACGTCAGCAATGTGGGCCGCACTGTAATCGTTACCCTGCTCGACAAAACCCTGCAGATCGGCGTGTTGAAAAGCGCTGACGAAAACCAGATCGTTCTGGACCAAATCCTGATTGAAAAAGACGGAAAAAAGAAAACAGAAGTACCGGTGGAAACCGCCATCCCTTTCGCCAACATCGAAAAAACAGTGGTTAAACCCGCATTTTAAACCATACAATTGTTTAAAAAATGGTTAATTTAGTAGACGTATTTGCCGACTTTAAAAGTGGTAAAAACATCGATCGACCCACCATGGTACGCGTACTCGAAGACGTGTTCCGTACCCTGATCAAAAAGAAATACGGCACCGACGACAACTTCGACGTCATCGTCAACACCGCCAAAGGCGACCTGGAGATCTGGCGCGTGCGTGAGGTGGTGACCGACGGCGAGGTGACCGACGAGCGCGCGCAGGTGAGTGTTTCTGAAGCCCACAACATCGACGAAAGTCTGGACGTGGCTGATGAGTGCTATGAGCAACTCTCCATCGACGACTTCGGCCGTCGCGCCATCATGGCCGCCCGCCAAACCCTCGTTTCCCGCATCATGGAACTCGAGAAAGACGAGGTGTTCCGCAAATACTCCGAGCGTGTGGGCGACATCATCACCGGTGAGGTAAACCAAATCATGAAAAAGGAGATCCTGATCCTCGACGACGCCACCGCAGCCGAACTCGTGCTGCCACGTCTCGAAATGATCAAGGGCGACTACTACCGCAAAGGCGACATGGTGCGCGCAATCATCAAAAAGGTGGAAATGCGCAACAACACGCCTTTCATCATGGTCTCCCGTACCGACCCTGGCTTCCTGCACAAACTGCTTGAAGGCGAGGTGCCTGAAATTGAAGACGGCATCATCGAAATCAAGCACATCGTTCGTTTGCCGGGCGAACGCGCCAAGGTAGCGGTGGAAAGCCACGACGACCGCATCGACCCAGTGGGTGCTTGCGTAGGTATGAAAGGCAGCCGTATCCATGGCATCGTGCGCGAGCTGCGCAATGAAAACATCGACATCATCAACTACACAAACAACCTGCCGCTGTTCATCCAGCGCAGCCTTACGCCCGCCAAAATCACCAACATCGAAATCGACCACGAGCGCAAACGCGCATCTGTGTTCCTCGAACCCGATCAGGTGAGTTTGGCCATCGGCAAAAGCGGCTCGAACATCAAACTGGCTACCAAACTGACCGGTTTTGAAATCGATGTGTACCGCAACAACCAGCAGGAACTCGAAATCGATGACGTCGACCTCGAAGAATTCAGCGACGAACTCGAACCATGGGTGATCGAAGCCCTCAAAAACATCGGCTGCGATACCGCACGCCAAGTGCTCGAGCTCAGCGCGGATGAACTCATCCGCCGTACCGACCTCGAGGAGGAAACGGTGATGGAAGTACTGCGTGTACTCGGTACCGAGTTTGAAGAAGAGGCCGGATAAAATAGCGGTCAGTGGCCGGTGGTCGGTGATCAGTTTAAGTCGACAGTCGGCAGTCGACAGTCGGCAGTCAACAAGTGTTTACACCCTTGACTGCCGACTGTCAACTGCCGACTGCCGGCTTTACCGACCACCGACCACTTGATGTATGATTTTTAAAGTAATTTTCGTACCTTTGCCGCCGCAAGAGGTTCGCCAAACATCCGTTTAAGGTCATTTGTTAACCCAATGTTGCCCCCGTGCAGCCTCAAGCGTATTTTTTTTAACTAAATTTGCAAGGTCTTCTAATACGTTCCTTCCCCTGCGACGCCGTCGCCATCATCCTCTTTGTTACCAATTTTTTTAAATTAAGCAGGAAAATCTCTGCATGGCATTAAAACTCATCAAAGCAGCAAAAGAATTTAACGTTGGTTTACACACCATCGTCGAAACACTCCATAGCAAGGGATATCCCGATTTGGAGGACAAGCCGACAGCGGAAATTACCGATGAAATGCTTGCTGTATTGCAAAAGGAATTTCAGAAAGACCTTGCCATTAAGCAGGAGGCCGATAAACTGGCGCGCCCGGTTCTGAAAAAAGAACTTGCACCGACTCCTCCTCCTCCTCCTCCTCCTCCTCCTCCTCCTCCCCCTCCAGCTCCGGCACCGCCTACGGCGCCCAAACCTGTTGTGCCCCCGCCTCCTGTTGTTGTAGAAGCGCCCAAACCACCTGTAGCGGAACAAGCTCTTTTACAGTCTACCGAGCCTGAACTTTCGCAACGCGAACGTCCAGCACTTCGTGTGGTGGGTAAAATTGACCTTGACGCCTCAAAACCGGCGCCCAAGACTGAAAAAACCGCCGAAACGAAAAAGCCCGCTGCCGAAACGCCCAAATCTGAAGCGCCGGCACCTAAAGTTGAAAAGCCGGACGAAACGAAAAAGTCGGACGAAACGAAAAAGCCTGCGGCAGAAGAGCCCAAATCCGCACCTCCGTCGCCCAAGGTTGAAAAGCCCGCTGCCGGAGAAAAACCTGCGCCGCCACCGCCACAGGAAAGTCAGGCCCCCGTACAGGAGTCCGCTACTCCTGTTTCCGAAGGAGATGCAGAAAAAAGTGGTGAGCCCGAGTTTTTCCGTGCCGATCAGCCACAGTTGCGTGGCCTGAAAATCATGGGCCGCATCAACTTGGACAAACCCAAGCCGGAACCTGCCGAAAAGCCCAAACCAGGCGATCGCGCCCGTCCCGGTGGTCAGCAAGGAGGCGCCAACCGCGGCCCAGGCCAACCGGCTGGTACCGCAGGCGCAGCAGGCAGCAATGCCGAAAAACGCAAGCGCAAGCGCAAAAAGGTTGCAACACCCATCACCGCAGAGTCACTGCAAGCTACCATGAGTGGCAATGCAGAGCGCGGAAGACCAGGCGGTCCGCCCCGCACACCTCCGCCCGCAGGCGGCGCAGCTCCTGCGCCAGGCGCACGCTCCGACGCTCCAAAAGAAGTTTCCCAAAAGGAAATTGAAGACCAGATCCGCAAAACGATGACCCGTATGGGCGCCGGTGCAAGCCGTAAACGCCAGAAAATGCGCCGTGATAAGCGCGATTTTATGCGGGAAAAAGCGGAACAAGCGGAAATGGCCGACAATGGCGACGGCAAAAAACTGCAGGTAACGGAGTTCATCTCCGTTTCCGACCTCGCTTCGCTCATGAGCATCAAGCCAGCCGACATCATCAAGGCCTGCATGACCCTGGGCATCTTCGTATCCATCAACCAACGCCTCGACGCCGAGCTCATCGAAGTCGTAGCCAGTGAATTTGGCTTCGAAATCCAGTTCATCAGCGCCGAAGAACAGGTGGAAGTTGTGGAAGAAGAATACAACGACCCAACCGACATGCGCCCCCGCCAACCCATCGTTACGGTTATGGGCCACGTCGACCACGGTAAAACGTCGCTGCTCGACTTTATCCGCTCCGCCAACGTGGCCGGCGGTGAAGCAGGTGGTATTACACAGCACATCGGCGCTTATGAAGTTATGGTGGGCGATGAAAACAAAAAAATCACTTTCCTCGATACTCCGGGTCACGAAGCCTTTACGGCCATGCGTGCACGCGGCGCCAAAGCAACCGACATCGCCGTCATCGTGATTGCAGCAGACGACAACATCATGCCACAAACCCGTGAGGCCATCAGCCACGCACAGGCAGCAGGCGTACCGCTCGTTTTTGCCATCAATAAAATCGATAAAGATGGTGCCGACCCCGAGCGCATCAAAGGCGAACTCGCCCAAATGAACCTGCTCGTGGAAGACTGGGGCGGTAAATACCAAAGCCAGGACATCTCGGCCAAAAAAGGACTCAACATCGACAAACTTCTCGAAAAAATCCTGCTTGAAGCCGAACTCCTCGAACTCCAGGCCAACCCTAAACGCCGCGCCGCCGGTACCGTACTCGAAGCTTCACTTGATAAAGGTCGCGGCTATGTATGTAAGGTATTGATCCAAAACGGTACCCTGAACGATGGCGACCCGATCATCGCAGGTGAATTTGCAGGTAAGGTGAAAGCCATGTTCAACGAACGCGGCCAAAAAATCAAACAAGCCGGTCCTGCCGTGCCTGTTCTCGTACTCGGATTGCCGGGCGCTCCACAAGCAGGTGAACTGCTGAAAGAAGCCGCCAGCGACGCGGAAGCAAAGGAAATCGCATCCAAAAGATCCCAGATCATCCGCGAACAGTCCAACCGGGCCAACAAACGCATCAGCCTCGAGGAAATCGGACGCCGCCTTGCACTCGGCAACTTCAAAGAGCTCAAACTCATCGTTAAAGGTGACTTCGACGGTTCTGTGGAAGCTCTTGCCGACTCGCTCATCAAGCTGTCGATGGAGAAAATCCAGATCTCTGTCATCCATAAAGCAGTTGGTCAGATCGTCGACTCGGACGTCATGCTCGCTTCGGCCTCCGATGCCATCATCATCGGTTTCCAGGTGCGGCCATCGCTCACCGCCCGTAAACTCGCCGAAAAAGAAGGCGTGGAAATCAAAATGTACGCCATCATCTATGAAGCCATCGACGAAATCAAAGCAGCCATGGAAGGCATGCTTGAGCCAACGAAGGAAGAAGAGATCGTGGGACAAACGGAAATTCGCAACGTCTTCAAAATTTCCAAGGTGGGTACCGTGGCCGGTTGCTTTGTTCAGGAAGGCAAAATCAGCCGCAACCACTACATTCGCATCATCCGCGACGGTATCGTGGTTTACCCAGGCAACGCCAACCAAAATGCCGAACTCTCTTCGCTCAAACGCTTTAAAGAAGACGTTAAAGAAGTTCGCGCAGGCCTCGAATGCGGCTTGACCATCAAAAACTTCAACGACATCAAAGAAGGCGATATCGTGGAATCTTACGTGATCAACGAAGTAAAAGCAACCTTGTAACAGCAGGCAGCTGGCAGCAGGCAGCAGGCAGGAAAGTCAACGTTTACAATCCGTTTTTAAGTTTGTGTGATGTACTGGCTGCTGCCTG
>JBBSDH010000252.1:0-6011 GCA_038249605.1 Chitinophagales bacterium | reverse complement strand
CGAATTTCTTCACACCACCGGTTGTTTTGCGCAATCAGACTTTACTGTTGAAATAGCGGAAACTTACTTGCGGCAAAAATTCGAATCACACAGAGTGTTGCAGACAGCATTCAAAAAAGTGGTTGGTAAAGTCGGATTAAACAAACCAGTCACCCTTTTTGCGTTGAGGCATAGCTTTGCAGTCCACCTGCTGGAACAAGGTACGGACATCAAAATTATTCAAAACATGCTGGGCCACAAGTCTGCCAGCATTACCAACAAGTACAAATCGGTGGCCGAAATAAACATGGCCAAAGTCATCAGTCCTTTTGAATTGCTAAACTTTGGACGGGAGTAACGATCTTTCGCCCGAAACTAAAAAGGCATGCCCGTACCCGATTTTTCCAAAACCACGTTCAACCCACGTCTGAGGCCCGAAGGCGCTACGCAAATCCCTACCGCCAAACCACTGCCTTACGTCGCCGGTTTGCCGCCCTTTTTGGGCGGTCCGTACAGCACCATGTACCTAACCCAACCCTGGACGATCAGGCAGTACGCCGGTTTCAGCACCGCCGAAGCCAGCAATGCGTTTTACCGCCGTAACCTGGCCGCCGGACAAAAGGGACTTTCCGTCGCTTTCGATTTGGCGACACACCGCGGTTACGACAGCGACCATCCGCGCGTTACCGGCGATGTGGGCAAAGCGGGTGTGGCCATCGATTCAGTGGAGGATATGAAAATGCTGTTCGACCAGATTCCGCTCGACCAAATGTCGGTATCCATGACTATGAACGGCGCCGTAATTCCCATCATGGCTTTTTACATCGTTGCCGCCGAAGAACAAGGCGTAACGCCGGCCCAACTTTCAGGTACGATACAAAACGACATCCTCAAAGAATTCATGGTGCGCAACACCTACATCTACCCGCCCGGACCGAGCATGCGCATCATCAGCGATATTTTTTCCTACTGCGCGCGAAACATGCCACGTTTCAACTCCATTTCCATTTCAGGGTACCACATGCACGAAGCTGGCGCTCCGGCCGAAATAGAACTGGCCTACACCCTCGCCGACGGACTGGAATACTTGCGCGCAGGCATAAAAGCCGGACTCGACATCGACGATTTTGCCCCACGCCTTTCCTTTTTCTGGGGTATCGGCATGAATCATTTCACCGAAATTGCCAAAATGCGCGCCGCCCGGGTGCTGTGGACCCGCATGCTGAAACCTTTCAATCCACAAAAAGCCAAAAGCATGGCTTTGCGCACACACTGTCAAACCAGCGGTTGGAGCCTCACCGAACAAGACCCGTTCAACAATGTAGCTCGTACCTGTATTGAAGGTATGGCCGCCGTTTTGGGTGGTACCCAAAGCCTGCACACCAATGCATTCGACGAGGCCATTGCACTGCCCACCGATTTTTCTGCCAAAATTGCGCGCGATACCCAGCTTTTCATCCAACGCGAAAGCGATGTCTGCCGCGCCGTGGATCCCTGGGCAGGTTCCTACCTTGTGGAAAACCGTACCAACGAACTGATCCAAAAAGCCATGGTCCTGCTCGAAGAAGTTGAGGCCTTGGGCGGCATGGCCAAAGCCATCGAAGAAGGTCTGCCCAAATTGCGCATTGAAGAAGCTGCAGCCCGAAAACAAGCCCGCATCGACAGCGGCGTGGAACACATTGTAGGCGTTAACATTTTCAGGGTGACGGAAGAAATGACATTTGAAATCCTGGACATCGACAACGCAGTTGTGCGCAATGGGCAAATCGAAAGGCTTAATACCTTGAAAAAAAACCGCAACCAGACTGATTTGGCAAAAGCACTGCATGCTTTGGAAACCTGTGCACTAACAGGGAAGGGCAACTTGCTAGAACTTGCAGTAAACGCCGCACGCAAAAGAGCTACCCTGGGCGAAATATCCATGGCCATGGAAAATGTCTTTGGCCGTTATACTGCAACTACTCGAAGTGTTTCGGGTATTTATGCCGGCGCTATGAAAAACAACGAAGACTTTGAAAATGCCCTTGCGCTAGCCGATGAATTTGCTGCGCTTGAAGGCCGTAGGCCGCGCATCATGGTGGCCAAACTTGGACAAGACGGGCACGACCGCGGTGCAAAAATCATCGCCACCGCCTTTGCCGACCTAGGCTTCGACGTCGATATCGGTCCACTTTTCCAAACACCCGCCGAAGCCGCGCGGCAAGCCATCGAAAACGACGTGCACATCCTCGGTATTTCATCTCTGGCTGCAGGCCACAAAACCCTGGTACCCGAAACCATAGATGCTTTGCGAAGTTTGGGCCGTGAAGACATCCTCGTCGTCGTTGGTGGCGTCATCCCGCAACAAGACTACGAATACCTGCGCGAAGCAGGCGCCGCTGCTATTTTTGGCCCCGGCACCGTGGTGGCCAAAGCCGCCGGGGAATTGTTGAAAATGTTGATGTAGATGGTAGCCGTTGGCCGTTAGCCGTTAGTAATTTGCTAGTAGCCGCTGGTAGTTAAAATTGATGGGTTATTGGTAAATATAACCTTTTTTGCTAACGGCTAACCAGCTAATCCAGTTCAAACAGCCGGTATTTTTCGATCACTCTGCGCAGTTCCTGTTCTGAACCTGCAACGTCGGACAAACCTTTGTTGCCAATTTCATCGAGCCACTTTTCCCAATCTGCACCTGATTGTTTTCGCACCGTGCCATACCAGTCTTGGGTACTCATGTGGATGCTGAAATCGCGGAAGCTCTCCCATGCGGTTTCGTAGCGGCGGAAACACAATTCATCGATGGAGGCTGTGTTGCCATCCCAATGGGTCGTACAAGGCAGGGCAAAGTAGTTTCCTGCCTGTTCAACGGTATTGCGTGAGCCTGCAAAACTGTTTACATAGGCCAAGCCGAGCAATACAGACGCTGGCATGCCGAATTTGCGTGATTCCCCCTGAGCGGTTGTTTTGAACCGCCTGAGGAATGAAATGGCGGCCGCATCGCCGATGCTTGGCATGGCCGGCCGGTCGACGCCATCATCAAAAAAGCCGAGGCGCGAAGCCGTCTTGCCATTTTGTTTGGTAAATTTCTCAGCAGTTTCTTCGTTTTTTTCGACAGGAGAGCTGTCTTTTTCGCCACCAAAACGTATGCTTACGGTATTGCGGAAAAGGGCCGCAAGCGCCAGCAAAACGAGGGCAGTTATAAACCAATTTGTTTTAAGATGGTGCCACATGCGGGCCGACATTGGAGGTGTAGTTGCTTGTAACATGGTTGATTCGCTCTATTTATAGGAAAGAAACATCCTGCTGTCTGTATCGTAATTTGGAGTGCAAATATAAAACATTTTGTATCACAAATGCTACAATTTAATTTAAAAAAAATGTATCATTTTGGCCTTGTATTGAGGCCCACAGCCTTATGTATAAATTTTTTGTTTTAAATTTGCTGTCGAATCGGTTTTACGCCACCTTTTATTCTGGCTTATCTATGAAAGCAATCAACACCGCCGTCAAATGAACCTTGAATACGCGCATACCACCTTAAAAAAGGTTTTTGGTTACGACCAATTCCGGCCTCTGCAGGCAGAAATCATCCAGGCTGTTTACGACAAACGGGACATGCTGGTGCTAATGCCCACTGGTGGAGGCAAAAGCCTGTGTTTTCAGGTACCGGCCATAACGCTCGAAGGCACGGCCTTGGTTGTGAGTCCGCTCATAGCGCTCATGAAGGACCAGGTACAGGGATTGCGCGCCAACGGCGTGGCTGCTGCGTACTTCAACAGCAGTCTGGACGCCCGCGAAGCACGAAAACTGGAGGACGATCTGCTTGCAGGTGCCATTAAGATTCTTTACGTAAGCCCTGAAAAACTGGTTTCCCAATCCTTTTTGCCATTGCTCAAACGCCTCAACGTCAGTTTGATCGCCGTAGATGAGGCGCATTGCATTTCAGCCTGGGGCCACGATTTCCGGCCAGAGTACACGCAACTGCGTTTTTTACGCCGCCAGTTCGGCGATGTTCCACTGTTGGCATTCACGGCAACGGCCGATAAACTCACACGCAAGGACATCCTGTCCCAGCTCGAACTGCGCGATCCGGCATTGTTCATCGCTTCGTTCGACCGGCCCAATATTTCCCTGCATGTGCGCCCCGGGCAAAAACGCATCGATCAGATCCTGGAATTTGTAAAAAAACGTTCAGGCCAATCGGGCATCATTTATTGTCTGGCGCGCAAAAGTTGTGAGATGCTTGCGGAAAAACTCAACGCCAAAGGTGTGCTCGCTGCGTATTACCATGCCGACATGCCCTCGAGCATGCGCAGCAAAGTGCAGGAAGACTTCATCAACGACCGCATACCTGTGATTTGCGCCACCATAGCTTTCGGAATGGGCATCGATAAGAGCAATGTTCGGTACGTTTTGCATTACAACCTTCCGCGCAACCTGGAAGGATACTACCAGGAAGTTGGCAGGGCTGGAAGGGACGGGCTGCCCTCGGAGGCATTGCTTTTTTTCAGCTACGGTGATGTACAAACCTACCGTCAAATGTTTGAAGATGGGGATAGCAGCGACGAGCAAAAGGAGCTGAAAATTGCCAAGCTGAACCGTATGTATCAGTTCGCCGAAGCGCCTGTTTGCCGAAGGCGTACCGTTTTGAACTATTTTGGAGAAACCTATGAGCAAAATTGCGGCAACTGCGACGTGTGCCTAAGCCCACCCAGACAATTCGACGGTACCGTTGCGGCACAAAAAGCCTTGTCTGCCCTCCTGCGTACCGGAGAAAAAGTAGGTATGAACCTCCTGATTGAAATTCTTCGTGGTAGCCAGAGGCGTGAAATCCTCGAACGGGGTTACAACCACATCAAAACGTTTGGGGCCGGACGTGAGTACAGCTACGATGACTGGCTTTTTCTGATTTCGCAAATGCTGCATCATGGCCTGATCGAAATCGCATACGACGACCACAACAACCTTAAGGTTACCGATATGGGCAAAACGGTTTTGCTTGAAGGCAAACAAGTAGCGCTTGCCTTGCCACAGCCCAAAGAAAAAGAAAATCCGGCCGCAGGAAAACCACGACCATCGGCACAATCTGGCGTTCAGTCCATTAAAGAAGCCTTGTTCGATAAGTTACGCGAATTACGACGGGAACTGGCCCAGCAGCACGGCGTGCCGCCATACCTCATATTCAGCGACGCTACCCTCGCACAAATGGTGGATCGCCGTCCGATATCCGATGCCGACATGCTTGAAATCAGCGGTGTAAGCGAGCGCAAACTTCAACTTTACGGTGATGCTTTCATCAATGGTATTCGATCCTTTGTGCTTGAAAAAACCGGAGAAGGCGTAAAAGTTACCGGCAGCACGTATTTGGTAAGCTGGGATTTGTTCAAAAAGGGCAATACTCCCGATCAAATCGCCGCAGCCCGCAACCTGAGCCCATTTACGATACACAGCCACCTTGCCACCATGTACGAACGCGGCGAAAATGTGGAGTTGAACAATTGGGTATCGTCTGAGGAACTCGATATCATCCTGGGTAGCCTGGGACTGTTCTCCGAACCCTATTCTTTTAAGGATATTTCCGATCACTTTCAGGAAAAATTCTCTTATGAGAAAATCCGATGGTCGATAGCTTCTTATAAACGCCTTCAACGCAGGGTATAAAAAAAAAGGCGACACACATTTGCGTCGCCGTTTTTCTAATACATTCAGATCCATAATTTCTCGTGTAAACACCTTGGGAAGGTGTACAGGACGTTGCGCAAACCGTTGTCTGCGCTGATGGAACAAAGATGGGATAAGGTTCACCTCGGGTATCCGGACAGATTTTGTAGAAATTTAACAGGGCGATTAAGCTATTTTATAAACTATTTATTTTGTAAATTTCTCAAAATCAATATCTTACAAAAATATAATGGGCAAAAAAAAGCAGCGCTCGTTTGCGCTGCCGTCATGCTTATCCGTTGTAAGTCACAAGTTGAACCCTTTCGGGCCCTTTTTTTTCCACCATCGCGTGGCGATCTTTGGTGATACAAAGGTAGAGGTGACTTGAAGGG
>JBBSDH010000251.1:0-6024 GCA_038249605.1 Chitinophagales bacterium | reverse complement strand
TTTACCCACAACACGTAGGCAAAGCGTTACTTCATCGAAAGGAAAATCTTCGGACGTCCCTTTTTTCGACAAACAATAGACACGGAATACATCAAGGTCCATGGCTCCTTTATTGAGGATTGCTGTATGTTTCGTACATTTTCTTGTTGAACTTGTAAACGTCTTTGGCAATGATACTTTGCATGTTTACCCTGAAAACAAATCCTTTTGCATCTACTGGAGCATTTTCAGGCGCGACAAAATTATCGTTGCCGCTTGAAGGCATAAAAAAAGCTGGCCGTACTTCAATTGCAGTTCCCAGGATGTAAAACCGTTCGGAGCCGTGAACGCTTTCACCAACATCGCGCACGCTGTAAGCAGCGATGTGGATGTTGTCGGGCAAAGGTATGTTGGGATCGATTTCCAGATCATCGTTCAGCAACACCGGTTGTTTTTGCAACAAAGCTTCGTTTTGGCTGGTGTAAAAAAAGTACACCGGACAAAAATCAAAGTTATCTTTAAAAAGTTGCTTTACATACTTGTTGTATTCCAATTGTGTCATGCGTTCTTCTTCGGCACGTTGGGGTTGTCCTTTTTTTTCAAAATATTCGATGCGCTGTTGGTAATCCATCAGTCGGAAACAAATACCGTTGGTTTTTACGGAATCGATGACAGGGCGTGTAGCACGCGGCGTCGCACATGCTACGAGTAACACCGAAAAGCCAAAAAGCAGCAAAGAAAATCTAATTTTCATGTAAAATAAGTCTATGGATCCAATCCAATCATTCAAATAGTTTTTTTCATCCCGGCCCAAAATTCTCCATACCCTGAGTCGCAGAAGCTCACCACTCTTGCGTCATTGGATGCAGCATGAGTTCGTCGATGATGACGTGACGTGGTGCATTGAGTACGTAGGATACGGCGTCGGCTATGTCGTGGGGCTGCAGGTACTGCGCGCGGTGTGGTTGTCCGGGATCCCCTTCATGAAAAAACGTATCTACCAATCCGGGATAAATCACACTGACTTTGATGCCTTTGGAACGCACTTCGCGTCGGAGGGCTTCAAAAAAAGCGTGTTGGGCGTATTTGCTGGCACAATAAAGGCTGCCTTCGGCAAAGGTACGTTTGGAAACGTCCGATGCGATACCGATGATGTGGCCGCTTCCGGCGTATTTCATGTGTGGCAAAACGGCTTTGGTGAGCATGAAAGAACCCTTGACGTTCACGTCCATGACGCGCGTCCATTCGTCCTCGGTCAAATCTTCAACTTCTTTAAATATACCGATACCTGCGTTGTTGATCACGTTGTCGATACGCCCAAAATCGCGGATGGCCTGATCCACCACCTCATTGACTTGTTTTTCATTCGAAACATCCACCGCAAAAGACAATGCTTTGCCGCCTGCCGAATCGATCTCGAGTTCGAGTTCGCTGATTTCTTCGCTGTTGCGCGCAAGCAGCAACACAAAATGATTTTCGCGTGCCAAACGCGTTGCAATGGCCCTGCCTATGCCACGTGAAGCGCCGGAAATGATGGTTACAAGTTTGTTCATGAGGTTTTTCTATTTAAACAGACCATGCAATTCACCGTGAACCATTTCGATCACCCTCGCGGAATGTTCCTTGTTGTTTTGAAAATCGAGCTGGTCAACATTGATCACCAGCAGACGGCCTTCACGGTACCCACTGATCCAGTTGTCGTATCGCTCGTTGAGGCGTTTGAGGTAATCCAGACTAATGCTGCCTTCATAATCGCGGCCGCGGCTTTGGATGTGATCTACCAGCGTAGGGACGCTCGCTTTGAGGTAAATCATCAGATCAGGCGCTTTGATCTGTGAAACGATGGACTGGAACAACGTTGTGTAATTTTCAAAATCACGTCGCTCCATGAGGCCCATGTCGGCCAGGTTGGGCGCAAAGATGAAAGCATCCTCGTAGATCGTGCGGTCCTGAACAACCGTTCGGTTACCCTGCTGAATTTTCAGCATTTGCTGGTATCGGCTGGACAGGAAAAACACCTGGAGGTTGAATGACCAGCGTTTCATGTCCAGATAGAAGTCCGACAAGTAAGGATTGTTCTGCGTATCTTCGTAATGCACATCCCAGCCGAAATGGCGGGCAAGCAGTTCGGTGAGTGTTGTTTTCCCGGCACCGATGTTGCCTGCGATGGCAATGTGCTTAATGATCGTTTTGTCGGAAGGCAAAGCTGAGTTCATTCCTGTATTTTTGTGCGCGGCTAAGGTAGGCAACCCCACGGTTTTTACAGCACACCAATGCATGGAAAACCTGCCATCCGTGCCTTTCCATCGAATTTCCCCGTACGTACATCGAACCTTTTTTGCCAATCATGGATACAGCGCTTATTTCGAAACTTGAAAAACTGGCACGCCTCCGGTTGTCGGACCCCGAACGCAACCATTTTGCAGCCGACCTCGACCGCATTCTGGCCATGATCAACACCCTGCAACAACTCAACACGGAAGGTGTGGAACCTCTGGTTTACCTCAACGAATCGGGCGATGTATTTCGCGAAGACCAGTTGTCATCGTCAGGCGTTTTTGATACCAACCAGGCTTTGCAAAACGCGCCCGATCAGGACGGCAAGTATTTCAGGGTACCTAAAATGATTGAATAACACACATCAACATGCTCATAGACATCCGCAAGCTGAACAAAACATACATCATGGGTTCCGAAAAAGTGGAAGCCCTCAAAGATGTTAGTCTACTCATCGAAAAAAATGAATACGTCGCCCTCATGGGACCTTCAGGTAGTGGCAAGTCAACATTGATGAACCTCCTGGGTTGCCTCGACAGCCCTACCAGCGGTGAATACTGGCTCAACGGCATTGAAGTGAGTACCATGAACGACGGCGAACTTGCTGAAGTGCGCAACCGTCAGATCGGATTCGTTTTTCAGACCTTTAACCTGCTGCCCAGGCTCTCAGCACTTGAAAATGTAGCGCTACCACTCGTTTATGCAGGCGTTAGCCGTGAAGACAGACTCGAAAAAGCAAGCATTGTACTCAACTCTGTAGGCCTCGGTGATCGTATAACGCACAAGCCCAATGAACTTTCAGGCGGCCAGCGCCAACGCGTGGCCGTTGCCCGTGCTCTCGTGAACGAACCCGCCATCATCCTTGCCGACGAACCGACGGGAAACCTTGACTCCAAGACATCCTTCGAAATCATGAAATTGTTGGAACAAATCCACAAAGCAGGCAATACCATCATTGTGGTAACCCACGAAAACGACATCGCCATGCATGCCCACCGCATTGTGCGGATGCGCGACGGCCTGATCGAATCCGACCAGATCAACGAAAACATCGTTTCGGTTGCCAGCACTCCGGTGCCTGTAGTGGAATAGCGCGGCGTTTACACCGCAATGTACCAGTGGCATTCATGTCACATCAAAAAAGGAAATTATTTCAAAAACAAATCGGAACCGTTATTTCCCTTTGGTTTTTAAAAAATTGATTAGGCCTTTCATGTAAACCTTTTGATCATCCCACATCGCCATGTGGCTGCCGTTGGGACACAGCAGGTAGGTGCCGTCCTTGACGAGGGTGGCCATGTAGCGCATGTACTGGGGATCCATGGTGTCGTGGGTAGCGCCGATGGTGAGTACAGGGATTTCCAATTCGACAAGTCGGCTTAAAACGTCCCATTTGGCAAGACGGCCTGAGATGCCAAATTCGCTTGGGCCTTGCATGGTTACGTACAGACTTTGGTTTGTTTTCCCCAAGGCACGGGTCACCGGTTCGGGCCATTGATCAAGGGGCAGGCGACAGATGTGTTTGTTGTAAAAATGCGGTTGGAGCAACTCCATGTAACGAGGATTGCTGAAATCACCTTTTTTTTCGATCTCCATCAATTCACTGAGGACGGCAGGATCCATGTCTTTGGCCAGTTTGTTTTTGGCGTAATTATCGTAAACAATGCAGGAAGCCATCATGTTGGAAATGACGAGTCCTTTAAGGTTGTCTTGGTATTTGAGCGCATATTGCATGGCCAAAATACCGCCCCAGGAATGTCCGAGCAGGAAAAAATTGTCTTTGTTCAATCCCAGTGCCTTGCGCACTGTTTCCACCTCTTCCACATAGCGGTCGAGTTCCCAATATGTGGTATCGTTGGGATTGTCGGACAAACCGGTGCCGAGCTGGTCGTAATAAATGAATTCGATGCCTTCGGCTGGCAAAAAACTCTCCAAACATTCGAAATACTCGTGTGATATGCCCGGGCCTCCCGACAGCAACAGCAGTTTGATTTTGGGGTTGTTGCCGATGCGTTTGGTCCACAGCTTAAAGGTGTCGGTTGGGGTCACCAAATCAATGATTTTTACGCCACCCGTTAGAAGGCCCGTATCCTGAGGGGTATGGTACGATTGCAGGGTAACGCCTTCAGGAGCTTTTTGGCAGGCTGCAAAAGCAAGTAAAGCCCCCAGGAAAAAGTAATTTTTGATCATAATACATTAATTTGTAGGACTTCAAGAACAGCACGAAGTTAATCCTGTTTTCCAATAATAACCTTTCTTTTGCCCCCAACACACAGAGAAGCGACCTGTACGGGACGCTTCTCTGTGTGTTGGGGGCAAAAAGATTTACAGTTAAAGCACTTTCAGCAATTCTTGTTCGAGGTTGTCCCTTGGATTGATGACAATGATTTTGCCATCGCGGCCGATCAGGAAGGTTTTGGGAATACCTGTTACGCCATACACGGCGGCAGGGGCGCTGCCCCAGTGTTTGAGATCCGATACGTGGTTTTTCCACGCCAATTGATCCTGATCAATGGCAGCGATCCATTTCTTTTTCCCTTCTGCTTCTTTGGTTTTTGCCTGTTCGGGTGGCATGCCTGTGCGTGGGTCGGCGCCGTCGAGCGATACGCTGAACACGTCGAAACCTTTGTCTTTGTATTTGTTGTACACTTCTACCACATGCGGATTGGCACGGCGGCACGGTCCGCACCAGCTGGCCCAAAAGTCGAGCAGCACCACTTTGCCTTTCAGGTCGGACAAATTGCGGGTTTTACCCGCAGGGTCAGGAAGGGAAATTTCAGGAGCCATTTCACCTACTTTGATTTTTTCTCCGGCCATTTGCTGTCCGGTTTGGGTTTCGATCGAAGTAACCATGGCGGCATAATCCGCAGCGTATTTGCTGCTTGGCATGTCAGCGGCAAGCGCCGTATTGGCAGCTTTGAAATCGTCGATGAATTGAGCGGCGTTGTTGCCCAGCAATTGGGTGGCAAGGAATGCCTGCATAAGTGGTGAACAGCCTTTTTTCACAGCATCGCGGGCGCCCTGCGGATCGCGGGGTGGATTGACGATGAGGTCTTTGATGACATCGGCGTAGCAAGTGAAAGTTTTTGAACCCGTTACTTCAACATCCATACGATCGATGGTGTTCAGGTCGCCTTTAATTTCCACCACATTTTCATCACCGCCCAGCATGAAATACATGCGTTTGGCGCCGATGGTGAGGCGGTACAAACCTTCTGCATAGGCTTCTTTTTGTTCAATATTGAAATTGCCGTTGGCATCGGCGGCAACACGGCCAATGGCCACATTGGAGCGGTCGAAATGGGCTTGCTCAAGAATGATTTGCAGGCTACCTGCGTTTTGAATGGTGCCCTTGACAGCATGGCCGCTTTGTCCCTGACATGCGTACAAGATGGCCAGGACAGGCATCGCAAGAAGTATAAAAGCGCGAATACTTTTCATGGTTGTAAATTTATAAAAAGACAATTATTGCATGATTTTGGTTAGAACTTCGTTGTAGGAGCGTTTCCAGCGCTCAACTTTACCCCAATCGTTGCCGCCGATGCGTACGGTGTTTCCACCAACTTGGCCGAGCAGTTCAAAGGACTGTTTTTGGGCAGAAAGAAAACGTTCGAAGTCGGCTTTCTGTTTTGTCGCCACCGAGACAATCACCCTGCTTTGGGCTTCACCAAAGAGGAAAGCATCGGGGCGAACCTTGTTGTTCATGGCAACATCGAAGCCCAAAACGCGTGGCAAAGCTTTTTCCATGAGGGTTACAAAAAGACCTCC
>JBBSDH010000250.1:0-6045 GCA_038249605.1 Chitinophagales bacterium | reverse complement strand
CGCGTCGCATGAGTCCCCGCACCGCGTACCAGGCCATGCCTCCGTATACGACCAGGCTCATCATAACGGCAGGATTGCCGAAATTCAGGATGCCGATGTGGCGCGGATAATAGTCGTGGGTGAGTGGTGTGGGCCAAAACAACAATTGCACATACCTGAAAAGGGTGTACATAATCGTAGCCAGCTTTTCGGCCGGCGCAAATGAAACCCATTTGTCGCCCTGGATTTTCAGAAATGGATTGTTCATCAGTTCCATGGGCGCAGCACCGAATTTCCAATCAAGGATGCTGCCACGAAGGATGAAAAAAGCAAAAAACCCAAACCACAGCGGTGCAGAACGCATCAATGCTTCGCCAGGTTTCAGGTCGCGGAAAACATACAAAGCCAACGGAGCCACCACCGTAAAGGTCACCGCATTTTCTTTCGACAAACAAGCCAGGAAAAAAACCACACCGGAAGACAAAGCAAGACCAACTTTTCCAGTATCCACAGCTTTGAACAACAACCACAAGGCGCCCATACTGCCCAGCAACGTCAAAATTTCGTCGCACCCCTTCACATTGGCCACCACCTCGGTGTGTATGGGGTGGGCAGTGAACAACAACGTTGCCATAAAAGCCGTGAAAGACGCGTATGCCGCACCAAAGCGGTAAGCAAGCATCAGGCGCAGGGTTTGGTACACCACCACACAGGTTAAAGCAAAAAGCAAAACCGTAAAAAAGTGAAAAACGATGCTGTTTTCGCCCACTATTTGATATAAAAGCGCGAAAAGCACAAGCGTAAGCGGACGGTAGCGGCCGCCGGAAACAAGGTTTTCTTTGCCTTCAACTTTGAAAAAACCAAAAAATGTGTCCTTGTTGAGGATGCCCGGAAGCCCTTCCACACCTTGTTTGGTAAACATGTTGTCGGTGATGACGATGGCATCGTCCTGCACGAATCCATGACCCAACGTATTGGCGTACAACATGAAAGCAAGTGCGGCGATGACCAGAATGTGCAGACGCGTGTTGGTAAAAAACGCGGGCAGTTCCTGAACGGGTGCAGCTGGTTTACGGACTTCGGGTTTTTGTTTTTTCGACATGGTTGGCTGTTTGCTGTGGCGAAAAAACGGATTTTTTTTAGAATCAGGTGCATGTTGTTTAACGAACTTTCACACAAGCGATCCTTCGCTTTTTTTAAACGCTTTGTACACGCCTTTCCCAAACCTCGAGCCGTTGAATCCCAGGTTTTTGCCCAGTTCTTTGCGTTCGTCATCAGGCAAAGCATTAAAATCGCGGCATTTTTCGGAGCAGGTACTGGCATACGTCGCTTTACACGCATCGCACTGTATAAAAAGGATGTGGCAAAAGTCGTTGGCGCAGTTGGTGTGCGCGTCGCATGGTGCGTCACACTGGTGACAATGTGCTACCACTTCGTTGCTGATGCGTTCGCCGAGGCGTTCATCGAACACAAAATTTTTACCAAGGAATTGGTTTTCCAGTCCCATGGTTTTCACTTGCCGTGCGTATTCGATGATGCCGCCTTCGAGCTGGAACACATTTTTGAAACCCTGGTGTCTCAGGTAAGCGCTGGCTTTTTCACAGCGGATGCCACCGGTGCAGTACATGAGTATTTTTTTGTCCTTGTTGTGGGCCAGCATGTCGGCCACGAGCGGCAATTCATCGCGGAAGGTGGCCACATTGGGAGTTATGGCGCCTTTGAAATGGCCCACTTCACTTTCGTAATGGTTGCGCATGTCGATCACCACCGTTTCCGGGTCGGCGCTCAGGGCGTTCCAGTGTTGGGCGTTGAGGTGGGTGCCTGTATTCGATGGATTGAAGGTTGGGTCGTCGATGCCGTCGGCTACGATTTTATCACGCACTTTGATGGTGAGGGCAAAAAACGACTTGCCGTGGTCGTCTACGGCGATGTTGAGTCGCATGCCAACGAAAAACGGGTAAGTGTTCATGGCATCCCGGAAAGCATGCATGTTTTTCTCCGGCACCGAAATTTGGGCGTTCACGCCTTCCCGGGCAACGTAAATGCGGCCCCAGACACCAAGGTTCTGGCACCTTTCATAAAGCTCGTCGCGGAACGTTTGCGGATCGTCGAGTTGAACGTACTTGTAAAAAGAGAGGGTAATGCGGGGCTCCGGATTTTCGCTCAGGCGTTGTTTGAGCTCCTTACGGTTGATCCGGTTGTGCAGGTGTTTCTTGTGTTCGATTACCATAAATAAACGCTCCTGTCCGTTTGTAATGCAGATGAGCGGCGTAAAAATACGACGAAATTGCAATAGAGATGCTTTTTGCGACAACCATTGGGCGTGTGGCATTGTTTTCGCAGCGTATTCACCCGGAAAAGCGTTAGATTCGCACACCAAAATGTTGAGCATCAGAAAGACATGGAAGCGCAGGCCGCAACTTACGCCGCTTGAGCGCCTCGAGCAGGAGGCCAACGACGAATTTCGTCTGCTGGCCGATGTTGGGCCCCAGCATTTCAGTGCCGATCATCTGCTCGAATTGCGCGAACGTATGCGCCAAAACATCCTGCTTTTCATGCGCCGGCAACGTTTGGCCATGGTGTTGGCGGGTACCGGAACAGGGTGGTTGTTTATGGCATTTTTATCCGGGTTCATGCAATTTCGCTACCTGTCCATGGCTGCCTATGCAGTGGCTACTTTGAGCCTAATCGCTTTTCTCGCCATTGTTTTTTGGCAAAAATGGCGGTTCAACAGTAAAGGTGAACTTGATTACACCATGCGCAGCATCGAAGATGAACTGCGGCGCAGGGCGGAGAAAAAACGCCTGAACCAGGGTCAGGATTTTCACGACTAAATCCTGATCACCAATGTCTCTCCCTCGCTTTTTTGAAATTTTTTCCAAAACCCTCGCTGAAGGCGCTTTGCTCAAACTAACCCTTAGCAAAGCCAGAAAAATTGCGCCCGAAGGGCTCAAAAACGTGTACCTGCGTCCGGTAATGCTCAAAAAAGGTCCGCATGTGGCATTCAATTACCGTTACCAAACGCGCGACGAGGTTAAAAACCATACGTTTGAAGAAGCCACGCAGGTTTTGCAAAACCTGCTCGATACCGCTTTTTACAACGCCGAAATGATGACGCCGTCGGCCGACTTCAGTCTGCAACTCGAAGACCAAAAACCGCCCCGACTTTTGGAAAAAAAGCCCTCCATGCCCGCCGAGACCGTTACGCTTGCCCACGACCGCGACAAGCAACGGCGGCTCGACCCAGCAGCACCCTGGCTTCATGCGTTGGGTATCTGCAGCACGGAAGGCAAAGTGCACGCAAACCAGCAGGACAAATGGCGGCAGATCGACAAGTACCTCGAAACCATCGAACACCTGCTCCAACAACATCCTCTGCCGGAAGATGCAAACATCGCCGATATGGGTTCGGGCAAAGGCTACCTTACGTTTGCCTTGTACGATTTTCTTACCAAACACCAGGGCATGAAACCCCGCATCACGGGAATCGAACTGCGTCAGCACCTGGTCGATTTTTGCAACAAAACAGCACGTGAAAACGGTTTTGAGGGT
This sequence comes from Chitinophagales bacterium, assembly GCA_038249605.1. Lineage (GTDB taxonomy): Bacteria > Bacteroidota > Bacteroidia > Chitinophagales > Saprospiraceae > M3007. Next base: position 2,514 of record JBBSDH010000250.1, on the reverse strand, counting down.
TTACACTTTGTCGCCACCGACATCCGCGAGTACCACCCCGAGCGCCTCGACATGCTCATCGCCCTGCACGCCTGCGACACAGCCACCGACCTGGCCCTCGCCAGCGGCATCCACGAAAAAGCCGCCATCATCGTGGCTGCACCCTGCTGTCACAAACAGGTGCGCCGCGACATGCATACCCAAAATGAAATGGCGCCCCTGCTGCAACACGGCATCCTGGAAGAACGCCAGGCAGAAATACTCACCGACGGCATCCGTGCCCTGCTGCTCGAAGCCGAAGGTTATAAAACGCAGGTTTTTGAATTCATTTCCACCGAGCACACACCCAAAAACGTAATGATCACAGCGGTGAAAACGGCCAAAACACCGCCGGCATCCCGCAGAAAAGCAGCTTTGGAAAAAGTGGAAGCGTTGAAAAAAGGGTTTGGACTGAAGGAGCATTACCTGGAATCTCTTTTAAACCCTGAAAAACTGGACTTTGCACCTGGAATGTAGGCGCGTACGCGCCTACATTCCAGGTGCAAAGTCCAGTTTTTAAAGGTTGTGGGATAGCTAGCACTACATATCTTAGCTCCCTTCTTTAAACTTTAAACTGTGAACTTTAAACTTCCCATGCGTTTCATACTCTTTTTACTGTTTCCTGCTCTTCTCGCCGCTCAAAGCGCTGATTACGCCTCCGAACTCACAGCTCACCGCTCAAGTTACAAACTTGAGTTCCTCACCGAAGAACGCTCGCCGCTGAAAGTCGCCACCGATACCCTGAACTTCGATTTTTATACGGCCGCCCCGGAATGGGTTTTTCGCGCAAGGTTTGAAGTCAACCCTACGCTGGTGCCGTTCAACATGCCGACCTACTCGGGCCACAGCGCTCAATACCAGCACTTCGGCACGTTGTATTTTCAAAAAGACGGCAAGGAATACAGTCTGCGGTTGTACCAAAACCTCAAACTGATCAACAAACCGGGCTACGAAGATTACCTTTTCGCACCGTTTAAAGACCACACCAACGGAGAAGCAACCTACGGCGGCGGGCGGTACCTTGACATGCGTATGGGCAATGTGGAAGTGGACGGTAAAAAGGTGTACATGACCCTCGATTTCAACCGCGCCTACAATCCTTGGTGCGCTTACTCCGACGGATTCCGGTGTCCGATACCTCCCAGCGAAAATCATCTGGAATTTGAAGTCCTGGCCGGTGAAAAAATATTCAAAGGCGAGCGCAAACACTAGGCGCACCTTACCTTTGCGACATGCAAGCCATACGCGAAACCAACTTCAACCTTCCGGGCCAAACGGCCTTTTACCGCGGCAAAGTACGCGACGTATACACCGTGGGCGACAAGCTCGTTATGGTCGCTTCCGACCGCATCTCGGCCTTCGACCACATCCTGCCCAAACCCATCCCGTTCAAGGGCGCCGTGCTCAACCAAATCGCGGCGCACTTCCTCGAAGCCACCCGCGATATTTGTCCGAACTGGCTGCTCAGCACGCCCGATCCCAACGTAGCCATCGGACTGCGCTGCGAGCCCCTGCGCGTTGAAATGGTGATCCGCGGCTACCTCGCAGGCCATGCCGCGCGTACCTACGCCTCCGGAAAACGCACGCTGTGCGGCGTTTCCATGCCAGAAGGACTGCGGGAAAACGATAAGTTCCCCGAGCCCATCATCACGCCCACCACCAAAGCCGATGAAGGCCACGATGCGGACATTTCCCGCAAAGACATCCTGGCCCAAGGCATAGTTTCGGAAGCTGATTACGTTCAAATGGAAAAATATACCCGCGCCCTTTTCCAGCGCGGTACCGAAATGGCCGCCAAACATGGACTCATTTTGGTGGACACCAAGTACGAATTCGGCATCCACCACGGTCAGGTGGTGCTTATGGACGAGATTCACACGCCCGACAGCTCCCGCTACTTCATCGCCGAAGGTTACGACGAACGGCAAGCCAAAGGCGAAAAACAACGACAGCTCAGCAAAGAATTTGTACGCGAATGGCTCATGGCCAACGGCTTCCAGGGACTCGAAGGCCAAAAAATGCCCGACATGCCCGAAAGCTTCGTGCAGGAAATCAGCGACCGCTACATCGAACTGTACGAAAAAGTGACGGGACACAAGTTCATCAAGGACCTAACGCCTGAGGTTCAGGAAAGGATAGAAAGGCACATCAAATCCTGTCTAAACCTGGATTTATAGGATTTTGGGGATTGGGATTTTACGAGGATTTAAAGGATTTGGGAAGATTGGATTGGATTTGGTAGGAAAGCTCCCACTTCGTACGGTTCACTCCATTTAAAATCCAATCCAATCTTCCCAAATCCTTTAAATCCTCGTAAAATCTCTATCCCCAAAATCCTAAAAGTGACGGGACACAAGTTCATCAAGGACCTAACGCCTGAGGTTCAGGAAAGGATGGAGCGGCACATCAAATCCTGTCTAAACCTGGATTTATAGGATTTTGGGGATTGGGATTTTATGAGGATTTAAAGGATTTGGGAAGATTGGATTGGATTTG
>JBBSDH010000249.1:0-6058 GCA_038249605.1 Chitinophagales bacterium | reverse complement strand
TTTTTTTCTGTTTTTGTTGAGTTTTTTTTTTTTTATTCTGTCTTATTTTGGATATTTTTCAAAAATTTATTGTATTAATTTTTAACACGACTCCTTGTAAAATATTTTATTTCACCAATACTGAAAAAATAATCCAGAAAATTTTGATACATATAGATAGCTATATGCATTTGCGTTCAATTGCAAGCGACAGGAAATCACGACCAACTTTTTTACACCATCAACGCTGTACTTTATGTCCAATGCACTACCTAATGTTAACACCAACCCCAATGCCAAAACCGGCTGGGGATTAACGAGTGTGATACTTGCCTCTTCGGTGGGTACACTCATCGAGTGGTACGACTTTTACATTTATGGTACTCTGGCGCCTTACATCGCCATGCAATTTTTCCCCTCCGACAACATCACGGCGTCCTACATGGCCGCTCTGGGCTCCTTTGCCGCAGGTTTCATCGTACGCCCATTCGGCGCTTTGTTTTTTGGCCGCCTGGGCGACCTTATCGGACGGAAATACACTTTTCTGGTCACCCTGCTGCTCATGGGCTTGTCCACCTTCAGCATCGGCCTGATTCCAGGCTACGATAAAATAGGTATACTGGCGCCCATCATCATTCTTTTGCTGCGCTTGTTGCAAGGTCTTGCACTCGGTGGCGAATACGGCGGCGCCGCTACCTATGTGGCCGAACACGCGCCCAGCAACCGGCGAGGGTATTACACCGGCTTCATTCAAACAACCGCCACGGTTGGGCTCCTGTTGTCCATCGCCGTCATCCTTACAACAAAAAATACCCTGGGCGAAGAAACCTTCAACGATTGGGGCTGGCGTGTGCCTTTCTGGATTTCCATCATCATGGTGGGTGTTTCGGTGTTCATCCGACTCAAAATGCAGGAATCGCCCATGTTTACCAAAATCAAACGCAGCGGACAATTGTCTGCCAACCCCCTCAAAGAGTCGTTCGGTAAACGGGACAACCTCAAAATAGTGCTGCTGGCGCTTTTTGGCGCCGTGGCCGGACAAGGCGTTATCTGGTACACCGGACAGTTTTACGCCATGTCGTTTATGGATAAGGTGTGCAACATTGAATTCAATGCGGTGCGGTACATTCTCGCCGCAGCCATCATCGTCGGCACACCTTTTTTCCTGATTTTCGGCAGGTGGTCCGACAGCATCGGCCGCAAATGGATCATGATGGCCGGTATGCTTCTGGGTATTCTTACCTACCGTCCCATCTACCAAAAGATGCTTGATATTTCGAGCACCAAAGTGGAAGTAATTGCTGAAAAAGGCACAATCGATCAGATATTCGCCTTAAACGCCGCAGGCGATTCGGTTTTCACCACCACGTTGGTAAAAGGCTTTGTCAACGGCAATACCTACAAGGAAGTCACGGTTGATATCAAAAAGGCCGATGGTTCCAAAGTGAAACCCGAAGTAAAAAAGACCGTCTGGTTGTCGTCGTCCAACTGGTGGATGATGGCCTTCCTGGTTTTCCTGCAAATCTTGTATGTAACCATGGTGTACGGACCGATAGCCGCCTTCCTTGTCGAATTGTTTCCGACAAGGATCCGCTATTCGTCCATGTCGCTGCCATACCACATCGGCAACGGCATCTTCGGCGGATTGGTGCCGTACATAGCCGTATTCCTTGTTGAAAACAGCAAAACCAACGACAATCCTTCCGGCGATCCTTTGGCCGGTCTGTTTTACCCCATGATCATCGCCGCTGTTTGTTTCGTCATCGGCATGCTCTACATCCCGGCTCGCACGGATAAAAACGTGCAAGACTGATTTTTTCTAACTACTTCAAATCTACTTCGATATGAATACGCTCAAACGCGCAGCCGGATTTCTTTGGATGTTGGTAGCCATCGGCGCCATCTGGTTCCTGCTCTCCCGTGGCATCCACGAACTGAGTGCCGACAAAGTGTCGCCCGACAAAAAAATCTTCTGGTGGTCCATCCTGCCGGTTTACATACCCCTCATGCTCGGCCTGATACTTTTCGGCTGGTATGCCTGGAAAGGCGAGTACGACGAATTGGAGGGAGATTGATCTTAAAACAATAAAATAAAAACGCTTTTTTGAAAAATTTACCAACCTTAGCCACCGTGAAAGCGGTAAGCCACAAGGCAGTGGTATACCGACAGTTTAACCACCACATCATGAAAGCCCTTTTTTTCAAAGCAATCAACCAACCCCTTTCGTTTGAAAAAACACTGATTCCCAAAGCCGGTGTCGGCGAAGCTGTGGTACATCTGCGTGCTGCTGCCCTCAATTACCGCGACATCTGGATCACGCAGGGGCAATACGCAGGAATTCGTCCGGACGTAATCCTCGGCAGCGATGGGGCAGGGGAGTACAAAGGCAAAGAAGTCATCATCAATCCTTCGCTTAATTGGGGCGACAACCCGCATTTCCAAAGCAAGGAATACCATATTTTGGGTATGCCCACCGACGGTACTTTTGCAGCATTTGTCAAAGTGCCGCGTGCCAATTTGCACCTTAAACCTGCGTTTCTTACTTGGGAGCAGGCGGCTGCTTTACCACTTGCAGGCGTCACCGCCTGGCGTGTATTGTTCACACGTTGCCGACTCAAACGGGGTGAGCGTGTGCTTGTCACCGGTATTGGCGGCGGTGTGGCCTTGTTTGCTTTGCAATTCGCCATCGCGGCCGGCGCCGAAGTTTGGGTGACCAGCAGTGCCGATTTTAAAATCAACAAAGCCATCGCACTTGGAGCGGCCGGCGGCGCAAATTATACTTCCGAAGTCTGGGACAAAGACCTCAAACAGCGCTCCGGCGGTTTTGATGTGGTGATTGATTCGGCCGGCGGCGACGGGTTCGGCCTGTTGCCGGGATTGTGCCTTCCGGGCGCCCGGATTGGTGTTTATGGCGGCACGAGGGGCAAAGTGAACGGCTTGAGTCCGCAAATCCTTTTCTGGAAACAAATAAGCATTTTGGGTTCAACCATGGGTACCAACCGCGAGTTTGGCGCCATGTTGAAATTTATGGAAAAACATCAATTGATGCCCGTGGTAGATGCCGTTTTTCCACTCGAACAAGGCAATGAAGCCATGGAGCATTTGAGGAAAAAAGACCAGTTTGGGAAAGTGGTTTTGCGCATCGATTGAGGCTATTGAAGGTGCCCTTACACCCTCATTGTTATTTTACATCGAAAAAATACGTTTGTTTTGCACCTTAAGCGCATGTTTGAGAGGTTAGAAAAACCACAAACGTGTTTCTGAATTATCCTGTTTTAAAGCAATTGCTCCATGTTTAAACGTTACGCTTCGGTTCTCGGGCTGCTTCTTGCAATCCCGCTTTGTTTGTTTTCCCAACAAAATGCCATTTCCCCCGATCACCTGAAAAGTCTTAACATCCGCTCCATCGGTCCGGGCGCCATGTCCGGACGCATCACGGCCATCGCAGTAGATCCAACCCGCGCAGAGGTCATTTACGCCGGTGCGGCTTCTGGCGGCGTGTGGCGCAGTACCAGTGGCGGCACAGCATGGGAACCTATTTTCGACAAAGCGCCAACCCAGGGCATCGGCTCGATTGCCATTCATCCCCGAAATCCAGACGAGATTTGGGTTGGCACTGGCGAAGGCAATCCACGAAACTCCCAAAACTTCGGTGTGGGTATTTTTAAAAGCATCGACGGCGGAGAAAACTGGACGTGTATGGGCCTGCGCGAAACCCGCACCATCCACCGCATCATCCTGCACCGCGACGACCCCAACACGGTATGGGCCGCGAGCCTCGGCTCGGCCAACGGCCCGAATGATGACCGCGGTGTATTCAAAAGTTCCGACGGCGGCAAAACATGGCGCAAAGTTTTGTTTGTAAACAACCTCACAGGCTGCGCCGAATTGGTGGCCGACCACGGCAATCCGAACAAACTTTTTGCTGCCATGTGGGAATACCAGCGTTGGCCCTGGTTTTTCAAAAGCGGCGGCAAAGGCTCAGGACTTTATGTTTCGCACGACGGCGGCGAAACCTGGGAAAAACGCACCTCCAAAGACGGGTTGCCCGAAGGCGATCTGGGTCGCCTCGGCTTGGCCGTTGCAGCCAGCAATCCCAACGTGGTGTATGCCTTAGTAGAAGCCAAAGAAAATGCACTTTATAAAAGCACCGATGGCGGTAAAAAGTGGCGAAAAATGGCCGAAAAAGGCATGGGAGACCGACCGTTTTACTACGCCGAAATATACGTCGATCCTAAAAATGAAAACCGTGTGTACAGTATCCATACCATGGTGACACGCAGCGAAGACGGCGGCAAAACCTTCGATACCTGGGCAGGCTGGCGCATCCACCCCGACCACCATGCCTTTTGGATTCACCCGGAAAATCCTGATTTCATCATCAATGGCAACGACGGTGGTTTGAACATCACCCGCGACGGAGGCCGTACGTGGCGCTATGCGGAAAACATTCCCGTCGGACAGTTTTACCACATCAACGTAGACAACGACATGCCTTACAACATCTACGGTGGGTTGCAGGATAATGGTACCTGGGTCGGGCCTTCGAGCGTTTGGAAAGCTGGCGGCATCCGCAACCAGGAATGGCAGGAAATCCTGTTCGGCGACGGCTTCGATGCCATGCCGCATGCCGACAACAACCGCTACGCCTATGCCATGTATCAGGGTGGTAACCTCTACAGTGTGGACAGGCAGACGGGCAAAGATCAGTACATCAAACCGATGCACCCCGAAGGCAAAACATTGCGTTTCAATTGGAATTCGGCCCTGGCTCAGGACCCTTTCAACAAGGCCGGTATTTATTACGGCAGCCAGTACCTGCATTATTCGCCCGACCACGGAAATTCATGGCAACTCCTTTCACCCGACCTCACCAGCAACGACAGCTCCAAACTTGATCAGTTCAATTCGGGCGGCCTCACCTTTGATGCCACCAATGCCGAAAACCACTGCACCGTCATCTCCATTGCACCCTCGGTCAAGGAAAATGGCGTCGTTTGGGTGGGTACCGACGACGGTAAGCTGCAGTTAACCCGCGATGGTGGCAAAAATTGGGAAGAAATTTCATCGCGTTTGCCCGATTGCCCCAAAGGCGTCTGGATTCCACAAATCGAAGTATCGGCGCACAACGCTGGTGAAGCTTTTGTGGTGGTGAACAACTACCGCATGAACGATTGGCAACCTTACCTTTACCATACGACCGATTACGGTAAAAAATGGTCGCGCATTGCCGGTGTCAATACCAAAAAAGACAAAGACGGCATCGAAGGTTTTTGCCTCTCGGTGGTGCAGGATCTTGTCGAGCCACGTTTGTTGTTCCTGGGTACCGACCAAGGACTTTACGTAAGTTTCGATTACGGTGAAAACTGGCAAAAGTGGCCGGGAGAGTCGTTCCCCAGCGTGCCGGTGCAGGACATGAAAATTCACCCGCGCGACGGCGATTTGGTGATCGGAACGTTTGGCCGTGCCATCTGGATCCTCGATAACCTTGCACCTTTGCGCGCACTGGCGGCAAGCACCTTTAAGCCCGATGCAGCCTTCAAAGTCTTTCCCGCACAGGACGGTATCCTGGCATCCTGGAGCTCCTACGAAGGTGCGCGTTTTTCGGCCGATGCCATGTACAGCGGCGCAAATAAAGGCACGGAAGTGAGCATACCTGTATGGATCAAACCCGAAAAACCGGAGGGGAAAGACAAAAAGGATGAGGACAAAAAGGATAAGGTTAAAAAGGACGAGGATAAAAAGGATGAGGACAAAAAGGATGAGGACAAAAAGGACGAGGATAAAAAGGATGAGGACAAAAAGGATAAGGACAAAAAGGATAAGGATAAAAAGGGTGAGGAAGAGAAAAAAGATGCCAAACCAGCAGCCGGTAAAGGGGATAAAATCACCGTAACCGTTTTGTCGGAAAAAGGCGACACCCTGCGACGTTTCAAGTCAGACGTCGATACCGCCTTCAACCGCGTTTCATGGGGCATGGAAACCAAAGGCGTCCGCTTTCCCAGCAACAATGAGCCTCCCAAAGACCAGTTGGAGCCTTGGGGAGGTCCGCAGGTGATGCCAGGTAATTATAAGGTA
>JBBSDH010000248.1:0-6159 GCA_038249605.1 Chitinophagales bacterium | reverse complement strand
CTTAAGGTATTCAAAAAGTGGTAGCGAGATGACACCTCCTCGTGCCTCGGAGATGTCACCTCACGGATTGCAGGATGGTTTTGCCATAGATTTGTGCGGGTAGTGCGAGATGACACCTCCTCGTGCCTCGGAGATGTCACCTCACGGTTTTCAGGCTTAAGGTATTCAAAAAGTGTTAGCGAGATGACACCTCCTCGTGCCTCGGAGATGTCACCTCACCAACAGCCTTGATTTTTTCGTATTAAATTCATTACATTTGTTTGCTGCGCCAATTTTAACAAACTAAAATTGGTTCATATGTGCTTTCGTTTTCCAGCATCCCATCAAAATTTAGCTGTTTTTTTTACGGAAAACGTTTACCACGTTTTTAATCGCACAAACCATAAGGAACCCCTTTTTTTAGAGGATAAAGACCGATTGCATTTTTTGAATTTGTACAAAAAATACATTGCTCCTTATGTAAATACCTTCGCTTACTGCATTCTTCCCAACCATTTTCACATTATGTTTCAGATTAAACCTGAAGATGAGTTTCAGGCTGTTTTTGAACATTTACCCCAGTCTTTATTGTCTCAACCACAGTTATACTGGATAATGCACCCTCATGATCCTAAGGACATTCATGGCGTTTTGGAACGTCAATTTACCAGGTTGTTTACAGCATATGCCATGGCTTTTAACCGAAAATACCATCGAAGCGGCAATCTGTTTTACCGACCCTTTAAAAGAGTTTGTGTAAAAAATGAAATGCAAATGCTTCATTTGGTGTGGTATATCCATCATAATCCACAAAAGCACGGTATTTGGAAACCCTTTTCAACCTATAAATGGAGTTCGTTTACCGCTCTGATTTCCAATCAACCAACAATGCTATGTCGGGACATTGTGCATGAAATGTTTAATGGTAAAGAGCAATTTCTCGAATACCATCAAATTCCACCTAAAGAGCCACCGGAAGACTGGGATAGTTCCATGGAAATTTAAGTTTACCTGCGAGATGGCACCTCCAGTCCAAAGATAGGGGCAGCATCGGGGCTACTGATAGGATGGAACTTGCCTGCGACATGACACCTCCTCGTGACTCGGAGATGTCACCTCACGGGTTAGGGAGATGTCATCTCGCTGTTGTACCTTTGCCGCGTCAATCTTAAGACACAACCATGCCTGACCAAACCAAAAAAGCCGTCGTCGTAGGCGCCGGTCTCGTAGGCTCCCTGTGGGCCGTTTTTCTCGCCCGCCGAGGCTACCATGTGGATGTTTTTGAACGCCGCCACGACATGCGCGCCGCCGGTTACCTGGGTGGCCGATCCATCAACCTCGCCATGAGCGAACGCGGCTGGAAAGCCGTGGAAATGGCAGGTATCCGCGAAAAAATTGAAAAAGTAGCCTTACCCATGCCCGGACGTATGATGCACGCCGTGGACGGCGCATGCACCTACCAGCCTTACGGCAAAGAAGGGGAGGCTATTTACTCGGTCTCGCGCGGGGGACTCAACCTCGAACTGCTCAACATCGCCGCCTCGTTTCCCAATGTGCATTTCCACTTCGAACACCGCTGCACGGAGGTGGACCTGTACAAGCAGTTCATTTCCTTCGAAGACATGCGTACCGGCGAACACAAAATCATCGCCGCACCCCTGATTTTCGGGGCCGACGGTGCCTTTTCGGCCGTGCGTTATGCCCTGCAACGCACCGACAGGTTCAACTACACCCAGCAATACCTCGACCACGGCTACAAGGAGCTTAGCATCGCACCCAACGCCGATGGTTCGCACAAGATGGACCCGGGCGCCCTGCACATCTGGCCGCGCGGCAACTTCATGCTCATCGCCCTGCCCAACGCCGACGGCAGCTTTACCTGTACGCTTTTCCTGCCTTATGAAGGCGAAGTGTCGTTCGAACACCTTACGAACAACGACGCGGTGGATGCGTTTTTTAACCGCTACTTCGCCGATACAATGGCGCTGATGCCAGACTTGAAGGAGCAGTTTTTTGCCAACCCAACCCCGTCGATGTGCACCGTACAGTGCCATCCCTGGCAATGGCAAAACCGCATCCTGCTTATCGGTGACTCGGCGCATGCCATCGTACCGTTTTACGGACAGGGCATGAACGCCGGCTTTGAGGACTGCACCATCCTCGACGGTATGTACGAGCAATACGGCGGCGACTGGTCTAAGATCATCCCAGAGTTTGCGCACAAACGCGAGGCCGACGGCAACGCCATCGCCGAACTGGCCCTGCGCAACTTCATCGAAATGCGCGACAAAGTGGGGGATCCGAAATTTTTACTTCGCAAAAAAATCGCCGCCCACCTGCATTCCAAACACCCGGATTTTATGCCTGTTTACTCCATGGTGTCGTTCAGCAACACGCCTTACCATGTGGCCCTGCGCGAAGACGACAACCAGGACCGGCTGTTTGAGCGCATCCTGGCAGTGGAAAACGTGGAGCAAAACTGGGACGGTGAGGAAGTGGAGCGCGTGTTCGCCGAATGGCGCGCCGCACAATGACCTTTGAAATTCTGTACAACGACGAGCACATCGTCGCCATCAACAAACCCACCCACATCCTGGTGCACCGCACGGGCATCAGCGAAGACCGTGTGTTTGTGCTTCAATTGCTGCGCGACCAACTCGGACAAAAGTTGTACCCGGCCCACCGGCTCGACCGCGCTACTTCGGGCGTGCTGCTTTTCGGCAAATCTGCGCAGGCGGCAAGGGACCTGGGTTTGCAAATCATGGATAAATCTTTGGAGAAAAAGTACCTCGCCATCACACGCGGCCACGCCCCAGAAGAAGCAATGATTGATTATCCGCTCGACGATCCCGAAAGCGGTCGCGGGCTCATGGAAGCACAAACGAAGTTCCGCCGGCTGGGCATTTCCACCATCGAAGCCGCTATTGGATTGCGGTATTCCACCGCCCGGTTTTCGCTGCTCGATGTGGAGCCTTTGACAGGCAGGCGTCAGCAGATTCGGCGGCATTTGAGCCATTTACGGTACCCGATAATCGGGGATAAACGGCATGGCGATGTGAAGCAAAACGCGTATTTCCGGGATGTATATGGCATAGAAAGGATGATGCTGCATGCTTTATCGCTTGGGTTCATACATCCGGTGAACGGCGAGGGTATAAAGCTTGAAGCTTCGTTGGATGCGGTGTTTTTAAGGGCTTTGGAAATTACGGAGTTGGCAGATTATTTACTTGACATGTAGTGCCGCGTCCAGTGAATGACATACAGTTTCGCGGCCCTATTTTTCACTTAATGACGTAATTCGTCGGTTAAAATGTCCCGCATTTCGCCCTCCTCATGCCTAATTGAGCAAAATATAGGTCTCGCCAAACTGTATGTCATTCATTAGACGCGGCACTAGTTTCACTGCGGAGTTACTCTTCGGAAAATGCAGAGTTTGTACAGCTCTGCGTTTTTCCTCTGCGCTACTCTGAGTAACTACGCGGCCAAACAAAACGCCACATTTTAAAACATTTCGTCGAAAAAAAGTTTGTAAAATTTGGATAAATGAAAGCAAACGCTACCTTTATCTACACTTTACTCTATTTTCTCAAAACGAAATGTTTAAAAAATGAAAACCAACTACCTTGCTATTGCTGCCTGTGCACTTGTCAACATCGCCCTCGGCATGGGCTGGTATGGCGCTTTTTCCCAACCCTGGATGGATGGCCATGGCCTTACCATGGAAGATGCCACCAGCATGGAAAACCCCTACCTTCCACACATCGTTGGTGTTGCAACCGCTTTGACTTTCGGTTTCCTCCTGACCATGATTTTTCGTCGCATGGGCGTTAGCGGCTGGATAGACGGCGCCATGACGGGCGCAGCCATTGGTTTGTTCGGGCTGCTGGGCACCATCGTGGGCAACATGTACTCGATGAGTCCTTTTTCCTTGTCGCTCATCGACGGCGGTTTTGCGTTCCTGCAGTTTGTGATTTTTGGCGCCATCATCGGGGGCTGGCAGAAGCGGTAAGTTGACAGTCAACAGTTGGCAGTCGAGCGTATTTCGGACTGTCGACTGTCGACTTTTTCCCCACTCCAATACCCAATAACTGAACTTAAGTTAAAAATACATACGAAAAGCGGTATACATTTTCTATGTTTGTCAGTACAAACCCAACCTCTTTATGAAAACAGCTTTACTTACTTCACTTCGCCAGATTTTCCAACTGGCCAACTTCGCCAACCAACACCCCGAACGCTCCGTCGACGACGTTTTGGCCGAACGAGACCGGTTCAACGAAAGCCGACGCAAGTTCCTGCGTTCTACGGCCCAGGCCGGCGCTTTGGTCACCCTTGGAGGCTCCAGCATTACCAACGACCTGTGGGAAGCCACGGCAAAGCCCCTCGAAAAAATTGCCATTGTAGGCGGCGGCATGTCGGGCCTCAGCGCCGGATATTACCTGAAAGCCAAAGGCATCAAAGCCACCATTTTTGAAGGCGACAAACGCGCTGGCGGTCGTATTAAAAGTGGAAAAATTTTCGGCAACGGACAACTTGTGACCGAAATTGGCGGGGAGTTCATTGATACCAATCACAAAGACATGCTGGATTTTGTGCGCATCCTCGGCCTGCAGGACAAAATTATGGACGTGGAAACCGACAAATTCGGTGAAAAGGACCTGTTTTACATCGAAGGCAAACACTACACCGTAAAAGATGTGGTGGCCGAGCTCAAAAACGCCTATCCTCAGATGGAAAAGGACCGCAAAAAAATGAACAAACGCGGCTTTGAAACCTACGACAACATGCCCCTGGCCGAGTACCTCAACCAGATGGCCGTGAGCCCGTGGGTGCGCAAAATGATCGACGCAGCCTTCCTCGGCGAAAACGGCATGGAAAGCAGCGAACAAAGCGCTTCGATCATGCTGGACATCATGGACATCAGGGAGAACGACGAATTCGCTATTTTTGGCGACAGCGATGAGCGTTTTAAAATCATCGGCGGCAACGAACAGATTCCACAAAGACTGGCCGAAATGCTGAAGGAACAAATCCGCTACGAGCACCGTCTCACAGCCTTGCGCGAAAACAACAGCGGCAGCTTCACCCTCACGTTCAACGAGCGTGGAAACACAAAAGAAGAAACCTACGATGCCGTCATCATGTGTCTGCCCTTCACGGTTCTGCGCGACATTGAGATGCAAATGGACCTGCCGCCCATAAAAAAACAGGTCATCAAAGAACTCGGCTATGGCGCCAACACCAAATTCGTGTTGGAAACCAGCAACCGTCCGTGGCGCGAAGCCGGCTACCGAGGCTTCCTTTTCAACGAACGCATCAGCAACGGCTGGGACAGCTCGCAACTGCAAACCAACAACGAAGGTACAGGCACTTTTACCTGCTATTACGGCGGCAACCGCGCCGTACAAGCCGCCAAAGGCACTGAGAAAGAACAACTCGAATACATCCTCAACGACCTTGAAGGCGCTTTCAAGGGCACCCAGAAAAGCTTGACCGGCAAAATGGAACTGGCCCACTGGCCCGGAAACCCCTTCATCAAAGCAAGTTATTCGTGCTTCAAAGCCGGACAAGTGGACAGGTTTGAAGGACAAGCCGCCAGGCCCGTGCGCAACCTCTGGTTTGCCGGCGAACACACCAGCATCGATTTCTGGGGTTTCATGAACGGCGCCGCCGAATCGGGCAGGAAAGCAGCGGATAAAGTTTTGAAAAAAATGAGGGTTAAATAAATAGTCAACAGTCGGCAGTCAACAGTCAACTATTTAATCAACCCTCATCTTTATCAAAACTTTCTCCGCTGCTTTCCTGCCCGATTCGGTGGCGCCGTTTTGGCAGCAAACGATTACATATCGCGCGATGCCGATGCACACATCAGCCATCTTTTGTACCATATTGAAAACGGCAAAGGAGGCGAAAAGGAATGCGGAATGCGGAATGCAGAATGCGGAATTTGCGTCAAAGAGGTAGCAATCAAATATCTGTGACAAATTTAATTAAAAAATTTGGCACAAATATTTGAATATTCCCCGTAGTGACACAAATTCCGAATTCCAGTTCCCTCGCTTACTCGGGACAAGTCCGCATTCCGCATTCCGCATTCCGCATTCGAATCACCGCACCCACCACGCCTGCTCCGGCAACGCCGCTTCAAGCGTCATGGGTTCCTTTTTAACCGGGTGTTCG
>JBBSDH010000247.1:0-6192 GCA_038249605.1 Chitinophagales bacterium | reverse complement strand
TCGCTGCTCGACTTCACCGGCAACCAGGTGCGTTCGCAGGTGTTCAAAAACTTCACCAACGGTACGCAAATTACCCTCAACGCCTCCGATCTGCCCTCGGGCTCGTACGTGGTTTGGGTACGTACCGCCGAAGGTTCGACCATGAAAAAAATCATGATCTGTCACTAATTAGCAGTCAGCTGGCAGCAGTTAGCCAAATAAAAATGAGCCATTCCGGGTTTCCGGGATGGCTTATTTTTTTTTAAAACAGATTTTCACAGAAGGTTGGTTTTGTGTACATCTGCGCCTTAAATCTGTGAAAATCTGCGTAGAACTTCTTTGAAAATCTATTCCCCCGGAACCGAATCAATCAACTTTCGAACGTATTCCGTTGCAGGATTTCGATAAATTTCCTCCGGGTGACCCAGTGCTTCGGCTTTGCCTTTGTTCATGATGAGCAAGCGGTCACACATTTGACGGATCACGCTGAGATCATGGGAAATGAACAGGTAAGTGAGTCCGAACTGCTCGCGAAGTTCGAGCAGGAGGTTGAGCACGGTGGCCTGTACAGACACGTCTAATGCCGAAACCATTTCGTCGCAGATGAGCAGGCGTGGCTCTACGGCCAATGCCCTGGCGATGCAGATGCGCTGTCGCTGCCCTCCCGAAAACTCGTGCGGATAACGCCGAAAATGATCTGCCTCCAGGCCAACGGTTTTCAGCAATGCCATGACTTTGTCCCGCCTTTGGATGTTGTTTCCGTGTAGTTCATGCACTTGCATGGGCTCCAGAATGGCTTCGCCGATACGCATGCGCGGATTCAGCGAGGCATAAGGATCCTGGAAAACAACCTGAATTTCGCGCCTCAAGGGGCGGAATTCCTGATTGGTTTGTTCCAAAAGATTGGACGATCCTTTGTAGGATATGTTGCCGCTGTGCGCATCCGTCAACCGGGCGATGGTGCGGCCAAGGGTGGTTTTTCCACAACCCGATTCGCCGGCAATTCCAAATGTTTCTCCTTCAAACATCTCGAAACTGACACCATCTACGGCGTGTAGCCAGGAGGTTGTTTGTCCAAGCCAGTTCTTTTTCGCCGGGTAACGCACGTGAACATCTTCCACTTTTAAAAGCGGCGCGCCTGCATAAAGATTTTCACGTCTGTGCTTTGTGTCTTTGTCGCTTACCACCACAGGTTTGCTGTTGGGGTCGTTGAAAAAATCCTGCAACGTGGGCAAGCGCTGAAATGAGGTATGCAAGGATGGTCGGCAGGCCAAAAGACCCCGGGTGTAGGGATGTTGCGGGTTGTGCATGACTTCGTGCACCGAACCTGTCTCCACTACCCTGCCTTGGTACATCACCGCCACGCGATCGGCCACTTCGGCGATGACCCCCAAATCATGGCTGATGAACAACATAGACAGACCGTATTCGACCCTCAATTCCTTCAACAAATCAAGAATCGCTTTTTGAACCGTAACATCAAGTGCCGTGGTAGGTTCGTCGGCAATGAGCAGGTCCGGACGACACGAAAGCGCCATGGCGATCATGACCCTTTGCTTTTGTCCACCGCTGATCTGGTGTGGGTAAGCATCAAAAATACGTTCAGGATTGGGCAAGCGCACCCTTTTGAACAAGGCTAAAGTTTGAGCACGGGCCTCCTTTTTCCCCACCTTTTGATGCTGTAAAATGGCCTCGCAAACCTGATCGCCACAGCGAAATACAGGATTCAGAGAGGTCATAGGCTCCTGGAAAACCATTCCGATGCGTGCACCGCGGTACATACGCATGGCATTTTCCGGCAATTGAAGTAAATCGACGGGTGTTTCCGAACCGTTTTCGAACCATTGGATTTTCCCGGCATTGATGTCAGCAGCTTCGGGCAGCAAACGCATGATGCTGAGCGCCGTGAGCGATTTGCCTGAACCCGACTCGCCTACGATGCCCAGACTTTCGCCGCGTGCAAGGTTGATCGACAGCTTATCGATGGCCTGCACCAGTTTGCCTTCACCAGCATTGAAGCTGATGTCCAATTGATCGATGTGGAGCAGGGGTTGTTGCATTCAGGGCATTTTGAGAATGCAGTTACCGTCCTGCCAATCCAGTTTTAATGCTTCGCCGCGTTGCAACCAGTGTGCCAGGTTCTCACCCAGCAAACCGGCGCGCCAGCCTTTAAGCAAGTCGTGGTCGAACTCGTCGCTGCCGGACTTAAGTTTGTTGAAATCACCTTTGGGCAACAACAACGCGGCGCTTAGTTCGTGTTCGAGGCATTGTTTTTTCACAAAATGGTACAACAACTCCATGGTCCATTCGCGCTCCGGATCGTCGGGCGATGGGCTTGGCAAAGCTTTCAACCATTCGGTTTCGCCATCGGTGGGTTTGGCCGACCAGAGGTCGAGCCATTCCTGGGCGTAGCGTTTCCAAACGTTTTCGGGCAAAGTACGGTTGGAACGGAAGGCGCCTGGACCATCTTTGGTGGAACGCAGAACCGTGCTGATGTGACGGCTTTGCAAAACGCCTTCGCGCGGCACGTTTAGTTCTGCTGCTTTTTGTCGGCGCCAAAGGAACAAACGCATCAAAAACACCTTGTCTTTAAATCCGAGTTGGTGGATGTAATCGTTGGCAAGAATTTCCTTGTAGGCATCCACAATGTAAAAGGAAGGGTTTTCCCATTTGCGGTATTCTTCCTGAGCCCAAGCCTCGCGGTTGCGTCTGCGCAACTTGGCAGTTAATTTGTGGTGCAAAGCAGGCAGGTATTTGACATCCTCAACGGCATATTCGAGGGCTTTGGGATCGAGCGGACGACGTTCCCAATCGGCAACCGTATGGCTCTTGGCCAGGGTTACGCTGAGTTCGCGTTCGACAATTTTTCCAAAACCCGCCGGGTAGTTGTATCCTACAAAACCTGCGGCGATTTGCGTATCGAATGTATTTTGAGGCACAAGCCCGTACAAAATATGCAACAACCGATAGTCGTTATCTCCTGCATGGGTAATTTTTAAAATTTCAGGCGCCGCCAAAAGCTTCATCAACCCCTGGAGGTCTTTGACCTTCAAGGTGTCGATCAGGTAAATGTCGTTTTCTGCAACTACCTGGATGAGGCATAGCACAGGCACATAAGTTTTTTCCCCCACAAACTCGGTATCAAATCCGATCCAGGGCGCATCACGCAACCCATCCATGGTCTGGTCGAACTGTTTTTGATCATCAATGAAATGGACATGGTAATTCATGGCTCAAAAGTACAAGGCCTG
The DNA here is from genome assembly GCA_038249605.1 of Chitinophagales bacterium. Taxonomy (GTDB): domain Bacteria; phylum Bacteroidota; class Bacteroidia; order Chitinophagales; family Saprospiraceae; genus M3007. Next base: position 2,962 of record JBBSDH010000247.1, on the reverse strand, counting down.
CGCCGATTTTTTTTGTTTCCTTCTTTGTGTAACCGATAGTTGCTGAAAAATCGTTAATTTGCCATAACATTGCAAACAAACCACAAACACCGAACACCTAGTCTACATAACATGAAAAAAGTACTTATAGGCCTAGCCATAGCTTTTGTTTTGATCCTGGGCGCCCTTTTCACGCTGCCTTTCCTTTTTAAAGATCAAATCGTAGAGGAAATTAAAAAGGCAGCCAACGACAACCTGACAGCCACACTCGAATTCACCGACGTCGACATTTCCCTGTTCCGGCATTTTCCACAACTCGCCGTTGGCCTCGAAGGTCTTGAAATCACCGGACAAGGCCCCTTCGAAGGCGTTAAGCTGGTGCAATGTGAACAACTCGACATCACAGTCGATCTTTGGGAGGCCATCATGGGTGACAATGTGGTTATCCAAGGACTCTTTTTCGAAAAACCCGACATCCGGGTGTACGTCCTGCGCGATGGCAGGGCCAATTACGACATCACCAAACCCGAACCTCCGGGTACTGTTGCTACCACCTCTGTTTTAGACAACAAGATCAAACTCGAAGCATACGCCATCTCTGATGGCAAAATATTGTATGACGACCGCTCACTCGACATGCGTGCGGAGATCAATGGACTCAACCACAGCGGCAGCGGCGAATTTACGTCCGACATTTACGACCTCGTAATGGAAACTGCCATTGAAGCGCTTTCTGTTGACTACGGTGGCATAGGTTACCTGAGCAAAGCAAAAGTCGACTGGAAATCGATATTGAACGTGGACATGCTGAAGTCAAAATATTCGTTCAAAGAAAACAACCTGAAAATCAATGCCCTGGAAGTATTGCTCGATGGCTGGGTGGAAATGCCCAAAGAAGATATTTTGATGGACATCAAGTTTGGCACGCCACAAAACACGTTTAAAAGTTTTCTTTCCATCATACCCGGCGCCTACACCAAGGATTTCGACGGTGTACAGGCCAACGGCAACGTGCAGTTCGAAGGATTTGTGCGCGGCAAATACAACGAAACCACTTACCCTGCCTTTACCCTGAATTTAAATGTGGGTAAAGCCGATTTCAAATACCCGAGCCTGCCCCTTGGCGTGAGCAACATCAACTTGGACATGAGCGTCAAAAGTCCGTCGCAATCGCTCAATGCCATGACGGTCAGCATCCCCAAATTCAGCCTGCGCATCGGCTCCAACCCGCTTGAAGGATATTTCAACCTGAAAACACCGGTAAGTGACCCAACGGTGGATACTAAAATCATTGGCACGCTCAACCTCAGCGAACTGTCGAAAGCTTTCCCCATGGAAGGCGTGAAGGAACTGAGCGGCATCGTCAAAGCCAACGTGAAGGCCAAAGCCGCCATGAGCCAAATAGACCGAGGCGATTATGCATCGGTGGACATGTCTGGCGATTTCGACATCACCAACATGACCTACCGCGCGGAAGGTTCGCCGGATGTAAAAATCATTCGGTTGAACACCAGTTTAAGCCCCGAAAAGGTTGATATCCGTACGTTTGACGCCCGACTTGGCCGCAGCGACCTGCGCGCATCGGGAAAAATTGACAACGTGCTGGCTTATTTTTCAACCACCAAAACCATGAAAGGTGCTTTGAATTTCCAGTCATCGAACTTCGATGCCAACGAATGGATGACCGAAGCGCCCGTTAATGACTCTAAGGTACCCACCGATGGTCCTCCACCGCCCAACAGCGAAGAAGCTTTGTTCGACCGCTGGGATTTCGCCGTAGACGGCAAAATCAATCGATTGGCGTATGAGGATTACAAACTCACCGATGTGGCCATGAAAGGGCATTTCACGCCCAACAAAATGAACATTGAAAATTTCGGTCTGAAACTCGGTGCCAGTGACCTGAGCGGCAGCGGCCAGATCCTGAACGCCTGGAATTACCTTTTCGACAACCAGACGCTGATGGGCGTGATCAATTTGAATTCGAACTACTTCGACCTCAACCAGTTCATGACCGACGACGCCCCTGCGACAACCGCCAAGACGGCTGCCGCTCTGGCGGAAAAACCTGTGGAAGAAATCATTCCTGTGCCTGAAAACATAGACATGACCATCAACGCAGATTTTAAAAACGTTCGTTACACCGATCTGATGTTGAAAAATATGGATGGACAGGTAAGGGTAAAAAACAGCGTCGCTTCACTCAACGATTGTACGGCTGAAGTGATCGGCGGCCTCATGGCATGGAACGGCTCCTACGATACCCGGGATCTTTCCAAACCCGTATTCAACATGGACCTTGCCCTGCAAAACATAGGGTTCAGGGAGGCTTACACCAATTTCGCCTCGGTGAAATCGCTTGCGCCCATCGCCCAGCTCATTAATGGAACATTCAATACCACCCTATCCATGAGCGGCATTTTGGGTAAAGACATGATGCCCGACCTGAACACCCTGACCGCTGCAGGTTTCATCGAAACCCTCAATGCTGTGATCAACAATTTTAAACCGCTCAGCGAAATCGGCAATAAACTGAATGTCGATTACCTCAAACAACTCGATCTGAGCAACACACGCAACTGGTTTGAAATCAAAAATGGCTTGGTGACCATCAAACCTTTCAACGTGCAAATGCGCGATGTAGCCATGCAAATTGGTGGCTCACATGGTTTGAACTCGGAAATGAACTACCAGTTCCTTACCAAAACACCGCGCTCAGCACTGGGCAGCACGGCCAATGCAGGACTGGATTTCCTTGCCAAAGAAGCTTCCAAATACAAAGTCAACATTGCACAAGGTGAATTCATCAATGTGCGTTTCGACGTCACAGGCACCATGAGTAACCCCAAAGTTGCCTTCAAAGTACTCGGCAGCGACGGTCAAAGCACCATCAAGGAGCAGGCTACGGCTACGCTTGAACAATCGGTGGAAAAAGCCAAAGACTCGCTGAGAAACGTCGGACAAGCTGAACTCGACAAAGTTA
>JBBSDH010000246.1:0-6193 GCA_038249605.1 Chitinophagales bacterium | reverse complement strand
CGCGTCCAGTAAATGACGTACAGTTTGGCGAGACCTATTATTTGCTCAATTAGGCATGAGAAGGGCGAAATGCGGGACATTTTAACCGACGAATAACGACATTGAGCGAAAAATAGGGCCGCGAAACTGTATGTCATTTACTGGACGCGGCACTAGGATGACAATTAACGCCTGGTAAACCAGCCGAACCGCATCGTAAGCCCAAAAACCGGTGCGTTGAGATCGTTGCTTTCGAGGGTTTTCCAGCCGCCAAAACCGTCGACGAAACGGTAACCGGCACTTGCGGATAGGCGGAACCAACGGGCCATGTTCACTTCTACACCCACTTCGGGAATGGCTACGAATACGGGGTCGTCCCAACCGTCGTCGTAATTGTTGTGATTATCGTCGTAATTGTAAGATCCCACAGCGCCACCACCAATTTTCAAAGAAGTGTACAGGTGAATGATTTCGTGGGTGGGCCAAGTGACGCCTGTCCAAAGTCCGCCGTACCCTAACCCGAGGTGTTCGTCGTTGTTGTTGATGTTGTCGAAGGCATCATCGAACGTTTCACCCATGCCGAAGGCGCCGATGAAAAAGTGGTTCAACACCACGCCGCCGCCGCCGCCGGCTCCCCACATGGATTGTCCATCGGTTTTGCTGTAACTGAAAATGGGGCCGCCGAACCCCCCGGTTACCCGAGCATTGCCGAAAAGTGTTTTTTCAGTCATGTCTTCCCTAGGTTGTGTCTGTGGCATTTCTTCCTGGGCTGCCAGGTTGAAAGCAAAAAGGCAAAAAGCGAAAATCAAAAATCTGGTGTTCATGGCTTAATTGTTTGTGAATGTGTTTTCCCTAAGACACGTAAAAAACGGCGTACCCTTACACCGAATTCAATTTTTTTTTACTGTCTAAATGTTTCCCCCAAATTTAACCAAAACCTGATTTATAACCCAATGATTTAAACCTGTTCATGAACAAACACTTATCAGTTTGCGTCCTGGCGTTGTTGTTTTCTACGGACCTTTTTTTCCAAAATGTGGCCTGGCGCGAAATCTCCGGAGGTTTTGAAATGCTTTCCATGGGCGTCGATTCGTTCGGGCACGTCAGTTTGCTCAATTAGGCATGAGGAGGGCGAAATGTGGGACATTTTAACCGACGAATAACGACATGGAGCGAAAAATAGGGCCGCAAAACTGTACGTCATTCACTGGACGCGGCACTAACCGTAACGTGTGAGGGTTTCGGCCCGCAACCCGTTTTGGAGATACTCAGCACGACACCGGCAGCCGACGTCACCGCATCCAACCAGTTGCTTTGGACCTTTGATACCTTGCCCATAACAAGCGAAGCCAAATTTTTCGTGAACCTGCTGACACCCGACACCACAGCGGTGGGACTTCCCATCGACCTGAAGATCGAAGCTGCGCTGGCCGGTGACGCCGCGCCCGACGATAATACCATAAACTTGGTTTCGGAAGTGATCGCCGCTTACGATCCCAACAACAAACTGGTGTTCCCCTCGTCTGTTCTGAAACCCGACCTCGATTCGGCACTGCTTTATTACACCATCCGTTTCCAAAATACCGGCAACGCTGCAGCAACTTTTGTCATCCTGCGCGACACCTTACTGGCCGGTCTCGACCCGGCGTCGTTGCAGGTTTTGGGCGCCAGGCATGCTTACACCTGGCGTTTGCACGGCGAACACAATTTTGAGGTGCGTTTCGACGGCATCAATTTGCCTGACAGCACAACCGACCTGGAAGGCAGTCAGGGTTTTGTAGCGTTTACCCTAAAACCCCAGAGGGATCTGAACGTGGGCGACACGGTGTACAACCGCGCGGGCATTTATTTCGATTGCAACGCCGTGGTGATGACGCCTTGGGCCAAATCGGCGATTGTGCAGACGGTTTCTGATAAGGAGCCTGTTTCAAATGCCGGTGATGTAAAAATTTATCCCAATCCGGCGTAAGGACGGAGCATGGTTAGTACACAGGGCAAACTTACGGGCCCTTGCGAAGTTGTTTTGTTCGATGCCGGGGGCCGGGTTTGTTTGCGTCGGCAAATAACCGAAGTGGGTCAGCCGTTTGAATTGAACGGCTTGTTGAGCGGTGGTTTGTATTTTATAAAATTAAAAAGCGGGAAAGGTGTGATGAACGGTATTCTGATTTCCAAATAAATAATTCCGTTCAAATCCGTTAAGCCCGTGTTCCATTGCGATGATCCCAAGTTTTTTAGGATCATCGCAATGCAACACGGATGATACGGATGCAAGCAACACGGATAAAAAACGGAATTTTTAGAGCTGATATGTGTCACTACATGCACGCACCTGGCTCATGGAGCATCGGTACAGGCAGGGATACCTTGGCGGCGTAAACTAAAACACCGCCCTGCCATGTCTGCCAAACAACGCACCCTAACCGAACCTTTCAAAATCAAAATGGTGGAACCCCTGCGGGTTACTACCGAAGAAGAACGCACCCGAATCATCAAAGAAGCCGGGTACAACACGTTTATGGTCCATTCGGACGACGTATTCATCGACCTGCTCACCGACTCCGGTACGGGTGCCATGAGCGACCACCAATGGGCCGGCATCATGCTTGGCGACGAGAGCTACGCAGGCTCACACAGTTGGCTGAGGCTGGAAAGTGTGGTGAAGGAACTCACCGGCATGCCGCACATCCTGCCCACACACCAAGGCCGCGCTGCAGAACGTATCTTGTACACCATCCTCGGCGGTCCGGGAAAAGTGTTCATCAGCAACACCCACTTCGATACCACCCGCGCCAACATCGAATACACCGGCGCCACCGCCATCGACGTGTTGCCGGAATCATCGCTGCACACCGAGGAGGATCTGCCGTTCAAGGGCAACATCGACCCAGAGCAAACCGAAGCGCTCATCTGCGAACACAGTCCTGAAAACATCGGCGCCATCATCCTCACCGTTACCAACAACTCGGCCGGCGGACAACCAGTAAGCATGGCCAACGCCTTGGCACTTCGTGATTTGTGCGACAAATACGGTCTGCTCATGGTAATCGACGGCTGCCGCATCGCCGAAAACAGCTACTTCGTAAAACACCGCGAACCTGGATACGAAAACAAAACCTACAAGGAAATAGCCCAGCAAATGCTCAACCTGGGCGACGCCTTTGTAATGAGCGCCAAAAAAGACGGTCTGGTGAACATCGGCGGTTTGCTCACGCTCAAAGACGACGACTTGGCCATGCGTTGCCGCAACCTACTCATCATTTCCGAAGGATTTACGACCTATGGCGGATTGGCTGGCCGCGACATGGAGGCCCTCGCGATCGGTCTGCAAGAAGTTTTCGACGCCGATTACCTTACCTACCGTATCCGCAGCACCGGGTACCTGGGCGAACACCTGCGCAACAAAGGTGTACCCGTGGTGTGGCCCATCGGCGGGCACGCCGTGTACATCGATGCCGGAAAACTGTACCCGAACATTCCTGTGCACGAATTCCCCGGCCAAGCACTCGTGTGTGATCTTTATTTGAAAGGCGGCATACGATGCGTGGAAGTGGGCAGTGTGATGTTTGGCAAAAAAGACGCTGAAGGCAACCTGATTCCCGCGGCCAACGAACTGGTACGCCTTGCCATCCCAAGGCGTGTGTACACACAAAGCCACATCGATTACGTGCTCGACGTTTTCGACGACATCCTCGAAATGCGCGGTCAGACCCGAGGCTACAAAATAGCCTACGAACCGCCTTTCCTGCGGCATTTTACAGCGAGTTTTGAGAAGATTTAATCGTTCGAAGCTGTTTCCTGATGCTGTTTTGCCTGCACGGGTTTCGGTTGCCAGAACTTATTGATAACTTCCTCTTTGATGGTTGGTCGTTTTGGTGCAGGGACCTCGAAATATTTCTCACCTACTGCATCGACCAATCTTTCACGATGTAGGAACGAAGGAACAGCGATAAAAAGGATGATCAAAATTGCCAACCACGGAGTCGGCTTTTCTTCTTGTTGTTGGTTGTACATGTCGTGGTGTTTTTAAAACGTGAAAACTGATGCATCATGATGTAAAAACAATGGGAACAAGCGATTTTTAGAGGCATGTACGAAATACGCATCCAAGTTTACTGTTCCCACTGTAAAAGGACAAAAATAAGGAAAATTGGTCGGAAGCTCAACGGCGGCTTGCCACAGCGATATTCCTTTTTCTACTGAGGAATGGCCTTCCCTGCCCGCAGCGTTGCGACCATGCTTTTCAGGTTTCTCCTGTTCAAATCGTTGGGCGCCTGTTTAAGCGCGGCCTCGCCGTATTCAAGCGCTATTTTGTAATCGCCCACAGCAGAGTAGCCTCGCATCAGTCCCATGTTGATGGGCCATACGTCGCTGTTTTTTTCCTTGTTCTTTTTAAAAATGATCCGTGCTTCGTCGTATTTTTTATCGCTGATGAGCTGTCGACCGTAGCCGTGCAGTTCAAAACCACCCGCTTTTTCGATGGCCGCGGCCATGGATTTGTCGGCATCTGCCGTGCGGCCGAGTTTGCGTTCGAGGCCGGCTTTGGTGGAAAGTGTGGTAAAACTTTGGTTGTTTCCGAAGCCGGGATCGGTGGCGCGGTTGGCCCATACGAACGCCTCTTCAAGGTTCACATCGTGGTTGAGGCACCAGCCGGCTGCGGTTGCAAGGCTCGGCAGGTCAAAGCCCATTTCGCCCGAAAGTTGTCGTTGCAGGGAAGCGACCGTGGTGGCTTCAAGATCGACGGAAATGGTGAACGGCATGCTCCACCGCTCCCATCTTAAGTCTACGTTTACGGAGCGATCGGTTGGTTCGGAAAAGTTGTAAACCAGCCATTCACGGCTTTCTTTTTGGTCTTTTTTCTGGCGCACGGTAACCCGCAAAAAATCCTCTTCGGGTTTGTAAAAATACGTACCCCAACCTTCTGGGTTTTTGGAAAAAATCAACACAACAGAATCGGGTTCCAGCAACATGAACAATCCGTAGGTGCCCGCACCCAGTTTTTGCCTTCGATCATAACGTCGGTGGAAGACGACATGCGCGTACACTCGTCGGCGCCCGCGCACCATGGCGACGCTGTGGCCGCACCGAACCCGAGGTCGGCGTAGCCGTAATGCGCTATGGGTGTGCCCCAAATTTTGCCTTCGCGGCCTTTTACACCGGGTGCGTTCCAATGGACGTCGATGTCTGTTACGCCCACACGCATGCCAGCCCATTGTTTCGGATTGGTGGCGGAGGGCAGGGTGATGAGTTGGGCGTGGAGGTGGGTAAAACCAGAAAGGAATAGTGCAAAAAAGATGGTTTTTTTCATGGCATCGTTTGGTTTAAAAAGCGATTAAAAACAGGCAAAAGCTTCTATTAACAGCTTTTTTTTCGGCAGACTACACATTTTAAGGCGCCATTGGCAGATTGTATTCTTAGAAAGTCTGGTTGAAGGTTGACTTATTGATTTCAATATTCAAACACGTACACCCCCGGCCCCAATTCCACCCACATGTTTCCTGCTTCCTTTTCCAACCTGCCGGACTCAACCACTTTCCCGTTTTCCAAAACCGTTTTCCCCACCGCACCCGGCAAACGCAGCCGCGCCGTGCTGCCCGATGGCACCGTCGCGGTGATGTGCAAACCAGCCGCCGTTTTCCCCCAGCCACTTTCGGCCATCCCGTTCGGTGTACGCAACGAAGCATTGGCCCAGGTAAGCGTGCCACCAGGTGTGGGTTGAAGCAACAAACGTTTGTAACCCACCGAACCTGGCGCTTGTCCCAGCCCGGCTACCCGCGAATACATCCAATGCCCGATGGCACCGTAAGCGTAGTGGTTGAAGGAGTTCATGCCAGTGTTCTGAAAAGTGCCGTCGGGTTTGATGCCGTCCCAACGCTCCCAAATGGTGGTTGCTCCTTTGGTAACAGGATAGAGCCACGACGGGTATTTTTTACGTTCCAACAAGGCGTAGGCCAGACTGTCGTAACCCCACCCGCTCAATACCGGACAAAGCAAAGGCGTGCCCAAAAAACCCGTGGTCAGGTGCCCGTAATCCAGGATGTTGTTCGCCAGTCGTTTGGCAGCTTGCGGACGAGCGCTTTCGGGCAAAACATCAAATGCCAACGCCAAAACGTAGGCTGTTTGGGTATTGCTGGCGAGCCTGCCCGAAGGCGTCATGTATTCACGCTGGAATGCCGTTTTGATGCTTTCAAACAGCAGCGTGTATTGTTGCGCATCT
>JBBSDH010000245.1:0-6218 GCA_038249605.1 Chitinophagales bacterium | reverse complement strand
GCCTGCCGGCGATCTTGGCATCGAGATCAATTGCGCAGCTTACCTCGATTCCATTCCTGCCACCGACGAGGAGAATTTTGGACGCGATATTTTCGGTGATGAAGAAACCAACGCGCCCACCGAAGAAGATGCCCCCGCAGCACCCAAGCCCGGTAGCGGCACTTCGGCCAATCCAGCTGCAACTTTGCCCAAATTGGGCGGAGGAACCATATCGAACGCCAAACCGGCAACGGGAGTAGTGACCAAACCGGCAACGGGAGTAGCGACCAAACCGGCAACGGGAGCAATAACCAAGCCAGCAACGGGAATAGCGACCAAACCAGCAACGGGAGTAGCGACCAAGCCAGCAACCAAGCCGGCTGCCAAGCAGGCGACTACGCCCGCCAAAAAGCCTAAAAAGCCGGATGATTCCTTTGGGGATGAGTAGTGCTTGGTAATTCGGTTTTTCAGATCTCTTTGTTTGCGTATTTCACCACAGAGTAACACGGAGTTACACAGAGGAAAAGCACAGAGTTGAATTCACGTGGGTGCAACTCTGTGCTTTTCCTCTGTGTAACTCCGTGTTAATCTGTGGTGAAATACGCATAAAGGGTTTTAAGTTCCGAAAAGCAGCAATTACAGCATTTCCAAAAATTCATTCATAATCATCGCCGTAGCGCCCCAAACCACACGTCCCTCCACGTCGAAATACGGCACATCTTTGATTTTGATGCCCTGACCAACAAACACGTCGGTCACTTTGCGGTTTTCCTGGTGCGTAAAGACCTTCATACTCGGCCGCAGGATGTCTTCCACCTCCCCAGGTTGTGGCTGAAAAGTGGCGGTGCCGTGTAGCAATCCCACAAAAGGAAAAACCAAATAATTGCTCACCGGAATGTACAACTCGGTGAGACGACCCAGCAGCTCCACCTGGTCGGTAGGCACGCCCACCTCTTCATGGGTTTCACGCAAGGCAACAGCTTCCAGCGAAAGGTCCGACGGCTCCACCCGCCCGCCCGGAAAACTGATTTGTCCGCTGTGCCGGTCGCGCGGATTGGGCGTACGCTCAATAAGCACCGTGCGCCAGGCGCCGTCGGCGTAATGCAACAAATGCAAAACGCAGGCCACCCGAGCATCATCGGGCGGCGCAACCACCTCGCCCAGTTCTTCCAACCGCTTCGCACTCGCCATCCGGTACTGTGCGGCCCGGCCCGGCAACGGGCCCGTCAGCCGGTCGCGCAGGTTATTGATCCATCCCATGTTGTTCATCGTCATGCTCTTACGACAACCGAAGGTCGTTTTTGTTCGAATTTGAAAGTCCAAAATAAGGAATGGTTTTTAAGGTGTTATCATAAAGGCATCTTCTGGGCAAACATGCCGCCCCCAACATATCCCAGAATTGGCTACTTCAAGTTTAAGACCAAACACCGCTCCATTTCCAAAAAGGTAAAACGAAACCATACGACCTTATTTTTATTGAAAAGTTTGCATAAAAAAGCCTTATTTTTTAATAAATATAAAATATATCCTCCTTTTATTGACGATTCAGTCGTTTCATAATCGTTTTTTTAAAAATTTGGAAAAAACGGCTGCGTTTAAACATCTGATTTTAATGAATTGATAAATAATTTATAAATTTATTAACGATACTGTAAATTTTAATTATTTTTATTGAAAAATTTGCATAAAAAGAACCTGTTAGCCTATCTTTGTAACATCAACAAGCCGAAAAAGCAAAAAGTTGCTTAAAGCAAAGGCGGTTGAAAACACAATGTGAGGTGTTGAAATTGGCAGCCAAGCCCTCCTGTCTCGGGGGTGGGGAATTACGGAACAAAGTCGGGCAACCGATCTAACCGCTTCGTGGAGGTTCGAGTCCTCCCTTCACAGCCCTTTTTTAAATCAAATTTCAGAAATCGTACGTCGTCAATCGTCCATCCTTTACGGGGCGATTGACGATTTTTTATTGATACAACTTTTTCAAAGCCATTTCAATCTTTCCTGGAAATTTCAGCCTTCCCCGGTGCCAGTAATGGTAAGCGGTGAGGTCATTGCCAAAATCGCATTGACGGGCATCGCAAAACAACAGTTCTTCTTCTGGAAGCAAAAGCTCCAGGGCTTTACGTTTTGCTTCCGACGGCGCACCAGCGCTGGGATTTATGATGCTGTCAACCCTGGCCATAAGCTGTTCGTCGCGATGGTGCAGCGCATGGACGCAGTTTTCCGCTGGTTGTTGTAAACAGGCGTTCATCAAAACCACCAGGGTGAAAAACAAAAGAGCGAGATGGGGTTTCATAGTTCAATTTTCATGATGTATTGCGAACAAACGTTTTAAGTTATCTGCAGGGTATTTTCTAATCGGTGAATTAGCACTTCATTTGCATTCTCCTATGCCTAAACAGGCCTGTAAAACAGGAAGCAAAAAACGTAAATTCTTTCACACGACCGAATTCTTTAAAATTTTACCAGGACCCCTCGTGAAAAACTTGGGACGAGTCCTAAATTCCCAAAATCCTGATTGATGATGCAAATATTCAAATTCGGCGGCAGTTCGGTGGGCTCTCCCGACAGCATTCGCGCCCTGACCAGCATTTTGCTTGAAAAACAACGCTCAGGCGGCCGTTTCGCCGTAGTTTTTTCTGCTTTTTCAGGCGTTACCGACACCCTGCTCACACTGGCCCGTCGCGCCTCTGAGGGCGACAGTTTGTACCGCGAACTGCTGGAAAAACTGCGCCAACGCCACTTCGATACTACCAACGCCCTGCTTGAAAACGAACACCTCGATGCTGTCCTGCAACGATTCAGCGAGCATTTCGACGCGCTCAATGATGTATTGCACGGTATTTTTCTCATACGCGAAGCAACACCCCGCACCCTCGACGTGGTGCTCAGTTTTGGAGAACGCAACAGCGCTTTCCTACTTTCACATGTGATGAAGCAAGCCGGCATTGAGTCCGAATACCTCGACGCCCGTTTGCTCATCCGCACCGATGACCAGTTCGGCAGCGCACACGTCGATTTTACCGAAACCAACAGGCTCGTCAAAGCCCATTTTTTGGGCCGAAAGGCGGTGCAGTCGGTCACGGGTTTCATCGGCAGCACAATCGAAGGCTTCTCCACCACGCTCGGTCGGGGTGGGTCAGACTACACTGCTGCCATCCTCGGCGCCGCCCTCAATGCGGAGCTCATCGAAATCTGGACCGACGTGGACGGGGTGCTCACCGCCGACCCGCGCCGGGTGCGCAAAGCCTTCACACTTTCGGCCATGAGCTATAAAGAAGCCATGGAAATGAGCCATTTCGGCGCCAAAGTGATCTATCCACCCACCATTTTGCCTGCCCTCGCACAAAACATACCCCTGCGCATCCGCAATACGTTCAATCCCATGTTTCCCGGTACGCTCATCAGCAACCATCCGGCGCCAGCAACAGAAAGTCCCATTACAGGCATTTCCAGCATCAACCAGGTATGCCTGCTCACTTTGCAAGGCAGCGGTTTGTTCGGGGTGCCTGGCATTGCCGCACGTTTGTTCGGCGCCCTGGCCCGCGCGAAGGTGAATGTGGTGCTCATCACCCAGGGTTCCAGCGAAAGCAGCATCACTTTTGCCATATCGCCGGCACAAGCCCACCCGGCCCGTATGGCTGCTGAGAAAGAATTCGCTTACGAGCGCAGGGAAGGTTTGGTGGAGCCGCTGCGGGTGGAAGAACAACTGAGCGTGGTGGCCGTGGTGGGTGAAAACATGCGTTACAGCCCTGGCATTGCGGGCAAACTTTTCCAGGCTTTGGGCAAAAACGGCGTCAACGTAGTGGCCATCGCCCAGGGATCCAGCGAACTCAACATCTCGGTGGTGGTGCCTGCGGCCGACGAAACAAAAGCCCTTAATGCCATCCACGAGGCGTTTTTCCTATCCGACGTACAAACCCTGCACGTGTTCCTAGTAGGCGTAGGGCTCATCGGCGGCACCCTGCTCGAACAGATCAAACAACAAACGGCTTACTTGCGCAGCAAACGCAGGCTTGAAATCAAGGTCGTAGGCCTCGCCAACAGCAAACACATGGTGTTTGATACGGCAGGTTTGGACCTCGACCGATGGAAAAATCTGCTCGAAGCCGGCGAAACATTCACCATGCCGCGCTTCGTGGAGTACATGAAAAACTACAACCTCAGCAACGCCTTGTTTGTCGACAACACGGCTTCGGCCGATGTGGCGGCTCACTACGAGGCCATCCTCGACGCGAGTATCGCCATTTCCACAGCCAACAAAATCGCGGCGTCGTCCAGTTACGAGCAGTACCTACGGCTCAAACAACTGGCTGCAAAACGCAACGTTTCCTGGAAATACGAAACCACCGTAGGCGCCGGCCTGCCCATCATCACCACGCTCAACGACCTGCTTTTGTCCGGCGACCAAATCCTAAGCATCGAAGGCGTGTTGTCGGGAACGTTGTCGTACATCTTCAATACGTTTGGCAAAGATCCGGAAACAAAATTCTCCGCCCTCGTGCGTCAGGCCAAAGCCATGGGCCTCACCGAGCCTGATCCGCGCGAGGACCTATCGGGCGCCGACGTGCGCCGCAAATTGCTCATCCTCGCCCGTGAAACCGGACTTTCCCTCGAAATCAACGACATCCATGTGGACCAGCTTTTGCCGATGGCCTGCTTGTCGGTACACACCGTGGATAAATTTTTTGAACAATTGGAAAAACACGACGCCGATTTCGAAACCTTGCGCGCCAAAGCTGCATCCGAGGGTAAGGTTTTGCGTTTCGTGGCCAGTTTGAGCAACAACAGCGCTTCCCTGGGCATCCAGGCCTTCGGTCCGGAGCACCCGTTTTATTTTCTGTCCGGTTCCGACAACATGGTGGTGTTCGCCACTGAAAGGTACCGCGACCGACCGCTCGTGGTGCGTGGCCCGGGCGCTGGCGCGGAAGTGACGGCAGCGGGGGTGTTTGCTGAGATTGTAGCTTCGAGTCTTGGTTGATAGTCGGCAGTCGACTGCCAACTGTCAACAGTCGACTTAACTGCCCTCTGACAACTGTTATATGATTTTTAAAAACTTACAACATTTTTTCGCCCACCCGACCGCACGCTCCGTCGGTTTTGTTTTCGCGGCCGACAGCCTCATGTTCGGGTCGTGGGTGACGCACATACCGCATGTCAAAACAGAGCTTGGTCTCAACGACGCGCAGCTTGGTTTGGCGTTGTTCGGTTTGCCGTTGGGTTTGCTGGCCATGAACCCTTTTTCGGCCGGTCTCATCGGTCGGCTCGGCCTGCGCAACGTCACCATCTGGAGCACCGTGATGATGGCCGTCGCCTTCGTGCTACCTGTGTGGATGCCCGAGCGCTGGACGCTTTTTTTTGCCCTTGCGCTTGTGGGTGTATCGGTGGCCCTGCTCAATGTGGGTATGAACACCTGCGCCACGCACATTGAGAAGGCGGAGGGCATTTACATCATGTCGTCTTGCCATGGCATGTGGAGCATGGGCGGCATGGTGGGTTCTGGTTTGTCGGCGGCGTTGATCGCGCAGGGCGTGGGTCCGAAGTTTCACATGACGGTAGCAGGCATCGTGGTGGCGTTGACCACCCTGTTTTACCTGCGCCCGGGCATCAGCAAGGTACCTGAGGGATCGCGCGATGCTGTGGGTGGTTCCAATTTTGTGTTGCCTGGCCGCGATTTGCTATTAATGATCTACATCGGTTTGTGCGTGAGTTTGTGCGAAGGCGTGGCGTTCGACTGGAGTGCCGTGTACCTGCGCGACCACCTGGGCGCGCCTTTGCAGGTGGCTGCCCTTGGATTCACGTGTTTTTCGCTCACCATGATGGCCATTCGGTTCACGGGCGACGTGCTCATTCCGCGTTTCGGCGAGCGCAATTTGTTGTACGGCAGCGCGGTAGGGGCATCGCTGGCATTGCTGGTGTGCATCGTGGCGAAGGGCCCGCTTGTGGGCATCCTCGGCTTCCTTCTGTTGGGTGCCGGTGTGGCCATGGGAGCACCCATTTTGTTCAACGCTGCGGCGCGGGTGCCAGGACTGAAACCCGGCGCTGGTTTGGCCACCTACGCGACGTTCAGTTTTTTGGGTTTTTTGGCCGGACCGCCGTTCATCGGTTTCATCGGTGAACTGTACGGTTTGCCCGCAGGTTTTGCGGTGGTTGCGGTGCTGATGTTGTTGGCGCTGGGGGCGATCAGGGCGGTGCGGTTGTGAAATCCGTTCAAATTCGTTCAATCCGTGTCATCCGTGTTC
>JBBSDH010000244.1:0-6276 GCA_038249605.1 Chitinophagales bacterium | reverse complement strand
TCTCGTTGGCGTCGAGGAAGGAAAGTTCGGAGTTTGAAGTTTGGAGTTTGGAGTTGCCAGCTTTGAATTCATCGCGGGCCGAACTGTACGGTTTCAGCAAACGTATGTTTTCACGAACCAAATCATTCAATATGTTTTCAGCAAATCCAACTCCAACCTCCGAACTCCGAACTCCAAACTCCAAACTCCGAACTCCAAACTCCGAACTCCGAACTCCAAACTCCAAACTCCGAACTCCGAATTCTCTGGAACTTCGGACTTCCACCGCCCTGGCGTGTGCTTCCAGTCCTTCGGCGCGGGCCATGGTGGTTACTGTGGGCGCGAGGTTTTGCAGTCCTTCGCGGGTGATTTCCTGGAAGGTTATTTTTTTTACAAAACTGTCGAGCGACACGCCTGCACCTGAGCGGGCGTAACCGCCGGTGGGCAGGGTGTGGTTGGTGCCGGAGGCGTAGTCGCCTGCGCTTTCGGGGGTAAGGTGGCCGAGGAATACCGAACCGGCATTGCGCACCTGCGATGCGAGTTGGGCGGCATCTGCTGTTTGCAGGATGAGGTGTTCGGGAGCGTAGGCGTTTACCCAATCCATGGCTTCGGCGGTGTTGTGCACCAAAATGGCTTGACTTTGCTGCAAAGCTCCTGCGGCCAATTCCCGGCGGGGAAGAACGGAAAGTTGACTGTCGAGTTCGCTTTGGATTTTTTGCAGCAGTAATTCGTCGGTGCACAGGAGCAAAACCTGGCTGTCGGCGCCGTGTTCGGCCTGACTAAGCAGGTCGGCGGCCACCGAAGCGGGATCGGCCGAGGCGTCGGCCACTACGGCTACTTCCGACGGGCCAGCCACCATGTCGATGGCCACACCGTCGAGGCTCACAAGTTGTTTGGCTGCGGTGACCCACCGGTTTCCCGGACCGAAAATCTTCCACACTTTCGGTACACTTTCCGTGCCGTATGCCATAGCGCCGATGGCCTGTACGCCCCCTATGCGGAAAATGCGGGTAATGCCGCACAGCGACGCGGCGTAAAGTACGGCGGGGTGTGGAAGCAAATCGTCTTGCGCAGGCGTGCACAACACGACTTCTTCACAACCAGCAATTTGGGCCGGAACACCCAGCATCAGGGCAGTGGAAAAAAGCGGTGCGGAACCTCCGGGGACGTACAGGCCCACTTTATCGATGGGTGTACTGCGACGCCAGCAACGAACACCCGGCTGGGTTTCAACGACGTTCACGGTTTCACATTGGGTGAGGTGGAACTTTCGGATGTTGTTGTACGCTTGGCGGATGGCAACTTTAAGTACTTCAGGCAATTTTCCGGCAGCAGCGGAAATATCGGCGGAGGAGAGTTCCAAAGGCATGTCGGAAAGCGGTTTATCGAAACGCTGGACGAGGCGGCGAACGGCTGCGTCACCACCGATACGCACCTCTTCAAGCATAGGCTGAGCCTGGGCACGGAAACCGGCGAGGTTGGCTGTAGGCCGCTCGAGCAAGGGTGAGTTGGGGTCGAATACAGGAAAACGAGTTATTTGCATTGGACTGTTGATTGGGTAGTCGGTAGGTCGGTAGTCGGTAAGTCGGTAGGTTGGATGGTTGGTAGGTTGGTAGGTTGGTAGGTCGGTCGGATGGTTGGTCGGTCGGATGGTTGGTCGGTCGGATGGTTGGTCGGTCGGTTGGTTGGTTGGTCGGTTGGTTGGTAGGTTGGTCGGTTGGTAGGTCGGTCGGTAGGTTGGTCGGTTGGTCGGTCGCACTTTTCAGGTGTCTCGCTTTGCTCGACATGACAGGGCGCTGGGGATTGGGGGTGGATTGGGCTTTGCACGGGCCTGCGGCCTTCGCAAAGCCCAATCCACTAAAAAATCGGACGTGTCATGTTGGGCGAAGCGAAACAACTCTATCCATCCAACGGAAACTTTAGAAAAACGTGATGTGTGTCATGTTGAGCGAAGCGAAACAACCGGTTTTTTTGACCAACCGGCTTTCAAACGATCATGCGTTCAATCGGCACCACGAGGATGCCTTGTGCGCCGGCGGCTTTGAGTTTTTCGAGTACGTTCCAGAATACATTTTCGGGCACCACGCTGTGGATGCTGCTCCAGCCCGGGATGGCGAGGGGCAGCAGGGTGGGACTTTTAATGCCGGGAAGCACGGCGATGATGTCGTCGAGACGTTCATTGGGTGCATTGAGCAGGATGTAGCGGTGGTTTTTGGCGTTTCGGTTGGCATGCAGGCGGAAGAGCAGGCGTTGCATGATGTCGCTTTGTTCGGCGCCGAGGTTGTGTTTGGCGATAAGTATGGCCTCCGATTCTAGTACGGTTTCCACTTCGCGGAGTCCGTTGGCGAGCAAGGTACTGCCGGTGGATACGATGTCGAAAATCGCATCGGCGAGGCCAAGGGAAGGTGTAATTTCCACGGCGCCGCTGATGTCGTGCAGTTCGGCGGAAATCTTATTTTTTTGCAAAAAATCGGATAAAATACGTGGATAACTGGTGGCGATGCGCAAACCGGAGAGGCTTTGTTTGCTTTCGTAAACGCTATTTTTGGGCAAGGCCAGGCAGAGGCGGCAATAGCCGAAGCCGAGTCTTTCGAGGACATCAACGTTTTTTTGTTTTTCCAAAACAACGTTTTCGCCTACGATGCCTGCATCCACGACGCCTTCTTCGACGTATTCGGGAATGTCGTCGTCGCGCAGGAAAATGACTTCCAGGGGAAAATTGGTGGCCGTTGCTCGCAGTACCCGGTTGGAGCCGCTGCTGAGGGTGATGCCTGCGTCGCGCAGCAAGGCTACGGAGGCATCGAACAGGCGGCCAGATTTTTGAACAGCGATGCGCAACAAAGGTTGGTTGGACATGGTATGTTGGAATGGGTTTGGATAAAAAACAAAACAGGCTTGCCGGAGCGTCCGGCAAGCCTGTTTTGTTGTCTGATAAAACCTTCGTCGTTTATCCGCATACAAAACCGCTCCACTTGCCGAAAGCAGGTGTGGAATGGTGATGCAGATGGAAAAATACGACGTTGATCATGGGGCGAAGGTAATGTGTACTGATGGAATAATACAAGCTAATGGTAAAAAACATCAGCTTCCACATTAAGACAAGATTTGTAGGGCTTTGTTCACTTAAAGTTACCGTTAATTAACGGTTGGCCAACATGTGGGTAGCCAATTGGGGTGTACCTTTGTTTCTTTTAATTCTCCGAGCAAATTGCATGGTCTGCCTGCAATTATTATCCTATTGTATGAAACGGAATTTTTGCCACTTGGCCTGTATTTCACGCCAGTCCTTCATTGTACTACTCCTCATACCGTTTTTTGCGACACCACTGTCCTGGCTGCATACGCCATCCCTTCAGGCGCAAACGACCATTTGGCTGGAAAATTTCGCGGGTGCCAACCAGGGGTGGACCGACGCCAATTTTACCGATTGCGATGGCACCGCAGCCTCTTTCAACGGTGTACAAAATGGCCGCTATGAAGTAATCGATATGGAAGGCGCGCCTTGTTGTACAACGGGTGGTGGCAACGACAACGAATGGATCACCAATCCCATCGACATCGCCGGTGCGTGCAATGTCAGCATTTCTGTCAACTACGGATCGATAGGCACCTTGGAATGTACTCCCGGCGGACCGTTTTACGGATGCAGCGGAAACGTTGCCATTGACAACGGTCACGACCAAATCCACGCCGAATACCGCATCAACGGCGGGGCATGGGTGCAGTTCGGCTACCTCTGCGGCGGAGGCACAGGGACGTTTACGGTTGCCGGGCTGACAGGAAACACGGTTGAAATCCGGATCCGACTTGCCAACAAAGCCGCCGCCGAAACCTATTGGTTCGATGATGTCCTTGTTACAGGAAACCTTCCCATTGTAAACCAACCCGCCGATTTGTTTCTTTGTGGCGGACAAACAGGATCAGTGGCTTTTACTGGTACGGCTGGAGCAACGTTTTCCTGGACCAACGACAATACTGCCATTGGTCTCGGCGCTTCGGGCTCGGGAAACATCAGTTTCCCAGCCGCCAACGTAAGCAGTACTGAAACAGCTACCATTACCGTAACACCTACTGTGGCAGGTTGCACAGGCACTCCAATTACGTTCATGATCACCGTGAACCCCGGGCCTGTGATGGACGACCCCGCCAACGAAAGCGTGTGTACGGGCGAACAGGTGGTGGTCGATTTTACAAGTACAGGCAATCCGGTATTCAACTGGACCAATTCCAACCCTGCCATCGGGCTGCCCGCTTCCGGTTCGGGCGACCTGAATTTTACCGCTGCCAACGTTGCTTCTGTACAAATCGGCACCATCACCATTATACCTGTGGAGGCGCCGTGTACTGGTCCGTCGCAATCCTTTACCATTACGGTAAGCCCGCTGCCCAACGTTAACCAGCCGGCAAACATCACGGTATGTGGTGGAATTACTGTGATGCAAAGTTTTACAGGAACTCCAGGTGCGACGTTTTCCTGGACCAACAACAATACTGCCATCGGCCTCGGCGCTTCGGGCACCGGCAACCTCAATTTTCCGTCTGCCACAGTAACCAGCCAGGAAGTGGCAACCATCACCGTGATACCCATGTTGGGCATTTGTAGCGGAGCACCCCGCACGTATACCATCACCGTTAACCCGATGCCAACAGTGGCAGATCCGCCCAATGTTACTGCATGCGGCGGAGAACAGGTGGAAGTATTGTTCAACAGCACGGGCAATCCGACACTCAACTGGACCAACAGCAATCCCAACATCGGTTTGCCGTCATCAGGTTCGGGCAACATTGATTTCATTACAGCCAATCCCATCAGTACCCAGTTGGGTACCATTGTCGTTACGCCTGTGTTGGGCACCTGCATCGGCACACCGCAAAACTTCAGCATAACTGTGTTTGCTTCGCCTGCTGTGAATCCCATCAACGATGTGTCCGCTTGCATTGGTCAAACCATCAACATTCCCTTGTCGGGCCCTCCGGGCGCAACCTTTACCTGGACCAACAACAACCCTGGTATTGGACTGCCAGCTTCTGGATCATCCAATCCCATCAACTTCGTCACCACAGGTAATGGAACAGCCATCATTGTGGTAACACCGCAACTTGGCGCTTGTCCGGGCGTGCCAGAAACCTTCACCATCACCGTCGCGCCGGGCGCGGCCATGAATCCGCCGGGCAACCAGGGCGCCTGTATTGGCGATAACGTCGTTGTTGTTTTTTCGGCGCCATCGGGCAGTCCGACCTATACCTGGACCAACAACAACACCCAGATTGGTCTTGGTGCATCGGGGACGGGCAACCTGAATTTCACGGCTGCCGCGCCGGGAGGAACCCAAACGGCCACCATCACCGTGACCCCCCAAAGCGGTGGATGTCCCGGCACATCACAAACGTTTACCATAACCGTATCGTCTTCGCCTACCCTCAGCCAGGTAACAGATCAGGTCTTTTGTACCGGCGATGTTTTGATTGTTGATTTCAATACATCTTCGGGAGCTACGGTGAATTGGACGAATACCAATACGGCCATAGGATTACCCGCTTCGGGTAGTGGCAACATCGGCATCATCGCTGCCGGGGCAGGCACGGCAGTGGTTACCGCTACGCCTTCCCTCGGAACTTGCATGGGGTCGTCCATCAGTTTTGAACTTATGGTAAACACCACTCCAACGGCCTTCATTACCGGCGATTTTGCCATTTGTGCGGGCGACAGCACGTCTCTTTTGGCTTCGGGAGGTGTAGGTTATCAGTGGGAAAACGGTCCGTCCACAGCCTTATACACGGTTGCTCCAACAACCGATACTTCGTATACCGTAACGGTTACCGGTTCCAACGGATGCTCGGCTTCCACAACGGCGCCCATAGTTCTAACGCCGCAACTTACAGCCAACATCACTGGTACCGACACGTTGTGCGCAGGCGCCATTACCATACTTTTCGCTACAGGTGGCGGCAACTACCTTTGGAATACGGGCGTTTCGGACACCAGCATTACAGTAACACCTCTGATAAGCACCATGTACAGTGTTGCGGTAAGCGATTCCGTTTCTTGTCCCGATACGGCATTCATCACCGTGGTGGTTTATCCACAAGATACCATACAATTTACTGGCCTGACCTGCAATCCGGCCAATGCAGGGACTTTTACCCAAAACCTGACCAATCAGTTTGGATGTGACTCAACCGTGGTTTCGGTAATCACCTTCGACCCCGCAGCCGTGGACACCACCCTGCTCAGCGGCACGACCTGTATTCCCGCTCAAGCAGGCACCTCCCAAAGTTTGCTTACCGGAACCGATG
>JBBSDH010000243.1:0-6301 GCA_038249605.1 Chitinophagales bacterium | reverse complement strand
GTCGTCGAAAGACATGTTGGAAATGTTGCCGGTGGAATTCAAACCGATGATGCCATTGGCGAGTCGTAGAAAGGATTGGTTGCCGCCGACATTGAAATGTTCGTAGTTTTTCAACTGGATGCCACAATAACCACGGAATTCCACGGCTTCGGGCATGCCTGAATAAGGCGTTTTCAGACCGTTTTCCGTTTGAAACGTGTTGTCTGCCATGCTTCGAATGATGACGCGCCGCGAACCGGCGGTAGCGCCAGTCATATCAAGGTTGAGTCCGATGTAGTTGTCTGAGAACACATTGTTTATCAAAGCGAGTGAGGCGCCCGGTTTCGCATCAACAGCAAAGCGGCTATCGTTGAACGCTGTATTGTCGGCGTTAAGCAATGCGCCGTATTCTACCTCAATGCCAGCGGCTAATTTGTCACATGTGAAGATATCCACGTTTTGTAAATGAAATTCATAGCCATCTTCCACAAGGATTTTTGCACCGGGCAACATGTAAAGCTGCGTTCTTCCCAAACCTCCGTTGAATTTGAAATCGGAATCAACAATTAAAGTGCCTTCAATGGTTTTGAATTCAATGAAAGGAAAGTTAAAAGGGTCGTCGTTTAACCTCGTTCCCATCAGGCTACTTACGCTTCCTGTAATTGGATTTTCACGCTGAACAAAATACAACCTAATATCTGGGCTGATTCCTGTTCCATCAATTACAACAAGAGGATCGGTCCCACAACTCGGATCTTTGTATATAAAACGAACATCGGGAAAAATTACCTGTGCAACAAAATTGTCGTCTGGCATGATTTCAAAATTGAAAACATTCGATTGCCCGTCAAAATCGCCGGGCTTTAAATCATCGGCAGCAAACCAAAATCTTCGGTAGACCGCTGGGCCGGAAATCCAGGTATCCTCGCCCACAGGCTGAAGACTGCCGGTGTAAGTTATGGCATCCAAGAGTTCATCAAAATAGCCGATGCAGCCGACCGAGATTTGGATGAAAGCATCTGCATATTGGTTTTCCTCCGGATCACTGTAGTTGGCAATGTTGGTTGAAATTGTAAAATTGTCGCAATAGGGTAACAAGGTGTCTGATAAGACTGATTTTGTAAGATTTGCCGAACCGCTAATCAATGCACAATCCTGCGCATTTAGGTAATTGAGCGGGATGACAAAGGTTAGTAAATACAGCGAGAACAGAGAGGCGGCACGAATTGCCGACAGGAGGGGGCTAATTGTCAATCGGTTTAACATGGAGAAAAGTTTTTTTGGTAAAAAATTTGGGTTTTCACGAGAACCGGTCCATTCCGGACATGGCACCGACGTTCGTATGTAGTACAAACTTAATTTTTTATTTCCAAAGTCAATGTTAAATTTTTGACACATTGTGTGAATGCGACATCAACAATGCTTTTCCGTGCCGCTCACTGTGTGAAGGTTCCTTGGCGGGGTGACAAGAGGTTCCCACGCTGCGCTGGGATACCTTGTCAGCACAGCACGGCGTGGGATCTGTTTCTTTACCTTGCGATCAAAGAGGTTCCCACGCGTGGATGACAAGGCCCCCTCACCGCACCAACGTCACATCTCCTTTCCTTGCCCGAATCTTCTCATCCGTTGTACAACCCACACTGATGATGTAAATGTACACATCCGATGGCAGCTCGTCACCCGTCCACGGGTTCGGACCCTCGTACACCTTTTGCCCCCACCTGCTGTATATGATGTAGCTGTTTACAACTTCAAAACCTTCGTAATTGGCCACACTGAACACGTCGTTCACGCCGTCGCCGTCGGGCGTAAAAGCGTTGGGAATGAGCATGTTGGCTTCGTCGCAAGGTGGCAGGAAACGCACGCGGTAGTTGATGATTTGCTCGCAGCCGCCAGCCACTGTCACCGTAATGGTGAAGGTGATGCTGTCGGTACCCGGCAGGGCGTTCAGGGTCGGATCGGCACAGTTTCGGCAACTCAGTTCGTTGAACGGCGACCAACTGTAACTCAAAAAATTGTCGGGCAATTGATCGAGCGACAAAACCTGGTCCTCCGGCGCCGTCACACGGATAAACGTATCGATGGCAGGCAAATCAGCCGCTTCCACCACGGCACAATACGTCGAGTCACAGCCGTTGGCGCCCGGCGTGGTCTGACAATACACCCCCGGCTGGATGTATTCGATGCCGCCCAAAACCACGCTTACACCGCTGCACACGGTGCCCCGTTCTTCGCGGTACACGGTATCCAGCACCGTCAGCGCAATGCAATGCACCGAGTCACAGCCGGCCACATTGCTGAAGGTTTGGCAATAATTACCAGCCTCCGTTTGCCAATCACCAAAAATCAACACGGGTTCGTCCTTACAGGTTTCCCTGTTTTCACTGGTTTGTTGCACCGCACCAGGCACAGTAACCAACACAGAGGCTGAACTGCTGCAACCAAAGTTATCGGTTCCAACAACCGTAAATACCATGGTTTCCTGCGGAAAAACAAACACCTGCCCACAAAAAGGTGGGTTCAGACAGGCGATGCCGGCCCCGGGCGACCAATCGAATGTTGTCGCACCAAAAACGTTAAGCTGCGCCGAATCGCCTATGCAGTTGGTTACCGACGGCATGGAAAGCTGCAACACGGGGTTGCCGGTGTTGATCACCAGCACGCTGCCTGCATCACTGCATCCGTTACTGTAAGCCATGATCAGGGTAAGTACGGCGCTGCCGCTTCCTGTATAGGTGGGGTTTGGGATGTTCGGATTGCTCACGAGGTTGGACGGCGCCCACAGGTACGAAGCCTGGGCGTCCGCCGGCGCCGACAACTGCAAGGTGTCGTTGCCGCATTTGCCGACCGTGTCGGGCAGCAAAACGGCGGGCGTGGTCAAGACGGTCACCAACACGGTATCCTGTGCGTCACAGTCGCCCGGATTGTCGATGTACACGGTGTACAAAGCGGTTTCTTGCGGTGTCAAAACCGGGTTTTGCTGGGTCGGGTTGGCAATGCCCGGGCCCTCCCACAAATAGGTGTTGGCGCCCGGCGTAGCAGCGAGTACCACCATTTGATCGCGGCAAACTGCCGTATCCGGCGAAAGAATGCGCGGCAATGGCAACACCGTAACGCTTTGTTCGGCGCTCACTATGCAATCGCCCGAACTTTCGGTAAAAGTGGTTTCAAATGATTCCGGACCAACACCGAGGTTTTCCAAACTAAAAACCGGATTCGAACAGGCGTTGCAGCTCAAGGGGCCCGAGGGTTGCCAAGCATACTCGTGTCCGGGCAGGTTTTCTACGCCAAGCACGACCGCCGATCCCGAACAAACAACCTCGTCGGGCAAATTGCGCTTCAGCGTCACGATGTTCATCGCATCGTTGGCACAAAGGCAGATGGCTGTCGAATCAAACGTGATCAACAACTTGCACAAATCGGCCAAATCGAGGGCCAATAGGCCGCCTACATTGACGCTTTGGCCAGCCACGATCGACTGGTTGCTTACAGATGTGTATTGGAGCACGTCACCCGCGCCAACACTTCCCGAGCCATCGGTATCGGTGTAAAATTGGATGTTGACAGCGTCGTCGTACGTCAACGATCCGGCATTTTTCACGGTGATGCTGAACATCGGCACGTTGCCCTCAAGCGTTATGCTGAAGTTGGTAAATTCAAGTTGCGGGTAGCTCACCGGCACCAGCAACATGCCGGATCCCGTAGTGGCATTGGAAAAACATTCGGTGCCGTCCACCACGCACTCCGCGTTTTGTTGCTGGGTGGCACGCACCAAAACCGTGTCGGTGATGCCGCAGCCGCGCGAACCGTAACCCACCGTGCTGATGGCCATGTTGATGGCGGCGCCGGCAGTCAGGTTGGGCAAAAGGGGCCAGGCAAGTTGTTGTTGTCCGAAAACGGTGGAAATGAAAGGTGGTGTAGAAACGGCGTTGCTGCCGGGCTGGTACGAACCGGCCACAAAGGTCACACCCGGTGGCAGCAGCACAAACAAACTGTCGTCGGGCAAGGTGTTGCTTTGCGGAACCATACCCAGGTTGATCGGAATGGGGGCATCGCAATTCACAGGTAGTGGCACAGCCGAAGACACAGTTACGTTCGATTCGTAAGGCTCAACAACACCTTCCAGTTCGATGGCTTCACCGGGTTTGACCAGCAAATTGGTCGAATCGGAGCAGTTTTGCTCACCAAACGTGCGGTAAATGATTTTTTCACCGGTACCCAACCCACACAAACTGATGGTTCTGAACCGTATGCCTGCGCTGTGCAAGGGCGTCTCGGGGAAGCCGCGCAATCCCTGCGTCGCAAGGGTATTGTTCAATGCATCAAGTTCCCAGCCACGCCAGCCGCCGCCCAACAGTTGCGGGTCGGGGATGTTGGTGTACGCACTGCCAAAAGGATAACTCATCTGGCAGGATCCCGGCAACAGGGCCAGTCCCTGAGGCAACAGGATCTGAAGCTGCACATGATAGGCCGCTCCATACAAAGCATTAAAAACTTCGGCCACATGGTAACCGGTGGTGTCGCAAATGTAAAAAGGCCCCGGCGGCGTAGTGAGGCCGAGCTCAAGCTCCGCGGGTTGGGTGATTACGCTCAAACGCAGGACCCTTTGCTGGCAAGGCGCCTCAATGAAGTTTTCAATCACGGTGCAATTCCAGCCGTATTGAACATCCAGGGTTTGCAAATCACAACTGCCATTCAGAGCCCTGAGCACATACATGCGCACTTCGCCTGGACTTACATCGCCAAGTTGAAAAAAGCCGTTGGCAAAGGGCACCGGCGTGAGTCCGGGCAACAGCAGGAGTTCAAAGTTGCTCAGTCCGCCTGCCGGATTGGCAAGATATATCCATCCATTGGGCGCTATGACCTGGTCTCCTGCATGCAAAACCGTGAGGTTCCACTCGGGCGTATTGTCGTTGTCGATCAGGTTGGGATTGGAACTGATGGCCAGCAGCGTCGGGCGTTTTGGAAAAAATCCAAACGTGTCGTTCAGCGTGGGGTTGATGTTCGATGTAAGGCTATCCGTTTTAAACTGACCTGCACGCGGTGAAGGCGGTAACCATATGGATTGTATGTTTGTAAACAGCGGTTTGATGGTGTTCCAGTAGCACGGCGCTTCGACGAGCCGGTACAATTCCCAGGTAAATCCTTCGTCGGGTATGGGCTGGGTCGACAGGTTTGCTGTATAGTTTTCCCCCAATATGTTGAAAGGCAGGTTGATGTTGGTGTTCACCACAATGCTGTCCTGCCGTTTGTACGAATCGATTTCCATGATCACACCCATTATCGGCTGAGGCACGTTGTCGGTCCACGATTGGGGATGCAACACCGGGCGGTATTCGAAAGGGAAAAAATCGTTTTTCGACAATTTTACCTCAAAAAAGGGCTGTAAAGGTGCGTCGGAGTCTTCACAGGGTTCAAAAATGTATTTAGAACGGGTAATCCTGGTAACCACCGGCGTGATTTGAATGAGGTTGTACGGACAATTGCAGGAAAAATCTTCCGGCGGCGCGGTATTTTCCGGCGGCAATGTTTCCGCAGCATTGTAAACTGTGGCAAATGTTTTTACCCGCATGTTCACATGGAAAACATCCGGTGGATTGGCCAAAAACCGATTCCGTGTACGCAACTCAATGCTGTCGCCCAGTGTGTAGGTAAAATTGGCGGGCAATGGACAACCGTCCGCTGCAAGGGCAATAGGGCTAATGTCCCAGGTGTGGAACATAAAATACACGAGGTTGAACGTGTCCTGACAATCAAAGGTGTTTACGTTCGGAGTTAAAATTTCTCGTTCCAGCTGGGAGGCAATACCAGGCGAGTCGAGGTTGCAAGTGTATTCCTGACCGGTTTCAGCATCGCGGATGCGCAAAATAGCACTCAGGGTGCTGATGTCTCCGGCGTTGAAATAGGGCTGGTGCGACCCCCCGTCGATGCCGCCATCCACCAAGTGGGTTTCAAAATAGGTGCGCAAAAGGGCGTTGGTAAAACTTGCTCCGGGCTGGTTGGACTTCACCACGCCACGAATCACATTTTCTGACGAATCGCCGGGCAGAAAGCGGTCGAGCCTGATCTGACCGAGGTTGATCGACGGATTGCCGGGGTCGGGCAGTCGGTCGCCGTCGTTGTCGGCCCGGCCAAAACTTGTGCGGCGTATGGTGGATTCGTGCTCTATCCATCCTTTCGGCGTGGTGGTACAAGTGCCCGTACCGCCGCAGTAATAGGTGAACAAGTATTCCTTGCAGTTTTTGATGCCACAACCCGGCTGGAGGCCCGGCCTCAACCGGAACTCCGAAATCGTACGCACAAGCACTTTTGGAAAGGTGTC
>JBBSDH010000242.1:0-6302 GCA_038249605.1 Chitinophagales bacterium | reverse complement strand
TCCAGAGTACATGCGCGCTACGCGCGACGCATGTGCACCCACACCGTACGCGCGCAGCGCGCATGTACTCCGGAGCTCCAGCTCCGGAGCACGCACCGTGCGCTTCACCCACAATCTTTCGGCTGAGAACCTAGTGCCGCGTCCCGTGAATGACATACGTTTTGGCGAGACCAGAACATTGCTCGCCGTAGATTTCTCCGGAGCTGGAGCTCCGGAGTACATGCGCGCTACGCGCGTGCGGTGATATTTCTCTAAAACCTCCCCCGCAACGACAACAAAACATTTCTCCCCGCCGCCGTAAGGCCCGAGCTGTAGGGCCGGTAACGCTGGTCGGTCAGGTTTTCCACGCCTGCACTGATTTGCCAGTGACTGGTCACTTTTACCAAAACTTTCAGGTTCAAGGTGTACCACGAAGGCGCGTATGGGTTGCCGTTTTCATCCAGGGCGTAGAGGTAAGCGGTGTTGCGGCCTTCTTCCGACAAATTTTCATACGACACTTCGCCGCTGTACGTGCCGTACAACTGGAGGTCGAGCGGACCGGTATGGTAAGTCAGACGGGTGATGCCGAACCAGGGCGCTGCGTGCCTCGATGTGCCAGTTTCGCCCGAATCCAGCTCTTCTTCACCCTGTTGGTAGTTGAACTGCGACGTCAGACTGAATCCGGCCAGCAACTTAATTTCCAAACCCGCCTGTAGGCCATACACCTTTGCATTGGCTGCGTTCTGAATGGCTTGTACCTGGCTCAATTCGCCGTTGTATAGGATGCTGTCCTGCCCGTTGAGCGTGTAATTGCGGTGCACAAGGGCATTGTTCAAAAGGGTGTAAAAAGCAGTGACATCCACTTTTACCTTGCCACCAAAAACCCGCGCCAACCCGATTTCCGCGTTGTACGCGTACTCGGCCACCAAGTCCGGATTGGGCACCACCACGGAGCCCGGCTCGGAGTCGAAAACTTTTCCCACATCGTCAACATTGGGCGAACGGAAACCCGTGGAAGCGTTGGCGGAAAGGGCCCATTCGTCGGTCGGGCGGTACACCAAACCCAAACTGCCCGTGAGCGCACCGTCGTTGATGTCGGCCTCGCTGAAAGGCAACGGATAAAACGGCAGGTTGTTGGTAAAATCGGCGTTCAGAGCATACAGGTTGTAACGCCCGCCGGCCTGCACCGTAACCTTGTCGTTCAGGTTGATCTGGTAATTGGCGTAGGCTGCGTAAGACGACCATTCGGATTGCGGGTAACGAGACGGCCCTGTGTACGATGAATCGAGCTCAATGTTTTCGTCCAAACCCGTCGAGTTCACATCGTTGAGCACCCATTCCAATCCATAGAGCAGTTTTTGTTGCTCGTTGATGTTTTTCAAAAAGTCGGCATTGATGGAATACGCATTCACTTTTTCGTAGCGGTTGTAACGCATCGGCGCGTTGTAATCGCGGTCGTGGCGGCTTTCTTCAAACTGCTGTGCGGCAAAACGCAAATTCATTTCGTCGTAAAATTTGCCGTTGCCGCGGTGGGTGGCGGTGAAGTTGTTCATGAGCCACACCTGCGGACCGTAGTGCCACTCCGCGCTCCGGGGCGAGCCGTTGCCTCGGGTACGGGTAAGTCGGTCGTAACGGTCGACGTCGGTGGTGGTGGAGTAATGCAGACCGTATTGCAGGTCCCAGCGTTCATTCGGACGGAAGCGCACTTTTTGCATCAGGTTGATTTGTCCGTAACCCGTGGGTGTTTGCACCAGCGGGTCGGGGTTGGTCACCGTCACGTCCTGGTCGTTCACCCTTTCAACGTAAAATGGGCGCAGGTAATCGTCGGGACCGTGTTTTCCCATGCGCAGGTCGCCGAATTCGGTGCCCGTGAAAGAGGTCACCATGGCCCAGCGTTTCCAGCCCACATGGGCGTCGAAATGCATCGTTTTTTCCTGGTTGGCGGTAGCGTACCGTGCCACGGCGCTGCCTCCTGCGGTAACCTCGTCTGTACCCGACGTTTGCGGCGTTAGCGTGCGGAAACTCATGACGCCTCCGATGGCGTCTGAGCCGTAAATGACCGAGCCCGGACCAAAAAGCACCTCCGCGTTTTCCACGGCGAAGGGATCGATGGAGATCACGTTTTGGATGTTGCCGCTGCGGAAAATGGCCGTGTTCATGCGTACGCCGTCGACCGTGTACAACAGTCGGTTGGTGGAAAAACCGCGGATCATCGGACTGCCGCCGCCCTGCTGACTTTTCTGAATAAAAACCTCGCCCGAGTTGCCAAGCATGTCGGCGGCGGTTTGCGGGTTTTGCAGCGCCACGTCGCGTTTGCTGATGGTGACGATGCGGGCCGGCACGTCGCGTCTGTTCTGGTTCCAGCGGGTGGCGGACACCACTACCTGATTAAGGGTTATCTGCGACGATTGAAGGCTGATGACCCATTGCTCGGCCTGAAGGTCGGCGCGGTCAACGGTTTGTGTGGTGTAGCCAAGGTAGGTTGCCGTGATCGGACCCTTAAGGCTTGAAATGTTGGCGCGCCCATTGCTGTCGGTGAGCACCTTGGTGGCATTGTCGCTCAGGCTCACAAGCGCGAGCGGCTGACCGGTATGGTTGTCGAGCACGGTGGCTGTCTGCGCGTACACGAGCGTGTGCAGGCACAGGAGCAACCACAGCGCTGCGGTTGTCTTTTGCATTTTCTTTTACTGAATTGGTGGAAAATGTTGGTGTGAAGTGGTGGTGTTTGGGTGCGCATTTCATTGCTTGGGTGCGCATTTCACTGCTTGGTTGCGCATTTCACAGCTTGGGTGCGCGTTT
The DNA here is from genome assembly GCA_038249605.1 of Chitinophagales bacterium. Lineage (GTDB taxonomy): Bacteria > Bacteroidota > Bacteroidia > Chitinophagales > Saprospiraceae > M3007. Next base: position 3,524 of record JBBSDH010000242.1, on the reverse strand, counting down.
CACAGCTTGGGTGCGCATTTCACCGCAGAGTTTCGCAGAGTTACGCAGAGGAAGGCGCAGAGTTTGTATGCTACTTAATAAGATCCCCAGCGGGACAAACTCTGCGCCTTCCTCTGCGTAACTCCGCGAAACTCTGCGGTGAAATGCGCAACCCAAGCTTTACCCCCATTTCGGAGGAGGACCTTTCACGGAGGCGTAATGAACGTTTTGAAACACACCCGTTTCCCACATCAACACATTTTCAAAACGTACAGACTTCAAAACCTGCAACGACACCCTTTTTTCCAAAAATAAGTTTTTGAAAAAAAACACCAAAACACGCTGCCGCTCCTGCCGCGACGGATCGTCCTGCAACGCCTGCTGCACCCTGGCGCGGAGCTCCCGGTTCAGCGCAGTTTCCTCGTGGTCCCACCAACAGAGGTACACCACCGAATCGTTTTTTTCAAAACATTCCACCACGTCGTACATCTCGCCGCGGTACTCAAATTCGCGTGCGTGCTCCCATTCCAAAGCCGTTTCCGCTTCATACAAAGTAAAAACCAGCCGTGTAAGTTCCGAAACATCGAGGCCTTCGATCATGCGGTGTTTCACCTCGCGTTTCACCAGCTTTTTTTCCACTTCCAGCCACACCCAGCCACCCAACAGCGGCGCTGCTAGGACGGAAAACAACAGGATGACGGAAACGTAACGGAAATGCATGGGGTAAAGATAGTCAACAGTCGGATGTGGACTATTACGACTATTGCAACTGTCGACTCTTTTCCAAAAAGAAAACCACCCCCGGATACACCAGCAACAACACCGTATGGACCCCAAACCTTCCCCAGCCTACGGGCACCATCGTATCGAGCCACAGCGATACAAAACACAACGCGATGGCCAGGCCCAGGTAAAAACCCATACGGCCCATGGCGTAGGGCACGGGGTAATACCGCTGTCCGAGCAGCCAAGTGAAAAAACACATGAACGCATAACACGCCAGCGCGGCCCAGGCCGAACCGGCGTAACCAATGCGCGGCAGCAAAACGAGGTTGAGTACTACGGTGATGACGGCACCGCCGATGGCGATGGCTGCGCCGACGGCCGTTTTGTCGCGCAGACGGTACCACACCGAAAAATTGTAATAAATGCCCAAAAGCACGTTGGCGAGCAGGAGGATGGGCACCAGTTGCAGGTCTATGCGGAAATCTTCGCCGAGCAGGTACTTGATCCAGTCGAGGTACAAAACCACCCCCAGCATGCCCGCAGCCGAAGCGATGGTGAACCATTTGGTCACCTTGGCCTGCGTTTCTTTGGCGTTTTCATCGGCGGCGTGCCGGAAAAAAAACGGCTCGGCGGCGTAGCGGTACGCCTGCGTGGCGATGGTGATGAGCATGGCCAGTTTGTAAAGGTTGCCGTACACGCCCACGGCCGCGAGGTTTTCGTCGGGCGTACCCGGCAGCAGCCATTTTTGCATGGTGCGGTCGAACATGGCGTTTACGATGCCCGCAAACTGCACCACGATGAGCGGGGCGGCGTACAGGATCATTTTTTTCCACAAAACAGCATCGAAAAGGGCAAAACTCGCCTTGCGTACCTGCGGCCAAAGCAACAGCAAAGTGGCCAGACTGGCAATCACGTTGGTAATGAACACGTAACCCACACGGATCTCCGGCGACCATACGCGGTGCACCCAGGCATAACCTTGCTGGGCTGCCCACGGACACACCACCAGCCAAAACAGGTTGAGCACTACAATGATGCCGATGTTGAAAAACTTCGCGGTGACGAATTTTATCGGTCTTTGCTCCAGGCGCAGGCGTGCAAACGGGATCTCGGCGAGGCAGTCGAACGCCAGCATGAGTGCAAACCAGCGGATGTACTCTGGGTGCTTATCGTAGGCGAGGGCGTTGGCAATGTTTTGCTCGGAGGCCAACACTGCCAGCGTGATCAGCAGCGTGGTGCCCATGAGCGACCACATGGCCGTGCTGAACGCCCTGTCCCGATCTTCCTGCGGGGTGCCGTAGCGGAAAAACGCCGACTCGAGGCGGTACGACAGCAAAACCATGAGGAACGCCGAGTAGGCGTACAGCTCGGTGATCGTGCCGTTTTCGGCTTTGCTGAGCGTACGGGTGTACAGCGGCACCATCATGTAGGTGATGAACCTCCCCAGGATGCTGCTGAGCCCGTACAATGCCGTTTCGCTGGCGAGTTTTTTTAGCAAGGACATGCGGCAAAGGTAGAATTTCTTTTACGCGTACGTGGCGTATCTCACCACAGAGTATCGCAGAGTTACACAGAGGAAAAGCACAGAGTTACTGTAACGTGAGGGCAACTCTGCGCTTTTCCTCTGTGTAACTCTGTGTTACTCTGTGGTGAGATACGCTAAGTACGCGCAAAACGAAATCCTCCCTATCTTCGCCCACACAAACCGACAAAGCATGAAGTCCTGGCTCCCGATACCCGATAACTCCGATTTTTCCGTCCACAACCTCCCCTACGGCATCTTCCACATGGGCGACGGCCGGGCACGTGCAGGCGTGGCCATCGGCGACCACATCCTCGACTTGGAAGCTGCCGCTAACGCCGGACTTTTCGGCAAACGCCGTTTTTACAGCAAAATATTCGCCCAAGACACGCTCAATGACTTCATCGCCCTGGGCAAACCCGTCACCAAAAGCATCAGAAAAAAACTGCAAGCCTGGCTCACCCAAGAACAAAAACCTGACGGTGCAGACGCCCTGCTCACAAACCGCGACAAAGCCACCATGCAAATGCCCGTGCGTGTGGGCAACTACACCGATTTTTACTCCAGCATAGAGCACGCCACCAACGTGGGCAAGATGTTTAGGCCCGACGGCGACGCCCTGTTGCCCAACTGGCGCTGGCTGCCTGTGGGTTACCACGGTCGCGCCTCGTCCATCGTGATCAGCGGCACACCCATCAAAAGACCGCATGGACAAATATTGCCCAAAGGCGAAACCAAACCCGTCTTTTCGCCCAGCAAACAACTCGATTTCGAACTGGAAATCGCTTTTGTGGTGGGCAAAAACAGCGCGCTGGGCGAACCCATTGCGGTGGACAAAGCCGAGGAATACATCTTCGGACTGCTGCTTTTCAACGACTGGAGTGCCCGCGACATACAGCGCTGGGAATACGTGCCCCTGGGCCCTTTCCTCGGCAAAAACTTCGGTTCCAGCGTATCGCCCTGGATCGTGCCGATGGAAGCCCTGGAACCTTTCCGCGTAAAAGGTCCCAGGCAAGACCCCGCGCCCCTCGATTATTTGAAGCAAAAAGGTTCCAAAAACTACGACATCGAGCTCGAAGTTGCCATCAAACCATTAAATTCAACAGAAACTATTGTTTCTCGTTCGAATTTTAAATACCTTTACTGGTCTATGGTGCAACAGCTTACACACCACACCGTAAATGGTTGCAATGTGTGTGTTGGTGACCTTATGGCTTCGGGCACCATCAGCGGTCCCACACCGGACTCTTACGGCTCCATGCTCGAACTGAGCTGGGCCGGAACCAAACCCATCCAC
>JBBSDH010000241.1:0-6345 GCA_038249605.1 Chitinophagales bacterium | reverse complement strand
ATCTGAACTTTATTTTTGTTTCGCCCCTCTTTTCCGAAATTACCCCATTCCGAATTCTGCATTCCGCATTCTAAATTTTCCGCATTCCGCATTCCGCATTCTGCATTCGAAACATTCTGCATTCGAATTACTGTTTCACCACTTTTCCCGAAAATGTTTTTTCATCTGCCTGCAGGCGGATGTAGTACAATCCGGCGGGCAACGATTTCATTTCCAGGCGCACACGGTCGTTGGATTGTGAAAAAGCGACGCGGTGGCTGCGGCCATCGGCGCCGAAAACTTGCAAATCCCGGATGGTTTCTCCGGTGGTTTGCACCCAGGTTTCGTCGGTTGCCGGATTGGGCCATGCTTTAATGGATTCTACAACGGGCGTGCTGGTGCTCACCAGGATCGGATCGAAACGGGTACCGCTGTTGAGGATGGCTTTGGTGTCGTTGTTGCGCACCCAGGCGAGCACGTACATTTCATTGGCATTCCAGGCGCCTTGCAAGGTGTAGTCGAGGTTAACGGTAATGTCTTGGCTCAGGGCGATTGGCGCCAGGTCGATGCCGTCGGTGATCAGGTCGCGCAACACATTGTGGTGCACGCTTTCGCCGTTCGGGGTGGTTTGGTTGATGGTTTTTTCCACAGCGGCGGCAAGGAGTGTGTAGTCGCCGGCGGGTATGCCACCGTTGTTGCGCAGGGTAATGGCAACGCTGCGGTTGGCGCCTGTACCGCTTTCGGCCACCTCGATGTAGAGCGGACTCATTTGGTTGAGGTACTGGTTGAGCGTGGCCAATGGCAGCAGTGGATTGCCTGGGTTGGTAAGGACACCATTCAGTGCTACGCGCGGTGTTCCGTTGATGCCGTATTGGGCAGCCATGGAGGTGTTGTCGGCGGTGTTGGCAAGGTAAAAGACGCAGTTGGTGTAGGGTACAGGAGGATGCACGGAAATGTGGTGTACGTCCTGCGGATAATCGTCGATAAGGTTAAAAAACGCCGGATTGCGGCTGGCGCAAATGGAGCAACGTGAATTGGTAAAATGCTCGATCATGACGTACTTTTTTACCATAGACTGGCTAAAAAGTGGTGCTGTAGCAGCGAAGAGCAACAAAGTAGAGAGGATTCTTTTCATGGGTAGGTTGTGTTTTTTTCACAAACATAACCCTCATGCGTTTGATTTGTTTTTTAAACAGGTTGATTTGTCGGTGTTGGGACAAAATTCAGATCATTTGATTTTTCCGAATGCTTCCCAAAAATCGCGTAACATTGCCCCCTGAAAAAAACAACAAAACAACATGTACCTACTTGCTATGCCCAACTTTGCTTCGGGTGAAGTTTGGATCAGTTTGCTGACACTCACTTTTTTAGAAATTGTGCTTGGCGTCGACAACATTATTTTTCTTTCCATCATTTCAAGCAAATTACCTGGAAAAGACCAGGCCAAAGCCCGCAACATCGGTCTCATACTGGCCATGGTTTTGCGTATTGCCCTGCTTTTCGCCATCGTTTGGATCATCGGCATGGACGCGCCTTTGTTTACCATCGATTTCCTTGGACTGCATGGCGGAGTAACCGGACAGGGGCTTATACTTTTCCTCGGGGGCATTTTTTTGCTGTATAAAGCCACCACCGAAATTCACCACAAACTGGAAGCTCCTGTGGAATCAGACGATCCCAATGTAGACAGTGGCAAAAAAGGCAAAGCAGCTCTTCAGGCTGCCATCCTGCAAATTACACTGATCAACATCGTCTTTTCGTTCGATTCCATCCTTACGGCCGTCGGCCTTTCCAACGAAATAGTCATCATGATCATTGCCGTAGTTGTTTCCGTGTTGGTCATGATGCTTTTTGCAGGCTCGGTAAGCCGTTTTGTAAACAACCACCCGACGGTACAAATGCTGGGTTTGGCTTTCCTTATCCTCATCGGCTTTTCACTCATCGCCGAAGCCGCCCATCTGGGCCACTTCATCGAAGGGTCTGTGCCCAAAGGTTACCTTTACTTTGCCATTTTCTTTTCACTCTTTGTTGAAATGCTCAACATCAGGCTTCGCAGGGTAAGCAAACCCGTTCAGTTGCACGGCGCAGCCGAGACGGCCCAAAAACTGGGCGTACAGGAAGAAGACTACATCGGAAGCAAATAAACTCGGCGCCAAACGCCCGGCCATGAACAACATACAAATCAACCTCGACCGCGACCTGGTCTTTTTCGATGTGGAAACCACCGGACTCAACGTGGTGCGTGATCGCATCGTGCAGATCGCTCTGGTGAAACTCCATAAAAACGGCGAACCGCAAAGCGAGCTGTCGATGCTCATCAATCCGGGCATTCCCATTTCTGAAGAATCGATGCAGATACATGGCATCACGCCCAAGGATCTGGCCAACAAGCCCACATTTCAGCAGGTGGCTCAAAAAATTTGGGATTTTATTGGCGATTGCGACCTGGGAGGTTACAACTCCAACCGTTTCGACGTGCCCATGCTGATGGAAGAGTTTTCGCGCGTGGGCATGGAGTTTGATGTGAGTAAACGCAGGCTGCTTGATGTGCAACGGATTTTTTACAAAATGGAACCGCGTACGTTGAAAGCCGCTTACCGCTTTTATTGCGGACAGGAGCTCACCGACGCCCACGACGCCCTCGCCGACGTGAAAGCTACCATCGATGTTTTTAAAGGCCAGCTGCACGCTTACGAAGGCAAAGACCTGATTGACGAGGAAGGGAAAGTGGTAGAGGCACCCATCAAAAACGACATCCAGACGCTGCATACGTTTACCAACGACTTAAATTTCCTCGATGCCACGCAAAAATTGCGCGTGCAGCCCGATGGCGTTGTAATATTCAATTTTGGAAAATATGCGGGAAAACCCGTGCATGAAGTGTTTTTGAAAGAAAAAAATTACTTCCACTGGATGCTTGAACGCGAATTTTCTTCGCAGGTCAAACAAATCATCCGGCAGATCATGAAAGAACTTGATCGGGAAAAACGTTCCTGAAACATGAAACTGCATTTCCTTTTCGCTGCACTTGTGGCAGCGCTGCTTTTGTCTTCCTGCTACGAACCTGTTAAAGGTTGCCTCGACATCGAGGCGACCAATTTCGACGCTTCAGCCGACAACGATTGTTGCTGCAAATACCCGCAGCTTGTACTGTCCATCGACAACGCCTACGACACGCTGGTGTGGAAACCCGATACGGCCTATCAGAACAACCTCGGACAATGGTTTCGCATTCGGAACATCGTTTTTTATTTGTCTGACATGAGCCTGACCCAAAACGGAACAGCCCTGCAGGTTTCCGATACAGTCAACCTTTTTCATTACCCATCCCCAACCTCCGGCGACACAGTGCAAAGCTCCTACACCGATGACTTTCTACTCATACGGCGGGTACCCACAACACGTTATGAGGTGGGTACATTCCGTCCCAGCGGCAATTTTCAGCAGGTAAAAATGCGGTTTGGTGTAAACGACGATGTGCAACTGGTTGTTCCAAACAAAGCTCCTGCCGGCCATCCTTTGGCCAACCAGGATGAAAACCTGTACCGCGGTCGCGATACCGCCTACGTGTTTGCCCGCGTGTTGTTCAACCGCGATACCTCCGCGGGCAGCCCCACCGATACCTTGCTGCTTAACCGTTTCGATGTGGGCGCCTTTTTCATTGTACAAAACGGTGTGTTTCTCCACGAATCCGGGTACGATTTCAACCTCAGGTTGCGGGCGGACTGGAAGACGTTGTTCAACGATGTGGATATGACAAACGGCGACAATACCGCCACTAAAGCACAGATGGTAAACAACCTTCCGGCTGTTTTCAACATTTACCAATAAGTAGTCCGTTCAATTGCTTTGATTGGCAAAAACACTAAAAAGTACTGTATAATCTGCAACCTGTGGGTGTTTTACGCGTCAAAAGGTCGGACCTTTGTCTGAGCTTGTTCGAGATTTTGGATTCGGGCTATAAACGGCAAATTTTATTTCACTTTCGTTAAAATTTCCGCTGTAGACACACTTTTACGTCTATAATTTTTGCCTCAATTGAAATAAAATTTGCTCGCTTTCGCCTCTAACCAAAATCCCGAACAAGCTCTAAATCAAATCACAAATCACAAAACACATGAAATTATTCCGCTTGTTTCCTCTCCTGCTGCTTTTATTGCCGTTTGCATCCTGTAAAGACGGTGGCAGCGAAGAGGTGCCCAAAGTAAAACTCAACGTCACGTTCCGCGCTTTGTACGACGGCCAGCCCCTCGAAAAATACAAGGAGTATGCCTATGGTGACAGCAAGTTGTTTTACGACCGTTTCAATACTTATTTGTCCGACCTTTCCCTTGTTGTCGGTGGCACCAAAACCAAGCTTAGTGACATTGAATGGGTTGATTTCACCCCTGACCAGGCTACCAACAACCTTGCTGTGGAAGTCAAACGCACTTATGAAGTTCCCAGCGGCCAATACGACGCCTTTTCGCTTGGCTTTGGTGTGAAATCTGACCTAAATGCCAAGCAACCCGCTGATTTTCCGGCAGAGCATCCGCTTTCACGTGAAATTGAATACTGGACGGGCTGGAAGAGCTACATTTTTACAAAAGTTCAGGGTCGTTACGACCTCAACCTCGACGGTACGCCCGAAGCCAATATTTTTTACCATACCGGTTCCGATGCGGCATACGTCACGTACAAAAAGAACCTGAACCTCAATATTCAAGACGATACCGATTTGGTGATCGAATTTGATTTGAAAAAACTGATGACGTTTAACGGGCAGGTGCTCGACTTAAACGTGTCCAGCAACCGCACCACTTCGCACAGCGCCGACAATGTTGCACTTGGTGTAAAAGTGATGAACAACCTTTCGAACGCTACAGAATTTAAGCTGTAAAAATCATGATTTCAAGCGCTTTCCGTTTGTTGTTGAAACCCCGTACTTGGCTGCTGCTTTTGCTGCCAAGTGCGGCTGTTTTTTTGCCTTATTGCACACCCGACGAACCAGACGAGCCGGAGCCGGTGGAATGCGACTTGCGAGGCATCGCCTTTGCGCCAAAGCCGTACACCATTATCAAACCAGCCAATTTTCCGCAAATCCCCATTCCGGCCGACAACCCGATGACCCTGCAAGGTGTGCAACTTGGAAGGCGTTTGTTTTACGACCCCATGCTTTCGGGCGACAGCACCCAGTCGTGCGCGTCGTGCCACCTGCCGCAGGGCAGTTTTACCGACAACCGCAAGTTATCGGTGGGCATCAGCGGCTTTGCCGGTCGCCGAAGTTCCATGAGCCTGCTCAACATTGCTTATGCCACCAATGGTTTGTTTTGGGACGGCCGTTCGAAAACGCTTGAAGAACAGGCTTTGATTCCTGTGGAAGACCCCATTGAGATGCACCACACGTGGCCCGACGTTTTGGACAAACTTCGGGACGACCCACAATACCAGACTTGGTTCCGCGAGGCATTTGGCATCAGTTCGTGCAACGACATCACCAAAGAACTGGCCGCCAGGGCCCTTGCCCAGTTTGAGCGCGTCCTCATCAGCAGCGGAACGTCGAAGTTCGACCAGTTCATGGCGGGCAATTTCGATGTGTTCGACGATGAGGAGCTCGACGGCAAAATCATGTTTTTCGATGAAGGCGCGAATGTTGGCTTGCCCGATGCCCAATGTTTCCATTGCCACGGCGGCATTACGCTTACTGGCAACAATTTTTTCAACAACGGTTTGGACAGTGTAGGTTCCCTCACCGAATTTCAGGACTTTGGCAGGGGAGAGGTTACCGGAAATCCGTTCGACAACGGTAAATTCCGCACACCAACCCTCCGCAATATTGCGCTTACGGCGCCGTACATGCACGACGGCCGTTTTGTTTCTTTGGAAAATGTGGTTAAAAGCTACGCCAAAAACGGGAACGGAGTGATCAATGAAGACCCGTTTGTGCAGCAAATCGGCGTCCCGGTGGGCAACGGATCTTTCATTCCACTTACACCTTACCAGCAAGGTGCCATCGTGAAATTTTTGCACACGCTTACGGATACGACGTTTGTGAACAATCCGGATGTGCAGAATCCGTGGTAGGGCGGTGCAAGGTTGGTTAAGAAGCCATGAACATGAATCACCCCGCAAAAAGTTGGGACGAATCATGTTCATGGCTTTTTTGTTTGGTGGATGAATGGGTTGGATGGGTTGAAAAATGCGACCAAGCAAAAAAATTAGGAGGGGATAGTAAGTAAAAAATTCAATATGTTAAAGTCAAAAAAAAAAAAAGGATATTTCGGATAATAAATATATTTTTGTCAACCAGCAAAATGTACAAGTATATTGATTTGCTGTTTGTTTAAATTCATCTTAAAAATTCGAACCAATCAACCGAATACTTTT
>JBBSDH010000240.1:0-6384 GCA_038249605.1 Chitinophagales bacterium | reverse complement strand
TCCTTCTTTTTTCATTTTATGGGCCAGAGCCACACCGGCGGCAAGTGAAAGTTGTGGGCCGAGGTGGGAAATCATGCCTACGATGTGGTGTTCCATGTCGCCGAAGTGGAAAGAGCGGTCGCGAGCTTTGGTGTAGCCGAGGCGTTTGCCCTGCCATTGGCAAAAAAGGCGGTCTAGTGGCATGTTGCGGGCGGTGAACACGCCCAGGTTGCGGTGCATGGTAAAAATGACCTCATCGGCTTCGAGGGCACAAGCGGCGCCTACAGAAATGGCTTCCTGACCGATGCCCGAAAACCATTTGGAAATGCGGCCCTGGCGCAGCAGGTTCAGCATTTTTTCTTCGATGATGCGGGGCCTTACGAGCTGTTCGTAGAGGTGGAGCAGGGTAGGGGTGTCGAAACCCGGATTGGTATAGGTTATGGCAGGTGCAATCGCTGTGGCCATGAAAAGGATGGTGGTTTGTGGTGGATAGAGTGGGTAAAGGTCGGGTATATTTTTGGAAAAACGGCAGGCAGCCTGCGCAGCATGCTGAGCGCATCGGGCCGCATCATACAAGCCGAGGCGTACAGCCTTGGGAATGTACCGCTGCGCTTCAACGGTAAAGATGTACAAGGCGTAGGCTTCGAGCTTTTATCAAAAAAAAGAGCCACCCCTTTACCGGGATAGCTCTTTGTCTACAATCTATTCTTAGCCCAAAGCCTACAATTTTTCCAGCGTTTTGTCTACAAACCTCGTCAGCGCTTCTCCGCGAAGCATTCCCTGCTGCAACAGCGCCAAATCAACAAGATATCGGCCCATGTTTTCACGTTCGGGTTCAGCTTCCAGTTTGAGCAGTTTGCCGGCAAACAAAGGGTGGTTGGTATTCACCACAGCATTGAAGCTGTCGGGGAAATCGCCCATGCCCATGCCTTGCATGGATTGCATCTCTTTCATGCGGCGCATGAACTCCGGACGGGTGATCTGTACTGGCGGCTCGTCGGGCGACAAAGGGCTGAGCGTAACGCGGGCGCCCACTTCGTCTTTCAGTAAGCTTTCGAAAACGCCTTTAAGAGTAGTCTCTTCGCCTTCACTAAGCACCGACGTGCGTTTTTCATCCTTCTGCACGAGGTTGTCGAGCGTATCGGAGTCCACACGTACAAACACAAGTTCGCCGCCGTGGTATTCCATGTGCTGCATCCAGTGGTTGTCGAGCACGGCTTCCATTTTCAACACATCGTAACCGCGTTTGTTGGCGCCTTTGATGATGGCGTCGTGGCCCTGTACGTCACTGGTGTAAATGGCGACTAATTTGTTGTGCTTGTCGGTTTGGTTGACTTTGATTTTTTCCTTGTATTCATCCAGGGTGAAGAACTCGCCGCTGGTATTTTCAAGCAAAACATACCCCTTGGCCCGGTCCTGGAATTTCGTGTCGGAGATCATGCCGTATTTGACAAACACGCCCAGATCGCGCCATTTTTGTTCGAAGGCTTTCCGGTCGTTTTGGAAAAGCTCCAGGAGTTTGTCGGCGACTTTACGTGTGATGTATTCGCTGATTTTTTTCACGTTGCCGTCGCTCTGAAGGTAAGAGCGCGAGACATTGAGTGGAATATCTGGCGAGTCGATCACACCGTGAAGCAGGAGCAGCCACTCAGGAACGATGTCGCGCACGTCGTCGGTCACATACACTTGGTTGCTGTACAGGTGGATTTTGTTGCGGGTAACCTCCATGGAGTTGCCCAGTTTTGGGAAAAACAACACACCGGTGAGGTTGAAAGGGTAGTCTATGTTGAGGTGTATCCAAAACATGGGCTCGGGCGCCATGGGATACATGGAGCGGTAAAAAGCGCGGTAATCCTCGTCGGACAGCTCGCTGGGCGTTTTTTTCCACAGCGGGTGTGTTTCGTTGATGATGTTCGGCACTTCCGTTTTGGACTCTTCTTCTTCGCCTTCTTTTGCTTCGCCGTATTCGGTGCGGGTACCAAACTGTATGGGAATAGGCAGGAAACGGCAGTATTTGTCGAGCAGTGACTCTACGCGGCTGCGTTCGAGAAAATCTTGGTTTTCATCGTTGATGTGCAGGATGATGTCGGTGCCGCGGTGTGCTTTTTCGCGTTTTTCAAGGGTAAATTCCGGGGTGCCGTCGCAGGACCAAACCACGGCTTCGGCGCCTTCCTTCCACGATTGGGTGTGCACCTCCACTTTGTCGGCCACCATAAAAGCCGAATAAAAGCCCAGGCCAAAATGGCCGATGATGGCGCTGTCCTGGTAGCGTTCCAGGAATTCGGCGGCGCTGCTGAATGCGATCTGGTTGAGGTATTTTTGCACCTCGTCTTCGGTCATGCCGATGCCCCGGTCGCGGATGGTAAGTGTTTTGTTTTCCGGGTCGATGATGACTTCAATGGTGGTATCGCCTATTTCACCCTTCACTTCACCGCGATTGGCAAGCACTTGGAGTTTGGTGGTGGCGTCAACGGCGTTGGAAACAAGCTCGCGCAGGAAAATTTCGTGGTCCGAATACAGGAACTTTTTGATGATCGGGAAAATGTTCTCCGTCTGAACAGCAATGTTACCTTTTATCATATGCTTGGAGGTTGTGGATTTTAGTTGCTACAAAATGATTTAAGATACATGTTCAAAGCGTGTGCCATTGGGGTTTCAACTGACAAATTGTCGGAGGTTAGGGACGCAAAGAGGAGAACAGGGTGCTCAAAGCGGGCGGTTTACGCACATCAGTTTTGTGTGGCATTAGAGAAAATCAACTTTATGAAAATACTTTCTGGGTTTAAGTTTTTGGGATTCAGCCGCATGGCCGCGAAACATCTGTGGCCGAAGTAATTCCTATGATTCGTGGAGATGCAGCGCACCTCAACATGTTACGGTGAGCTGCACCTCCAAGGTGTACTCCGTTTGCCTTTACGTGCATTTCGTACAAGATAACGGTAGGCAATTGTTAAAAAACGGCGCAAAGCACTTTTTGGCACAGTACTTGTTTAAAAGAGTAAAGGAAACAAACGTGAAAAGCGCGTTTCGTTTTTTAAAAAAAGCGCCTTCCCGGCGCAGGAGGTTTCCCTGGCGGGCCCTCTGAAAAGTAAGGTCGAATGCGACCTTAAGCCCGTGGGCGAGGGACCAGTCCATCTGGGGGGTAGGGCTGGTCTCCTCACCACAATTTTTAGTTTAAAGTTTGAAGTTTAAAGTTTAAAGTTTGAAGTTTGAAGTTTAAAGTTCAAAGTCGGCGTTCGGCTTGGTATTTAAATGAAAAAATGCCCTATTGCTTGGTTTACAAGTGATTGGGCATTTTTTTTTGTATTTCGTATTTCGGACTTTTTACAACTCCAGCAACGTTTTAATTTTCTTGTAAATGTCCGTGTTGTCGATGATGCCACCGAAAAGCTCGGCGCCTGGTCCGAAAGCAAACACAGGGACCATGGTAGCGGTATGGCTGTTGGTTACGAACTGCACTTCCAGGTTCCCCATCTCGGAGCCTTGTACAATGGCCATTCCTCCGGTTTCGTGATCGGCAGTGACGATGAGCAGCGTTTCACCGTCGGCACGGGCGAATTCGAGGGCGCGTCCGATGGCGTTGTCGAAATCGATCATTTCCTTAATGGTGTATTCTGCATTTTGAGCATGGCCACCCCAATCGATTTGCGAACCTTCTACCATAAGAAAAAACCCTTTTTCAGAGCGTTTTTTTAAAAAATTGGCTGCCATAAAGGTGGCGTCGGGTAGGTAAGTACGCCCTTCGGATACTTTACCGGGCTCTTCATCGGCGGCAAACCATGCAAAGGGCATGGTAGTTAGTGGGTTCGAATTGGGCAGCGGGCTGTCCCGGAAATCCGACACATTGTATCCTTTTGCGATCAGTTCGGCAACCAGATTGCGTTGGTCAGTTTTACGGTTGTTGAAATTGGCCATACCGCCGCCAACAAACAAATCTATGTCTGTTTCCAAAAAATAAGCTGCAATTTCCTCTTTCATACCCCTGTCTTTCACATGTGCAATGAACGACGCCGGTGTGGCATGGGTGATGCTGCTGGTAGCCACCATGCCGGTTGCCAAGCCAAGGGCTTCCGCCTGTTCGAGCAGGGTAGGACTGGCTTTTTTGTCCTTACACACGCCAATGGCGCCGTTGTATGTTTTGCATCCACAGGCAAATGCGGTGGCTCCGGCCGCCGAATCGGTGACCAGTTGTTTGGCAGCGTGGGTTTTCATCAGGCCTGTGATCGGAAATGCTTCCAAATGCAGGAAATTGTTGTTGCTGTACATACCCGCCGTTACCTGCGTAACACCCATACCGTCGCCTATGAGCAAAATGACGTTTTTAGGACGAACACCGGTGGTTGCCGGCGGACGATGCGACGAAAGTGACACCAGAAAAAGGGGCAACAGCAGAAAAAATTTAAACCAAAAGCGCGGCATGGTTGGTAAATCAAGGTTGGTACAGCTCAAAGTTCAGGTATTACCCCGACATCCGGTAACGTTTGCCTGGCAAAGTTCGGATGACCCCTTTGAATTCAAGTCCAAGCAGCAGCCTGGCCAGATTTCCATGAAGCAAACCGGCGGCATCGCTGAGCTCATCGATGGCCAATCCCGGCTTTTCGCGCAACAAAGCAGTAAGGCGCAACTCGTCGTCGTCGAGATCGGGGAACAAGCTGGTTTGTACCGAAGTTGCGGAAGCGCCCTCGGCAGTCCAGCCCATGTGTGTTACCAGATCCTCGACCGATTCGATCAGGTGTGCCCTGTTGTTTTTGATGAGCTGGTTGCACCCGATGCTGTTCTGGTCGCGCACTCGCCCAGGGAAAGCAAACACTTCGCGGGTGTACTGGGCTGCCAGTTCGGCCGAAATGATGGAGCCGCCTGTTTGGCCCGTTTCCACCACCACAAGCGCGTCGCACAACCCGGCGATGATGCGGTTGCGCATGGGGAAATGTTCGCGGTCGGGTCCCACATCGTGCACGTATTCGCTCAACAAACCGCCGTTTTCGATCATTTTGTGGGCAGTGCTTTTGTGCTGGTTGGGGTAAATGCTGCCCAGGCCATGCCCCAAAACACCGATGTTGGGCAAACCTTGTTGGCAAGCGCGGCGGTGAGCCGTGATGTCGATGCCAAATGCCAGTCCGCTCACCACCACCACATCCAGGGGCATTAGTCCGTCGATAAGTTCTTCACACAGGGCGCGGCCGTAGTCGGTAGGTTGCCGGGTTCCCACCACGGCCACGATGCGCGCAGCGTCGAGCAGGGCAGGGTCGGAACCTTTAAAAAAGAGGAGGGCCGGACAGTCGGGATTTTGCCGAAGGCGGGGTGGATAGCGGCTGTCGGTGTAAAAAAGCGCTTCAACGCCGTGTTGTTGGAGAAAATCCAACTCGCGCTCGGCAGCAAGCAGCGCGTCGTGGGGTTTCAGGCCCGCTACGGTCGCCTGACCGATGCCGGGGATGCGCAAAAGTTCGCGTTTGGTGGCGCTGAAAACGGCTTCAGCGCTGCCGCAGTAGCTGACGAGGGTTTTGGCCGTGACGGCCCCCACCTGCGGCAAACGCGTGAGGGCAATTTGGTGGAGCAAAGAATCGGACATGGTCCATCACAGGTCGCGGCGCAGCGGGGGATGGTTAGATGTTAATTTGTGGGTAAATTTAAGCCCTTCTTCGCACTTTTGCAGCATCATGAAAATTCCTCGCATAGAATCCATCCTTTTGATCGTGTTTTTCCTCAGCGTTGCCCTGTGGATGGTATCGAAATGCAACGACAAACGCTCTGTTTCGACACGTAATTTTGAAAATATTCTGGAAGAAGAAGAAAAAGAAATGCGCGCCAAACGCCGCGATACAGCACGTGCGGTGGTGAAACCCTCCCCCAAACCCACCGTAAAACCCGCTGAACCGGATACGCCAGTGGTCACAAAACCGACCATGCTGCCCAGAGGTGTGATGCCCAAACTGAAAGAAGTTTCGCCCGAAAAAGCCCAATCTGCCACCACAACTACCCAAAGCAAAGAACCCGCCGTAAAAGCCGAAACGTACCCCACGCTTTTCGTGGTGATTGACGACCTCAATGTGCGCTCGGAGCCTAATACCAAAGCTTCGGTGTTGGCTACCCTGAAAGTGAACGACAAAGTTTTTTTCCTCAACAAAAAAACCGACTGGACTCAAGAGTTGAATCTGGATGGCAAAAAAGTTACCGACCACTGGGTTAAAGTCCGCACCAAATCGGGTAAGGAAGGCTGGGTGTTCGGGGCGGGCGTGCATTATTATAGAAAGTCTTAACCTGGATTTTTAGGATTTTGAGATTGGGATTTTGAACGGATTTGTGGATTTGGATGATTGGATTGGATTTTAATTGGATTGGATTTTTGATTGGATTGGATTTTTGATTGGATTGGATTTTTGATTGGATTGGATTTTTGATTGGATT
>JBBSDH010000239.1:0-6393 GCA_038249605.1 Chitinophagales bacterium | reverse complement strand
TGACGCCGACGGCACCGTAGAGGCCATTCTTGTAAAAAAAGGCGACGATGTGAACGAAGGAACAGTGGTTTTACGCCTGTCTGGCGCAACTGCTTCCGCCACCGCGCCAGCCCCTGTTGCCCCTGCCACCGTGGTTGCCGCAGTCCCTGCTGCTCCTGCCGTCGCAAGCGCACCCGCCGCAGCAACGGCTTCTGCAGGCGGCAAACAACGCATCAGCCCGCTTGCACGCAAACGCGCCAAAGAACTCAGCGTTAACCTCAGCGACATAACACCGGCCGATGGCACAGGACGAATTTCGTACAAAGACGTCCTGGATTTTGTAAAGAAAAAAATCGACACCGGCGGCGGAAGCACAACCGCAGCACCCGGAAGCGCCATGGCGCACAAAAAACTGCCGAATTTTGAAAAATTTGGTTCCGTTGAGCGTGTGCCTCTTACCCGCATCGGCCAGATCACAGCCGACAACATGGTGTACGCTTTCAATGCCATCCCACACGCCTGGATTTCGGAAAAAGCCGACATCACCAAACTTGAAGAACTGCGCCAGCAATACAAGGACCGTGTAAAAGCGGCCGGAGGCAGCCTTACCATCACAGCCATTCTTACCAAAGCGCTGGCAGCCGTGTTGCGCAAAATGCCACAGTTCAACACCAGCTTCGATCCGGATAAAAACGAAGTTATTCACAAAAAATTCATCAACATCGGTATTGCTGTGGATACACCACGCGGGCTGTTGGTACCCGTGATCAAAAATGCCGACCAAAAGGGACTGGTGGACATATCCATCGAACTTACCGAACTTTCGACGCGCACACGCGACAACAAAAACAAACCCGAAGACATGGAAGGCGGCACGTTTTCCGTTTCCAACATCGGCGGTATCGGCGGCACCAACATGCTTTCCATCGTGAACTGGCCCCAAACAGCCATCATCAGCATCACGGCTGCAAGCATGGAACCCCACTGGAACGGTACAGCCTTTGAACCCCGCCTCATGATGCCCATGACCATCGGCTGGGACCACCGCGTGATCAATGGGTCCGACGCGGCTCGTTTCCTTCAGGAACTCAAAAACATCCTCGAAGAACCTTTTCTCGGCTGGTTTTAATCAGGACTTGTCCCGAGTTTTTCACGAGGGATCTGAATTTGCGCTGTTTTCAACAAACCTTCATGTTGCAGGAAATACGAAAGGCACTTGAACAACTTCAGCAAAACATGCTGGAATCCGTTCGTTTGCGCAAAAACCTGATCAACTCCCTGTACCCGAATCAACAAGCCAGCGCGCGCAATTTGTTGCATTACCTCACCCTGCGCGCCGAAGACATACGGCAATTGCAGGAAAACCTGCACGAAACCGGCTTGTCGTCGCTCGCCAGCTCAGAAGGCCATACGTTGCGACAACTTCAGGCCATACTTGAACGATTGGGTGTGAAAATCGCACCAAGCCAACTGTCCAAGTGTAATCAACATTTTGCCCGACAGCTACTCGACAAACACGCGGAACTGCTTTTCGGACGCAAAAGCAACCCAACCATCCCCCACCTGATGGTCACGTTCGATACCGGGCATGCCGACGATTACCAATCCGTTCGTCAACTTCTGCAAGCCGGCATGAACGTGGCGCGCATCAATTGCGCGCACGACAATGAACCCGTCTGGCTTAAAATGGTTGAAAATGTACGTCGCGCCAGTGCAGAAACAGGTTTGCCATGTAAAATTTATACCGACCTGGCGGGACCCAAGATCCGGACAGTTCTTTTGGGCAAGGGTCTCAAAAAAGGCCGCGCCAAACTCACCGAAGGCCGCTACATTTATTTGGCCGAACAGGATGCTACATACGATTCCAAACGGGTGGTTTTGGGTTGTACCCTGCCAGGCATCGTTCAGCAACTCCGCAAAGGCAACCGCGTATTGTTCGACGACGGTAAATATGAAGCGGTGGTGGACAAGGTTAAAAAAGGTGTGGCAACCTTGCTGGTGATGCGTTGCTCGGGCGCCAAACCCAAGCTTAAAGCCGAAAAAGGCATCAATTTCCCTGATTCAACACTGCTGGTAAACAGCCTGACCACCGAGGACGAAGCCTCACTGCCTTTCATCCGGCAAAACGCCCACCTTATTGGTTATTCCTTTGTACGAACACCGGCAGACCTTGAACGCCTGCAAGACTTGCTCGGTGATGGCGACTCACCAGGCATCATATTGAAAATAGAAACGCCAGAGGCTGTGAACAACCTGCCCACGCTTTTACTTCAGGGCATGAAACGCCATGTTTTTGGCGTCATGATCGCCCGTGGCGACCTGGCTGTAGAGATCGGGTTTGAACGTTTGAGTGAAATCCAGGAAGAAATCCTATGGATTTGCGAAGCTGCCCATGTGCCCGTCATTTGGGCAACCCAGGTAATGGAAACACTCAACAAATCGGGACTAGCGACACGATCCGAAGTTACCGATGCCGCGCACGCCGCCTTCGCAGAATGCGTCATGATCAATAAAGGCGGATATACCCTGCGTGTGATTGAAGCCCTCAAAGACATCCTGCAACGCAGCGGCGCCCACCGCGACAAAAAACGTTTTACGTTCCGGTCGCTGGGTATTGCTCAACGGTTTATGAAGGGGTAAACAACGGACGAAGCCTTCCGTTACATCTTTATCCACCGCTTACTGACCTTGCCTTTCCCATCCGTTATGGAAACAACATACATCCCCCATTCCCAAAACGAACCTCTCTATGTTTTCATAAAATAAAAAAAGCCATTCCGAATTTTTCGGAATGGCTCCTGACTTATCCATCTAAATCCTTAAATCAAAACACTTTAAACTTTAAACTTTAAACTTTAAACTTTAAACTTTAAAATTATATTTTCACAAAGCCCTTGCTCAAACGCGCATTGCCGTCTGTGATGCTCACGAAGTACATGCCTGGTGAGCAACCGGTTACGTTTACATCAACGCTGAGTGTGGCACCGTTGGAGGTGATGTTTTGGGTAGAAACAAGCTGTCCGTTGCGGCTGTAAACCTGCAGTTGCAGGGTTTCCCCGGCGGTAGCCGATACCATGTCCAAAGCAAGCACATCGGCCACAGGATTGGCACCACGGAACGCCATATCGATGCCGTTGAGTTGGGGCACTTCAACCACGCCCGACAAAAAGTCGGTGATAAAGCTGATCGATTTGGAAAGTGGAATTTCTTCTTCCATCGGTGGGAAACCTGGAACAAGACTGATGCTTATGCCTTCGGTGTAGGCGATTGATGCCAATGGACCTGGCAGCGATGCCGCATACCATTCGTACGAGGTGGTGGTGGTGTTGGAAATGTTTAAAAGGCCACCGAAATCGGCCGTATCGCGGTTTTCCGTCACCGATTTTACCCGAATGGCGTTGCTGTACGTACCGATGGGCAGGATCAATGTACCGTATGCATCGTACTTGGATTCGTTTTCCCCATAAATATTGAACAGGAAGCCGCTGGCATCGATGCTTCCCCAAAAAACATCGGTAAAAGAACCATTGAAGGAAAGCGGCACTTTCATCAGGGTTTGCGGGTTGTTGTAAACGATTGAAAAATCCATGGTTGCCAATCCGAGATAATTAAACTCGGTTGATGTTTTTTGGTAATAACCATAAATTGCCTCCGGAACAAAATTCACGCCACAGATGTTGGATGTTGGAAAAAATGGTTCGTAAGGTGTACCTGTTGGCGTTTGGAAATTGGTTGTAAAAGAAGTGCCAGAAGCAGGCACAAGACTGGAGAAATTCCAGCTGATGTTGGCGCCCGCAGCACCCTCGCTCACGGCGTTGGAATCGCTGGATACGGAGGAAGTAACGAGTTCACCAATGTCCGGAAAGTAGGCGTTGGTCAGTGTAGGCTGGGCCCAAAGTCCAGAAATACCGAAGGCGAACAAAATGAGCAAAGAAATCGTGTTTTTGGATTGAAGCATGGTTGGTAGCATAAAACAGGTTAATAATGTTGTTGACAGGATTAATTTTGAAGATGCAAAATTAAGAAAAATACAAATGACTTACCGGAAAAAGGTGCAGGTCACCGACGTGTTCAAGTAACTGTGTCAGATTTTCCTTCAAACTTGCTGCCCACTAAACCGCCACCGGCGCCTTTATGGCCGGCCACGGATCGTAATTGCGCAGCTCAAAATCTTCGTATCGAAAATCGAACAAACCCTGCTTATCGTAGGCGATGTGCATTTGCGGCAGTGCACGCGGTTCTCGGCTGAGCAGCAATTCGGTTTGTTCCAGGTGGTTCACATACAGGTGAGCATCGCCGAAGGTGTGCACAAAGTCTCCTGGTTCAAGACCTGCTACTTTGGCCATCATTTGGGTAAGCAAAGCGTAAGAGGCGATGTTGAAAGGCACCCCGAGGAATACGTCGGCGCTGCGCTGGTAGAGCTGGCACGACAGGCGTCCGTCGGCCACATAAAACTGGAAAAGGCAATGGCAGGGCGCCAGGGCCATGTCGGGGATATCGGCCACATTCCAGGCTGAAACTACCATGCGGCGGCTGTCCGGATTTTTTTGAATGGTGTGCATAACCTCCGACATCTGGTCGATCACCCGTCCGTCGGGCGTAGCCCACGAGCGCCATTGTTTACCGTACACCGGACCGAGGTCGCCCGACTGTGGGTCTGCCCATTCGTTCCAGATGCTTACGCCGTTTTCTTTAAGGTATAGGATGTTGGTATCGCCCTGCAGGAACCATAGCAGTTCGTGGACCACACTTTTGAGGTGTACTTTTTTGGTGGTCACCAGCGGAAAGCCGTCTTGAAGGTTGAAACGCATCTGGTAGCCGAACACGCTGATGGTGCCCGTACCGGTGCGGTCGCTTTTGCGCGTTCCGTTTTGGAGAATGTGTCTGAGGAGGTCCTGATATGCTTGCATGGCGGAGGTTGTGCTAATACGGTGCGAATATCGAAAGCTTTTCACAAACCTTTGGTCGAAAAAGAAAGGTATGGTTTGGCTTACAATGTGCAATTTTGCGCATCCTTTAAAACAATTGTCGTTTTACAGCGTCTTTGTACTGATTTTGTGACCGTGTTTTCCCGATTCGACCATGCAGTTTGTTTTTCCCTGGTTTTTAACCGCCCTCGCCGTACTGGCCATTCCGATCATCATCCACCTTTTTTATTTCCGCCGTTTCAAACGTGTGTATTTCACGAACGTACGTTTTTTGAAGGAAGTGAAAGAGGAAACGAGCAACCGCCAGAAATTGCGCAATCTTTTGGTGCTGCTCATGCGCTGTCTGGCCATTGCCTGCATGGTGCTCGCTTTTGCCCAACCCTTTTTATCACGCAACAACGACGTTAAAAAAGGTGAAAAAGCAGTCAGCGTTTACATCGACAACTCTTTCAGCATGGGTGCCCTTTCCCAAAACGCTCCCCTGCTCGAACTCGCCAAACAACGCGCTCGCGACATTGTGAGCGCCTACGCTCCCGAAGACCGGTTCCAAATTCTGACCAACGACTTTGAAGGCCGCGACCAACGCCTCGTTGGCCGCGACGATGCCCTCAACCGCATCGAAGAGGTGCGCATCGCTCCGGCTTCACGCGATTTGGCCAAAGTACTCCTTCGCCAGCAACAGGCTCTGCAAACCGGCAAAGCCGAAAATAAAATTGCCTTCGTCGTCAGCGATTTCCAAAACAACATCGCCGACTTGTCGGCTTTCAAAGACACCCTGCTCGAAGTAAACCTGGTGCCCATGAAGGCCGTGCAGGAAAACAACCTGTCGATCGACAGCGCCTGGTTCGACGCTCCCGTGCAAATCCTGAATCAACCCGCCAACCTGCTCGTGCAAGTGAGCAACCGCAGCGACGAAGATGCCGAAGAAGTGCGGCTATCGTTGAAACACGACGGACAAAGCAAACCCGTAGGTACCCTGCGCATCCCCGCCCGCAGCTCCCGTACCGATACCGTGAGCTTCAACATCCTGCACCCCGGCTGGCATGAAGCAAGGGTATCGGTAACCGATTTTCCGGTGGAGTTCGACGACGATTATTACCTTTCTTTTTATGTCGCTGAGCGCATACGCGTACTCAGCATCAACGGCACAGTGCCCAACCGCTACCTCAACAATGCCTTCGCGGGCGCACCTTATTTTCAACTCGCCCAGGCCGACGCCAAAGCCCTGGACTACGCGCGTTTCCCCGAATACCAGCTCATCGTGCTCAACGAACTGAGCACGGTTTCGTCGGGACTTGCACAAGAACTTAAAACGTTCGTGCAAAACGGCGGCAACGTTTTGGTTTTCCCCGCACAGGGCATCGATCTGAACAATTACAACGCCTTTTTGCAAAATTTTGGAGGTGGCAACATGGGTGGTTTTGATCCTACACCGCGACAAGCCAGCACGATCAACACCGAAGAGTACCTTTTCCGCGACGTATTT
>JBBSDH010000238.1:0-6448 GCA_038249605.1 Chitinophagales bacterium | reverse complement strand
TGCCGGGAGCGTCGCAGCTCCTTAAATCCAGTAAAATCCAAATTCCATCCATCCAAAAAATCCAATCCAATCTTCCCAATCCTTTTTTAATCCATCAAAATCCCAATCTCAAAATCCTAAAAATCCAAATTCCATCCATCCAAAAAATCCAATCCAATCTTCCCAATCCTTTTTTGATCCCCAAGCGAAGCTTGGAAACTGAATCCCAATCTCAAAATCCTAAAAATCCAGGTCAGGCTTCGCGGCGTTTCAGTTCATCCCTTATCCTTGCGGCCATTTCATAATCTTCCTGTTCGAGCACTTCCTGGAGCTTGCGTTGCAGTTGGTCAACGTTAAAGGTTTCGATGGCGTCGCTTTCAACAAGCGGCGCTTGTGCCTGAATGATGCCACCTGTACGGGTAGCATCGTCATCTTCTTGTTCTTCCAGCACAACACCGGCAGCCTCAAGGATGAAATCGTAAGTATAGATGGGGCAATCGAAACGTACGGCCATGGCGATGGCATCCGAGGTACGGGAATCGATTTCGAAGGTCTCTCCGTTTTTAACACACACCAGACGGGCATAAAAAATGCCGTCGAGCAGATTGTTGATCACTACTTCCCGGAGTTGAACACCGAAGGTATCAAGGGTATTTTTGAACAAATCGTGCGTAAGCGGACGGTTGGGCACCATACGCTCCATGGCTACTGCGATGGCTTGGGCCTCAAAACTGCCGATGACAATTGGCAGGCGTCGCTGACCGCGTCGCTCACCCAGCACCACAGCATAATTGTGTGACTGGGTGACGCTGTGTGAAAGGGCTACGATGTCCAGTTCAATGCGTTTCATTTACAATAGGATTTTGCCGTTTGTTTTCGGGGCTGCAAAATTAGCAAAGTAGCGGCATACTTATCCGCTGTTCAACAAAAAGACTTGAAGGAAGTTTTATTATTTTTAATTGCAGGTATTTTAAAAATAAAAAAAACATGAGCCATCCCATATCCAGGACGACTCATCTTTTTCCAATCCGGCCCCCGCGCGACTC
This sequence comes from Chitinophagales bacterium, assembly GCA_038249605.1. Taxonomy (GTDB): domain Bacteria; phylum Bacteroidota; class Bacteroidia; order Chitinophagales; family Saprospiraceae; genus M3007. The sequence goes on along the minus strand of JBBSDH010000238.1, from coordinate 5,423 downwards.
CGGACTTCGCACTGCGGACTATTTTAGTGTGCGGCTTTAAATTTCTTAATGGCCTCCGTAAGACGTGGTACCACTTCAAACAAATCGCCCACCACACCGTAGTCGGCTGCTTTGAAAAACGGCGCCTCGGAATCTTTGTTGATCACCACGATCACTTTGGAGTTGTTCACGCCGGCCAGGTGTTGGATGGCGCCGCTGATGCCGATGGCGATGTAGAGGTTCGGACGAATGGCGATGCCTGTTTGTCCTACGTGTTCGTGGTGGGGGCGCCAGCCGCTGTCGGACACCGGGCGCGAGCAGGCTGTGGTGGCGCCAAGGGTGGTTGCCAGTTCTTCCACAATGCCCCAGTTGGTGGGTTCTTTCATGCCTCGACCGGCAGAAACAACGATTTCGGCTTCCGGTAATGGAACCGTGCCTTCCTGGGTTTTCACCGATTTTACCCGGATGCGAGCTGCAGGAACCGTTACGTTGATGTTTTCAACACTTACAGAGCTGCCCGAAGCTTCAGGACGTACAGCGTTACCCATCAGCGACACGATTTTTACATCGCTGGCAATGGTGTAATCAACGATGGCTTTGCCCGAAAAAACGGATTTGCGCACGTTGAAAGTACCTGCTTCGGGCAAGCTGGTAACGCCCGAAACAAGTCCTGCGCCAAGACGAACAGACAAGCGGCCGGCAATGGCCTTGCCTGTGGAAGTGTGGCATAAAACCACAACTTTTGCACCTTGTTGTTTGGCCACATCGGCCAAAACAGCAGTGTAGGTTTGGCTGTCAAAATCATTCAAAGCGGCATCGGCCACTTGCAACACTTTGGAAGCGCCGTACTTACCGAGTTCGCTGGCGTTGGTGGCGTTGGTACCAAGAACGACGGCTACACAGGAGGTGCCGAGTTGGTCGGCCACTTTTTTGCCGTACGTAACGGCTTCGAAAGAGGCTTTTTTGATTTGTCCGCGCGGACTTTCCGCAAAAACGAGAACCATATTTGTGTATGATGAGTCGTGAAGAAAATTAGATGGATTTGGCTTCTTCGTGCAGCAGTCGCACGAGTTCGTCCATGTTGTCGGGGCTTACCAGTTTTACGCCGGCTTTGGCGGGTGGTAGGGTAAATTTCAGGGTTTCAACCGATTCGTCGGAGGCTACAGGGGCAATCACATGAAGCGGTTTGGTGCGGGCGGACATGATGCCTCGCATGTTCGGGATGCGTTGTTCGGCCATGCCTTTGGCTGCGCTGGCAACAAATGGCAAATCGACCTCCAGGACCTCAACACCACCTTCAATTTCGCGTTCAACCGTAGCGGTATTGCCGTTAAGGTCGAGTTTGGTGGCATAGGAAACATAAGGCAAATCAAGATGTTCGGCCACCATGGCGCCCACTTCGGAGCCATTGTAATCGATGGTTTCTTTGCCCAAAAGAATGAGGTCGAAATTTTGTTCCTTGGCGTAGGCTGCAATTTGTTTGGCAACAAACGCGCTGCTTGGTGGCACAGCATCGATGCGTACGGCTTCGTCGGCGCCGATGGCCAGCGCTTTGCGGATGGTGGTTTCGTTGGTTACCGGACCCACATTAAGGGCAGTTACGCTACCTCCAAGCGATTCGCGGAGTTCGCAGGCGCGAACCAAAGCATACCATTCATCGTAGGGGTTCATGATGAACTGAACGCCAGCCTCGTTGAAGGTAAGCCCATCGGCGCTAAAGGAGATCTTTGACGTGGTGTCGGGAGTTTGACTGATACAAACCAGAATTTTCATAAAAATGGCAAAATGGTGATAAGGCGTTGTAAAAGTATCGGTTTGGGGCAAATAGCCCCTACCTTTGCAGCAAGCTACTGGCACAAATGCCCAACTCGCAGCGCAAAGTTACTAATCAACAAGCAATAAAGATCAATTGTTTTAGCGAATTTTCGCTAATTTTTTAGAAGTATCCCATGTCCCAACGACTCGAATTGTTGCAACAAATGCTTGCCAGCACACCCGGCGACCCATTTACCTTGTTTGCTCTGGCCAAAGAACATGAAAAAACAGGCGACCAAGAACAAGCGCTGGGCTACTATTTGCGTTTGTATGCTGAAACGCCCGACTACGTTGGATTGTACTACCATCTTGGAAAACTGTACGAGCAACTCGAACGACTGGATGAAGCCGTGGCTGTTTACAAACAAGGTCGCCTTGTAGCCAAAAAAGCAGGTGATCAACACAGTTACAACGAATTGAGCGGCGCCCTCATTCAGATAAGCGACGACACAGACGACTAAACACATTCATGACTTACCCTTTTGTTCCTTCATGCCGGCCATCCCTACTATTTCCGGCGGCACTTTTTTTATTGTTTGTTCTCAGCTCTGCTCAGGAATCTGGTTGCAAACGCAAAAGCGGCAGCATCACCGCAGCCAAGCCCGCCTCTTCGGTTCGATCGCCCGAATACCTGCAAAAACAATTGCGACGCCGCGACATGAGCGACATGCAATCCATGACGGCACGTGCCGATATCTTTGCCGAAGGCAATGGTGACAACATCTCGGCCAACGCGCAAATCATTTGGGTTCGCGACAGCGTGATTTTTGTAAATGTTAAAAAATTTGGTCTGGAAGCCATCCGCGCGATGATTCGACCCGATTCGGCCTTTATACTCAACCGCCTGGATAAAACATACATCGCCGAAGATCTGGAATCCCTTCAGCGAAGATTCAGCATACCCGAAGGTTTTCCACTTTTGCAGGAAGTACTTTTGGCTTCGGCCTACTTTTTACCAGACTTAAAACTCAAATCGGATATCCGGGAAGATTTGCACCGACTCAGCGGCGCCAATGCACAATACAGCAGCGAATACCGCATCGAAGAAGGCAGTTTTTTGTTGAGGCATGAAACGTTTATCCGACAAAAAGATGCAAGTTTGATCTCTTTAAGCTACGATTCGTACAAAAAAACGGAAGAGGCCGAGGCCTTTCCTTACCTTCGCCGCATCGAAGCTTTTAGCCCGGAAACTGGATCCATGCGCCTGCAAATAAAATTTGATCATGTCGTATTCAATGTACAACCCAAATTCAGGTTCGAAATTCCCGACCATTACAAGCGCGTTGAAAATGATTAAGGCATCCAAAATTTTGTGTCTTTTGCTCACCGTATGGTTGTGCCTGCCTATGGCCGGATACGGGCAATCCAAAAAAGAGCTGGAAGACAAAAGACGCAAGCTGGTGAGGGAAATTGAGCTCACCGACAAGATGCTCAAAAAAACCACCCACACCAAAGAAGCCACCCTTGACCGTTTCGAAACCCTTGAAAAACAAATCAAACAACGCGAAAACCTGATTTCTACCCTTGGACTCGAAATATCACGCGCCGAGTCGGGCATGGAACGCAACAACGTTGTGATCGCTTCTCTTGGGCTCGACGTGGAAAACATGAAAGCCGAATACGGCAACATGCTCCGCACCGCTTACCGCCGCAAAACACTCAGCAACCCGCTTTTGTACATTCTTTCCGCAGGAAGCCTCAACCAGGCCTTCCGCCGTTGGTTGTTCCTGCGCAAATACGATCAATACCGCCGCGAACAAGCTTCATCCATCGCTTTTACCCAGGCCATCCTTGCCAAACGAAGCGACGAACTGGAGGCTTCCCGCCGTGATAAAGAAACCCTGCTGGTCAGCTTGCAGGGACAGCAATACTCTCTGAGCACCGAACTGGCCGACAAAGAGAAACTGCTCCAAACATTGAGTACCGACGAAACCCGCCTGCGCAACGAATTGCAGCAAAAACAGGCTGCCCGCGAAAAACTCAACCGGGCCATCGAAACCGTCATTGAAGGAGAGGTACGTAAAAAGGTGGAAGAAGCCCGCAAACCCATCGCGGCTACCTCCGGTAAAAAAGCAGACAAACCAGCCGTCACCTCAAAACCCGAAGGAACCGAAAATCCTTCGGATTTTGCACCCGAAGACGCCACCTCACTCGATTTTAAAAAGAAAATGGGCAAACTACCCTGGCCGGTAAACGACGGTTTCGTTTCCAAAGGATTCGGACGGCAAAAACACCCAACCATCAAAAACATCGAAATCAACAACAACGGTATTGATATCCGTACCGATGAAGGCGCCCAGGTTGCCGCCATTTACGACGGAAAAGTGTCCATGGTGCGCTACATGCCCGGCACCGATTATACCGTCCTGCTTCAACACGGCAATTACTACACCGTGTATTCCAACCTGAGCGAAACCACCCTCGCTGAAGGTGATGTTGTTCAAGCACGCCAGACCATCGGACGTGTGAGCACAAGCCCCATTACCGGTGCGTCGGAATTGCATTTCGAACTATGGCACCAGAAGCAAAGGCTGAATCCAGCAACGTGGATAAAAAAGTAAAGATTTCCGCAGAAGGTTCACGGGCCTTTTAATCGGCGGGTTATTCCCCAACCAAATCTGCTGCTTTAAAATACGTTCTTTCCGTCGGCAATCCCAACCACCGCGCCGCATCTCCCAGGATTTTCTCCGGTCCTTTCCTACCCTCTCTTAAGGTGTTTACAGCCTCTGAACCGGCAGATTTGGATAATTTTCCACCTTTTTCGTCCAACAACAAAGGATGGTGGAAAAATTTGATCGTGGCAAAAGCCGTAACCCCCATACAAGCTGCCAGATACTTTTGCGCTGTCGTGGACGCCTCCAAATCGGCGCCCCGAACGGCATGGGTAATACCAAAATGCAGGTCATCACACACACTGGCGATCTGGTAAGCAGGCAACCCGTCGCGGCGGCGCACCACAAAATCGGCCAAAGGAAAACCAGGCGGCGTTTTGATCCGCCAGGCAACATCAGAAGCGTCGAGATCAAGCCCTTGTTCACGAAAATGTTCAGGATACAACCCATCAAAAGCAGCAAGATCACGGCGTGATTTGCCGCAGGCAAAAATCAGGTTTTTGCTGCGCAAAATTTGTAACGCGTCGGTGTAAAGCGGGAGTCGCAGGTGTTGGGCCCAATGGGTTTCGAAATCGTCGGTTGACCGCGGACCGTCGTCCCAATGGATGCCGAGCCATTCAAGCGTAACAAACACATCCTGCACGTACGCCGTACGTTTGCGGTCGGTATCAAGGTCGTCGATGCGCAGTAACAACCCAGCACCCCTGCTTTTGGCGGCAACGAAATTCAATAAAAAATTAAAAACATTGCCTGCATGCAAATAGCCCGACGGCGTGGGCGCCAGTCGAAGCCGACTTTCTTTGCCGATGCTTTCAACGAAGGTGCGGAATGCCGCTTGCATTATTTCGGTGTCTTCTCAAACGACTTGATGATCTCCTCTGGCGACTTGCCCAGCATTTTCAGTGCCATTTGCGCATCGTCGGCGAAGTCCGGATCATTGGGATATTTTTTCAAAAACCCTTCGTAAACAGTGCGCGCTTTCTCTATGTCGCCAAGATCGTTTTCATAAATAAAACC
>JBBSDH010000237.1:0-6501 GCA_038249605.1 Chitinophagales bacterium | reverse complement strand
GGAAATACATTGGGTAAATGTAAAATTGAAATACGAGATACGAAATATGATGTTTGAAATTTGATATTGATTTCTGAATTTAAATATTTGATAAATTTAGAATATTTACGTTCCTCATTTGGAATTTCAATTTCAAATTTCAAAAACCGTATTTCGTATCTCGTAAATCAAATACGGCCCGCTGCGCTAATACTTCGGCCACTTCTCCTGCAACTTCAGCACCTTTTCCACCACGTCGCGCACGCAGCCGAATCCTCCCGGTAGGTGCGACACGTAATCGACCACGGCAAGCACTTCGGGTACAGCATCGGCCGGGGCGCAAGAGAGGCCCACTTTGCGCAAAACTGGCAAGTCCGGCAAATCGTCGCCCATGTAACAGATGTGTATGGCCGACAACCCTGTGCGTTGCAGAAATGCGGTGAATGCTTCGCCTTTTTCCTGGATGTTGGAGTAGTATTCGGTTACCCCGAGATCGATGAATCTTTTCCGCGTGCCTTCCGAGCGGCCGCCGGTGATGATGGCAACAGGCAATCCGGCGCGGATGGCCCATTTGATCACCTGCCCGTCGCGTACGTGCATGGTGCGCAGCAATTCGCCCACTTCGGTGACCTGGATGGTGTTGTCGGTAAATACGCCGTCCACATCAAAAACGAAGCCGCGCACGGATCGCATTTTGTCGAACAAATTCAACAGTTCCAGCGTGCCTGCGCCTTCGGGCAAGCTACTGCCTGTGGGAGGCACTATCGGTTGTTGGCTCTCCATTCGTATACCCATTTGGATTGAATTTGCTCCAGGTGGCCTTCGCTGCTGTCATCGCGTTTGCCTTCAAAATTGGGAATCTCCAGGATCCAGTCCAGCAGATCCGTGAAACGCACGCGGTATATTTTACTTTCATCGAACTCTTCTCCAAAACGTTCGTAAAGTTTCATGGCCACATCTTCGTGGTCGGCCCACTCAATGGGCATGTTGTCAAATTCGTGAAAAGGCATGTGTCTTTGGTTTATCTTAATTGTTTGTAGGTAATTGAGTAATAGGATAATCAAATCCAATCATCCCAATCCATTTTGTCATCCCAGCGGAGCGTGGAATCAAAATTTAGATCCCTAGTACCGCGTCCAATGAATAACGTACAGTTTCGCGGCCCTATTTTTCGCTCAATGTCGTTATTGGTCGGTTAAAATGTTCCGCATTTCGCCCTCCTCATGCCCAATTGAGCAAAATATAGGTTTCGCCAAACCATACGTCATTCACTGGACGCGGCACTGGTGCCTCGGGACGAGTCTCAAAATCCCAAAAATACAGGTCAGTGTTCGTGGCCTATGATGGAGCTCTGGTCCGGAATGGTCACCGTAATGTCGGCATTGTTGTCGAGAATCACGCACTGGCAACCCAAACGGCTTTCCAGCCTGGGGATGGTGGCGCGGTCGACGAAATCTTCTTCCTTGTCGGAAATTTCTTCAATAAACGACTCGCCCGACTCAATGTACACATGGCATGTGGAGCAGGCGCAAACACCGCCGCAGTTGTGGTTGAGGTGTACGTCGTAATCTTCTGTAATTTCCAGGATCGACTGATCCAAAAAGTCGCCAGTAACTGTTTTTTCCGGTATTTTTTTGTCCTCAAAAAGGAATCGTATGGTAGCCATGGTAATATTGGTGCTTGTTTGGTCCGGGAAAATCGGTTTCCCTATTCATTTCACGCAAAGGTAACTTTAGACTAGCTCTAAACAAATAAGGATCGAAGGTGTTCGAAAAAAAGGTTGTTCGGCGGTTTTTTGGCAATGTGGAAAAAAAAATCTATTTTTCGGCAACATAAACCCTTTTTTTGCGGTACCCATTACGGGAAACAACCCCACAACGCAGCTTTAGTAGGCACTTATGTATTTTGGAACCCATCAATCGCAGCCACCAAACGAAACTCCGGAGTTCAAATGCTGGAAATTTCGGGAGGTTAAAGTATATTCCTCTACGGAGTGGCTTGCCGACAATAAGAAAAAGTACCGTCAGGTTTTCGACAAACACGAAACAACCTACATCTACGCCGAACTTTCGTTTTACAACAAGTATTACGACATCGAGGATTGGGAGGTGAACGTGGAATTGCGCTGCTACATGATGAAAAAGCAGCGCAAAGAAGTGTGTGTGCTGCCGTTTCGACGCAAAGTGAGCAAATACGACCCCGTAGGATACATCCGCGAAGGATGGGGCAACAAACAAGAAGGCGTTTTTTGGAAAAAAGGCGCTTACTATTGGGAGGCCTGGATCGAAGGTGAAAAAGTAGCCACCAAATATTTCTACGTCGAGGATGGTGGCCAGCCGGTCACCAAAATCGACAATCCCTACTGCAACATCGCATCCCTGCGCATGTACGAAGGGCCCTACGACGATACGCCCGAGTTCGAACGCCTTTACCTGCGCCGCTTCAACGGCGAGGAAACCCGATACATCTATGCCGAAGTGGTGCTCAAAAACATCCTTTTGAGCAAACAATGGCAGTGCGAACTGTTCATCAAATTTTACAACGAAGCCCGCGAACTAAAAGGCCAGGTGGTGCGCCTGCACCGAGTGGAAAAAGCCGACGACGGTGTTAAAATTACCGCAGGCTGGGGCAGCAACGTGAAAGGCTCCTGGCGCGACGACCGCTACACAGCCGAAATTGTGTTTATGGACCAGCTCCTGGCCGTCATGCCTTTTGAAGTGGGAGCCGACTGGGATGAAGGCATCAATGGCGTATGGCTGCCCGACAAAGGACAGCACATCCTACTGACACCCGAAGAAGACGACAACGAGAGTTTCGAAGAGGTTTTGGTCAAACTCGACGCCCTCATCGGACTCAACGAGATCAAACAAAAAGTACGCGAACACGCCCAGTACATCCAGTTCCTGCAACTGCGCAAAGAACGCGGCTTCAGCGAGAAGGACGGCATCAACGTCCACTCCGTATTCATCGGCAACCCAGGCACGGGCAAAACCACGGTGGCCAAAATGATGGGCCGCTTGTACCGCAAAATGGGCCTGCTCACCAAAGGCCACGTGCATGAAGTGGACCGAACCGACCTCGTGGGCGAATACATTGGTCAAACAGCACCCAAAGTGAAAGACGCCATCGAAATGGCACGAGGAGGCGTTCTTTTCATCGACGAAGCTTATGCCCTCGCACGCTCGGCCGAAGACTCCAAAGACTTCGGCAAAGAAGTGATCGAAATTTTGGTGAAAGAACTGTCCAACGGTCCAGGCGACCTGGCCGTCATTGTAGCCGGTTACCCAAGGGAAATGAAAACTTTCCTCGACTCCAACCCGGGCCTGCGCAGCCGTTTCAAACTCACGTTCGAGTTCAACGACTACCTGCCACAGGAACTTAGCCAAATCGGCGAATACGCATCCCGCGAAAAAGAAGTAACCCTCACGCCCGATGCCAAACTGCGCATCGACGAATACATCCTCGAGGCTTTCCGCCGCCGCGACCGCAGCTTCGGCAATGCACGTTTTGTGCACGACCTCATCGACAAAGCCAAGCTGCAACTGGGTTTGCGCCTTATGGCCCAGCCCGATGTGCGCCAACTCGCACCCGACGGTCTGCGCCTGATCACCGGAGAAGACGTGGAAAAAGTGCAAATCACCACCAAACGCGCCCTGCCCAGCATACCCGTGGACGAAAGTCTGCTCGCCGCAGCCCTGCACGAGCTCGACAGCCTCATCGGCATGCAAAATGTGAAAAAAGAGATCCGCGAACTGGTGAACCTCGTGCGTTTTTACCGCGATGCCCGCCGCGATGTGCTAGGGCGTTTTTACCTGCACACGGTGCTCGTGGGCAATCCGGGCACGGGCAAAACCACGGTGGCGCGTATCCTGACCAAAATTTACAAGGCCCTCGGCGTGCTCGAACGCGGCCACATGATTGAAACCGACCGCCAGGGATTGGTGGCTGGCTACGTGGGCCAAACAGCCATTAAAACCGCCGAACGCATTGAGGAAGCCATGGGCGGCGTGTTGTTCATCGATGAGGCGTATGCACTCACATCGAGCGGACGCAGCTCACAGGGCGACTTCGGCGACGAGGCCATACAGACCCTGCTCAAACGGATGGAAGACCACCGCGGCGAATTTTTTGTGTTCGTGGCCGGTTATCCCGAAAACATGGACGCCTTCCTGAAGGCCAACCCGGGTCTCGCCAGCCGTTTCGACAAAATATTCCGCTTTGAAGACTATGCACCAGAAGAACTGCTGGAAATCGCCTTGCACATGTTCCAACAGGAAAACTACCGCGTGGAAGAAGATGCCCGCGAACACCTGGGCAAATACTTCGTGTTTTTGTACCAGTTCCGCGACAAATACTTCGGCAACGCCCGCACGGTGCGGCAGGTAGTGATGGAAACCATCAAAAACCAAAACCTGCGCATGCACGACAATAAGGAACATTCCGAGGAAGATCTGCACACCGTCGAGCTGAACGACGTATCGACGTTTACCTTCGACAAGGATAAATTGTCGGTGTTCCAGAGAAGAGGTATTGGGTTTGGGAAGTAAGCCGATAGTCGGCAGTCAACAGTCAGCACGACTGTCGACTGTCGACTTAAGTTTATTCCACCCACAAAACCTTCACCCCATCTATTCGTATTTGCTTTTCCCCTTCTCCGTTCCAGAAGAACAACATAGCTTCATCAAAAGCCTCTTCGGGTAAACTTGTATCGAATGAAATGGTTTTCACCTCGTTGCCGTTGACGTGGCGTTGCAGGCGTACCATGTTGCTTTTTACGGCTTGTCCATCTTTTTTAAACTGCACGATGGCCTGCGTCATGCGCCAAACTTCCCATTCCTTTGGGTCACAAGCGAAAGTTAGGGTGGTGCGGAGATAGCCGGTAGTTTTGCCATTGAGTTGTAAAGAAAAATTGGGTGAAAATTGCTGTTGGCCGTCGAGCAACATGGATTTTTTGCCCTCAATGGTTTTTTCCGAGGTTACTCCCAAAGTATCAGTTTCAAAATTGCTTTGAAAAACAACCGAAGCTTTTGAAAAATCCTCTGTGCTCAACGCCTCCTTCGAATCGAGCAACATCAGCCAGTCGCGGTTCAAACGGTTTTTACCCAAAACTTTCCAAAAATACGCCTTGTTCATTTGCTCGGAAACAAATACGCCTTCGGATTGGTGGGACTGAACCGTCCACCAAATGTTGTACGCGCAAAAGACCATAGCTACGGGCGCAAATACCCACAAACGCGCCTTTTTTTCCAAAACCCATTGGGAAAACGCTGCCAACGGAAATACCCACAAGGCGTAGCTCTGCACCAAAGCCCGAATGCCCAGACTGCCGCCGTACCACCAGATGCTCCATGCTGAAACGATGTACAACGTTACTGCAAGAAACAACACTACTGCCGGGAAAACATCGCGTTTTTGACGGTACAAAAAATACAATCCGGCTACGCCAAAAAACATCATGGGTGAATACACCAACCAGCCGCACCGGTAACTGAACAAAACCTCTATGAAATACGGGTTGAACCATTGGAATCCCTGATCCTCGTAACTGTAAATGATCCATTCGCTGCCCGCGTATTTCCAATAAGCCAGTTGCAAAAAGCCTACCGCTGTACAAACTGCTGCCGCTACGGCGTATTGGATGAAATGTTTTTTTACAAACAAAAAACGTCGCTTCAAATCCTCCCAGTTGCTCACACCCCAAAGCAACGGAATGATCACAGCAACCATTTCCGTAGGTCTGGTAAGCGCAGCCCAGCCCACCAAACCACCGATGGCAACCGCCCAACCCAAACCCGGTTTTTGATAAAAGCGGATGGTGGCAAACACGAGCAAACTGAGACAGGTAAACAACCAGTTGTGCGTCATGGCCCCATCGACGGAGGCGTAATTCAAATAATTGGTTCCGAAAACCAGTAGAAACAAGGCAAGCGCCGTGGTTTTGTCTGAAAAATAAACGAGCAAATTGCGCCTGGCCACGCAAAGTCCAAGAATGGCTACCAGCAAACTTCCCCACGCGATGGCGGCCTGGTAGGGCAATGAATAACCGTCTGCCGGGTAACCCAGCGGAGCAGCAACCCCATGCGCCACGGCAAACCAGGGCAGGTACTGCAAAGCCTGGCCCATGGAATATTTGAAGATGTAATTGCCCGTCCAGTTGTAGAAACCTTGTGATTTGGAGGGAGTAAATCGGTATTTCTCCAGCATCGGGTCGAGAAACGCCGCTTTTTTAACGTCCTGGTAAATGAAAAAGGCAGGCAGGTAAGCGTAATAGCCGGAAACATCCCAACCTATGGCGGCTTCGGTAAGGGTCTTGTTCCATTTCGGGAAAAGCCACAGACTAAAAAGGAGAATTAACGCGGCACAGGCATATAAAATAATTTTTGATGTGTAATTTCGGAGTAATGGATTATGATTTATATTCATTTTTTTTTCTATTAAAAAATGGTTTGACCCAAATGTAATCGTATGCGCTATTTTTACCAAACCCTTTGAAGTCTGACTTGTTACACCACCATGAAAAAG
>JBBSDH010000236.1:0-6515 GCA_038249605.1 Chitinophagales bacterium | reverse complement strand
TTGCCCGCACGTCAGTGATGTTCATCGATATTTGTGCGATGCCATACTCTTCGATGAACCAGCCGATGCCTTTCACACCTTTTAGTTCGCCGGGCTGGCGCACGGGTTCACCATCGGCGCCTTTCATGGGTTTGCCGCTTGAGTCGTTCACCACGCGGCCTATTTCACGCACGTCGAAGGCTACCGAGTTGGCGCGGCGCACCGAAGTGGTGTTAAGGTTTACGTTGAAAGCGATGAGGAAATCGCGTGCGCCGATGACGGTTGCGCCACTTTTCGCGTTGAAACGGGCTTCACCGAAGTCAGGTTTCCACTCCGGATTTTTGAGTTTTTCGGGCAGTCCTTCGTATTCGCCAGCGCGGATGACGGCCAGGTTTTTACGTTCCGGACTGCTTGCGGCTGCTTCGTAGAGGTAAACGGGTAGGTTTAATTCGTTGCCAACGCGTTCGCCCAGACGGCGGGCCCATTCTGCTGTTTCCTCCATGCTGATGTTGGCGATGGGGATGAGCGGACACACATCGGTGGCGCCCATGCGCGGGTGTTCGCCCGTGTGTGAACGCATGTCAATCAACTCGCTGGCTTTTTGGATGGCCAGGAAGGCAGCTTCGATCACCGGACCAGGCTCGCCCACAAACGTGACGACGGTGCGGTTGGTCGCCTGGCCGGGATCCACATCGAGCAGTTTAACACCTTCGATGGTTTCGATGACATCGGTGATTTGTTTGATGACCTGTGGGTCGCGGCCTTCCGAGAAATTGGGCACGCATTCGATGAGCTGTTTCATGGCTCAAAGGTAAATCAGGACTTGTCCCGAGCAAAGCGAGGGATCCGAATTTTAGGGCATAAAGGATCCGATTAAGGGATTTTTAGAAAGTCAAAACGCCACATAATGAATTCCCACCTGGAAAAACAACGGATTGCCAAGGTCGTTGTACATCGCGAAAGGTTTGTCCATAAACAGGTTCCTGAAAAAATCCTTACCCTCTGGCAGGATATCGCCGTGGTAGCTCCAGTTCATACGCAAGCCTGCGGAGGCGGAAAACCAAACGCCTTTCCATACTTTTTGCATGTATTCGAAGCGCGGACGAAGCTCACTTCGGCGTATTTCGAACGAATTGCCGTTGGCGGAAAGCCGTCCGATACGCATGCTCGCGCCTTCGAGTTCAAACCCGGCGAACAACATGTGGTTGGGGCTAAAACTGTACCGCACCTGTGCTTTGGCGGGCAGCAGGATTTCGACACCCCAAGGGGTGTGGGAGGAAGTCCAGTTGAACTGTAACACCGGAAAAATATTTGCTGCGCCTCCGCGGTAGGTACTGGAAAGGCCGAGGCCCCATTGCTTACGTTCGTGCACCTTTTTGCCCCACATGATGGCGACGGAGTGGCGGAGGTACTGGAGCGACTGCGGATTGTCCCATTGGTAATCGCCGCCCAGTTCGGTGATGTATTGACCCTGAAGGTAGTGTTTCAGGTTCAGTGGTTTGAAAAACGTTAACCCGGCGCTGAGCACTTGCAGGCCGTTTTCGTCGAGTGCCTCCGTAAGTCCATGTGGGTCGGGCGTTTCGATGTTTTCCAGGGCGTATTCGGTGTTGCGGTATTGCAGATTGAAGGCAAACGTACCTGCTTCTTTGTTGTAGACCGGAATGAGCAGTGCAGCCCGAAAACCTCCGGAATATTGCGCGTCGGCACGTTCGGCCACGGGCACGGTGTTGGAGCCTGGCGGGTATTCGCCCAACGGCGAAAATACCATGGTATAGGGAAGGTAAACATCGTAGCCAAAGGAAACGATGCGTTGAGGACTGAGTCCTTCAATACGCTGTTTGCAAAATCGGCGCTGGATGGTTTCGGTTTGGGCGAACAGGTTTGCGCTAAAGCATAGTAGGAAGGTGGTTAAGAGGGTTTTCATAAATTAAATGTAATGGTAAATAATTTCATATGAAATGATTTATTAAGTATTGGAGTGACCAAAGTTGGTTTCCTGGAGCTGGTAGCGTAATTCACGAGAGAGTTACACGTAGGAAAAGCACAGAGTTGAATTCAAATAAAGACAAGCTCTGTGTTTTTACTCTGTGTAACTCCGTGTAAATCTGTGGTGAACCACACTAAGGGTATGCCAAAAAATCAAAAATTATCCAGGTTCACCTGATCCAATTTCCCCATGGCCCAAAGCGCCAAAATGATAAGCCCAACGGCAATGCGGTAATAACCGAACAACTTGAACCCGTTTTTGGTAAGGAATGTGATGAACGACCGGATGGCGAGCATGGCCACCACGAAGGCGACGAGGTTGCCCACGGCGAGCAGGAGCAGGTCGTTGGAGGTGAAAGTGTTGCCGGGTTCTTTGAAAAAATCGTAGAGCGAATATACGGTAGCGGCGAACATGGTAGGAACGGCGAGGAAAAACGAAAATTCGGCGGCGGTTTTGGGGTTGAGGCCTTGTGTGAGTCCGCCGATGATGGTGGCAGCCGAGCGGCTTACGCCGGGCGCCATGGCGATCACCTGAAACAAACCGATGCGGAAAGCTTTGGGCAGGGTGAGGTCGTCGATGGATGAGTCGCGTTGGCTTTGTTTGTCGAAATAACTGTCGAGAAACAAAAAAACGATACCGCCGGCAATGAGCATAAAAGCCACGACGAGAATGTTGCCAAGCAGGAGATCGATGTAGTCCTTAAGCAGCAAACCGAACACCAGGGCTGGGATGAAGGCTACAAAAAGGCGGAGGTAAAACGTCCAGCTTTTGAAAAAATGTTTCCAATAAAGTACAACGACCGACAGAATGGCGCCGAGTTGAATGGCTACGGTGAACACCTTTACAAAAGGGTTTGAGGCGATGCCCATGGCCGTGGATGCAATGATCATGTGGCCTGTAGACGACACTGGCAAAAACTCCGTGAGCCCTTCCACGATGGCCAGGATGATGGCCTGAAGCAGGTTCATTCGGAGGCAGGTTCCGTTTCAGAAATGGGTGTGAATCCGGCTTCTGCAGGACTTTTTTTGAAAATACCTACAACGACCACGACAAAACCTGCCACCATGGTGATGGGAGCAAGGGTGATGCGTCGGAACGAATAGATGGCGTTTTCGTTCCAGGTGTTTGGGTCGTTTTGTGCGCCGCCAGCCATGAGGATAAGACCGAGGATGACCAGTGCCAGGCCGATGCCCATGATGCGGAACTGGGTTGGTCCGTAGATGAGTTCGCGGCTGCCAGCGCCGAACAGGCTTTCTTTCTTTTCACTGCGGCGCACGGGGGCCGGAGCGGTTTTGCGCTGTTGCGGTGCGTTGGCCTGAGGTTTTTGCGGTGTTGGCGATGGGCGCCGGGCTGGTTGTTTAGCCATGGTTGAGTTTCGTGTCTTTGTTGTGGGCCGACGGGTGTTAATAAAGGTCGTCGACGCGCATGCGCAAAAATTTATTCACCACCAGGTAGGTACTCAATCCAGAAATCAGCACACCGAGTGCGATGAGGCTGGTAAAGATTGCAAGGATGCCGTTTTGGTCCTGGAGTTGCGTGATTTCGGGAATTCTTTTCTGAATGCCCCAAAGCACGGCAATGAGCGCCGCGATGGCCATCACCGAACTCCACAGTCCGTTGATGATGCCTCTGCGAATGTAGGGTTTGCTGATGAAGTTCCAGGACGCGCCTACGAGCTCCTGATTTTTGATCAGGAACCTGTTGGAATACAAGGCAAGCCGAATGGTGTTGTGAATGAGCGTAACGGCGGCAAAGATGAGTAAAAATCCGAGACAAAGGGTTATCCAACCCATGTTTTCGATGTTTTGGCCTATGTTGCCTGTAGAGACGGCTTCGAAATACAAATCGGCTACAAGGGTGTCCTGTTTCAGCGATTCGCGCCAGTTGAGCAGACTGTCGTTGTTGAGGTAATCGGAACGCACATTGAAACGCACCACATCGCGGAGCATGTTGGGCAAGTCTTCCACAAGGCGTTCATCGCCCAGGTCTTCGCGCATGCTGGCGGCAGCCTGATCGCGGGTGATGAATGTGACGGTTTCTGCTTTGACAAAAGGCTGGCTGCGTACTTCGCCAATGATGCGTGCGATGTCGGATTCCGCAGCGTCAGATTTAAGTTCTACCCAGATGTCAACTTTTTCTTTGTAGAGTTCAACCAGTTTGTTGGCATGCAGGACAATCATGGCAAAAAAGCCGAGAATGAACAGCACCAGCGATACGCTGGCAATGGCATAAATATAGGTGGGTTTGGATCGAGGCATGGATTGGCAATCAAATTTTTACAAAAGCAGCGCTCAAGGTAGAACCCTTTGGGGTTTGAACCAACAAAAAATACGGTCCGAGCGGGAGTCCGGCAAGTGGTATGGCAATCAAGCTGTTTTCGCCGTTGTTTCCGCTGTTGATGCATTGTCCCTGCGCGTTAAAAACAGACCAGTTCAAATCGGGGTGGTTCATCGCAACGCGCAGTTCGTCGGTGGCTGGGTTGTTGATGATTTTAGCCGCGGGTGTTGTCGGTTCGGAGGCGCTTACCTGGGCGAGGTTGCCGACGGCAAGGTCGAGCACAACAGGCAAGTGGTCGGAAGCATTTCGCAAAGCAGTGCAAACATAAAGCGGCACAGAGGTAGTGGTATTGCAGTTGAGTGCCTGGTTGTAGGATACTCCGTCGTTGCCGTAAGCTTTGCAAGTATTTTGCAAATAAAATACGCCACGGTTGCCGAGCAAAACGCTTGGGCTGACGAGGGTAAAATCGAAACGGTTGTCCATACCGCCTTCGGCGCCGCAGGCATTGGCGCCGGCGCTCGGCGACTGGGTATGTACGTTGGCAAAAGAGGAGCCGACCCACCCGGATGGCGAGCCGATGGGGTCGTAAAACCAAGTGGATCCGCCGATGAGATTTTGCCAAGCCGGTTCGCTGGAGCCATAGAGGTTGAGATCACCACAAAGCATGTAATTTTTAACGTCTGGATGGTCTGAAAGCCAGGAGATGATGTCATTGGCGGCCTGACCGCGGTCGAATTCGTAACCTGTGGAGGATTTAAAATGGGCTACGAAAAACCAAAGGTGGGTGGTGTCGGCGGGGCTTGCGGAGGGTTTGTGGTAAAGGTGGTAAACATCGATGTCGCGCACATTGCCGGTGATGGCGGTGTGGTTGAGAAAACCCAAAACGTCCTCGTTGTAGTAAAGCATATTGACAATGCTCGATCCGGTGCTATTGGCGTAGGTAGCGCCGGTCATGGCCGGGTTGTAGGTAAGGCAGGCGCTGCGCAAACTGTTGATAGTTGCGGTGTTGGGAGCAATTTCGTTTACGGTGAGGATGTCTGGACGGGTGTTATCAAAAATGTCGGCCAGGTAATTGTTTTTGGTTTGCAGGGGCATACAATTGGCATATCCGTATTGCAGGAGGTTGTAATGCATGACACGTATGGTGTCTATGGTTTGTGCTGAAGCGGGTACATAACAGTATGCTGCGAGCACAAGCCAGGCAAATTTTTTCATGGGCGCAGTCATAAAAAAAAGCAGGCGAAAAGAAATGCGAAGACACGAAGGTAGGGTGTGTAAAGCAAAGATTTGTCGGAACTTTGGCCCTTATGTCTGCACATCCTTCACCCGACTGGGTTTATGTTCTTGCTCCTGGCCGCATCAACATCCTCGGAGAACACACCGATTACAACAACGGTTTCGTGTTGCCTGCTGCCATCAACCTTTGCATACGGCTGGAATGCCGGGCCAATGGCACGCCTTCAACCGTCAACCTCGAAGCCATTGACTCCGGTGAGTCACTCCAAATCAACCTCAACGATCCATTGCCTGCCAAAGCGCCGTGGCATCGATACATTGCCGGCGTGGCGCTTGAATTGCATGCCTTGAATTTTCCAATACGCGGTTTCGACGTGCGTTTTACGGGCGACATACCACCAGGCGCCGGACTCAGTTCCTCGGCCGCACTTGCCTGCGCAGCAGCGATGGGACTCAACGCGGTTTTCAAACTCGGCCTTCATAAAAACTCCATCATGGAAGTGGCCCAGGAAGCCGAGCACCACCACGCGGGCAACCAGTGCGGCATTATGGACCAGTTTGCCTGCATGATGGGCAAGGCCGGGAAAGCTTTTTTGCTCGATTGCCTCTCCATGGAACACCGTTACCTGCCCGCTTGTCCGCATGGCTATGTTTGGCTGCTGCTCAATACCCAGGTAACCCACCATCTTGCCTCCACCGAATACAATGCCAGAAGAAAGGCATGCGAAGAAGTAGTGACCATCGCCAAAAGTCGATGGCCGGGTTTGCGCAGCTTGAGGGACGTACTTCCCGACTGGTTGCCCGAACTAGAAACCATGCTTCCCGCAGCGCTTTACCGTTGCTGTCGTCATGTGGTAACCGAAAACGAACGTGTACTAAAGGCTGCCGAAGCCTTGGAAAACAATGATGCGCAAACCCTTGGCGCCCTGCTTACGGCTTCCCACCGCAGCTTGCAGCTCGATTACGAAGTAAGTTGTCCGGAACTTGATTTTTTGGTGGATCAGATTCATGCCGTCGAAGGCATTGCCGGAGCGCG
>JBBSDH010000235.1:0-6521 GCA_038249605.1 Chitinophagales bacterium | reverse complement strand
TTGATTTAAAAACCGATCAAAACCTGTTGTTTGCCTTTTTGCTTTGTCAGGTTGGTGAGTTCGCTTTCGTTTTATTGGCGGCAGCGGGACAGCTCAACCTGCTCGACAAACACATCCTTGAAATGGGCATGGCCGTCACCACCGTCACTATGGTGTTGTCACCGATTTTGCTGTTTTTAAACGAACGGTTTCTTGCACCCCTGTTTGGTACTACTGAAGCGCCCAATACCAGGCAGGCCGATACGGTGTACGAAAAAAACAAGGTCATCATCGCAGGGTTCGGACATTTCGGCAGCACCGTGGGCCGCTTTTTGCGCGCAGCCGGCGTGGAAACTACCATCCTCGACCATGATAGCGACCGGGTAGACTTGCTGCGCAAAATGGGTTTCAAAGTGTATTACGGTGACAGCACCCGTTTCGACCTGCTGAAATCTGCTGGCGCCGACGATGCCCTGTACCTTATTTCCGCCATAGACTCGGAAGAAGACTCCCACAAACTGGTGGATGTGGTTCGCAAACATTTTCCACACCTGCAATTGTTCGTACGCACCAAACACCGTTTCCATACCTACGACCTGCTGGCCAAAGGCCCTGTAAAAACCTACCGCGAATCCCTGCACAGTTCGGTTTACATGGGCGTGGATGTGCTGCACGCCATGGGCTTCCGCAACTACACCGCTACCCGCAAAGCGCAGGAATTCATCAAATACGACGAAAGCGCCATCGAAAAACTGGCCAAAGAATGGGCCGACAAAGACCGTTACGTGCTCTCGGCCCGCGAAGAAATTGAACTTCAGGAAAAACTGCTGCGTGAAGACGTGCGCTTCATCAGTAACCTTGAAGAGGACAATGCCTGGGACAGCGATGCGTTGCGCACTGAAGTAGCTAGCAGTTAGTTGACTATAATTTCGCCAGCACAAACGATGTCAGCTTGGTAAACAAATGCCTCGTTGCATTGTCGCCGTAGATCCCGTGGTTGCGGTTGGGGTAATACTGGGTTTCAAACTGCTTGTTGGCTTTTACGAGTGCATTGATCATTTCCGCGCATTGCTGGTAATGAACATTATCGTCGGCCATGCCGTGACAAATGAGGTAATTGCCACCGCGCAGTTGTGAGGCATAATTCACGGGCGAATTGGTTTCGTAGCCATTGCCGTTGTCTGCCATGGTGTGCATGTAGCGTTCGGTGTAGGCGCTGTCGTACCATTTCCAGTTGGTTACGGGCGCTACGGCCATGGCCATTTTAAACACGTCGTTGCCTTTCAAAACGCAGGAGGTACTGAGGTATCCGCCGAAGCTCCAGCCCCAGATGCCTATGCGGTTGGGGTCGATGTAGGGAAGTGTGCTGAGGTAACGCGCCGCGGCGATCTGGTCTTCGGTTTCAAATTTGCCGAGTTGCAGTTGTGTACATTTTTTAAACGCAGTGCCTCGGGCGCCGGTGCCCCGGTTGTCTACGCTTACCACGATCACACCTTTTTGCACCAGCAACTGGTGCCATGCGCCTACGTAACCGTCGTATTGGTTTTGTACAGTTTGCGAGCCTGGGCCACCGTACACATCAAACAATACCGGGTATATTTTGCCAGGTTCCAGACTGTCGGGCTGAAGTATCCAGGCATTCATGGCAGTGCCGTCGGCATTTTTGATGGACAAAAACTTTTTTTCCACAAAACCATAATCCTTGCGCATCATGGCTGCCCTGCGGTTGTCGGCCAGGGTACGCAGTACTTTTCCCGAGCGTTCGCAAAGCTTTACGACGGTGGGAGTGTTGGCGTCGGACCAGGTGAGGGTGTAATAATCGAACGTAGTACTGAAGGCGACTTCGTTCCAGCCGGTTTTTTCGTTCATCTGGCGGAGAGGTATGACGCCGTTGAGCGAACCTTCAAACAGGCTGCGGTTCATGGGATCGGGCAAAGCGGCTTGGTAGTAGAATTTCCCATTTTTCTCGTCCACGCCATAAAAGGCGGTCACGTCGAAATTGCCTTGTGTGAGCGCACGCGGCGGCGTTTTACCGTCGAGTTCGTAAAGGTAAATGTGCATGTAGCCACTGCGTTCGCTTGTCCAAACGAACTGTTTGCCGTTTTCCAGGAAAACAAGTTTGTTTGCCGACTCAATTTCCACGTAAGCCGGGTCGGTTTCACGAAGCAGTAAGGAGGGCTTGATCGTACGATCGGGATTGGCAGCAAGCGGATCGGCAAGCAGCTGGCTGAGGGTGTCCTGGTAACGGTTGAGGTGCGTCACCACGAGACGGTTGTTGGGCGTCCAATGCAAACGCGGCAGGTAAAAATCGAGGGTGTTCACTGTGGCGGGGTCGAGCGTTACTTCATAGGTTTCACCGCTGGCCAGGTTGTAAACATGGGCGCTCACTTTGGAGTTTTTATCCCCCACTTTGGGATATTTGAAGGTGCTTTTACGAGGGTACGCGTCGTTTTCGTACCAGAACAGTGGAAACTCCTTCACTTCGGTTTCATCGAAACGCAGGTAAGCGAGGTAGTTGTTGTTTGGGCTCCAGACGGTGGCTTTCATGCCGTCGCCATCTACTGGGCTGAATTCTTCCTCGTACACCCAGTCGGCCAGGCCGTTGATGATGTTGTTGGGTTTGCCGTCGGTGGTGATCTGTTTGCGATTTCCTGTGGCCAAATCGAGGTAAAACAGGTTGTTACCGGCCACAAAAGCCACACCATTTCCGTCGGGACCAAATTCAACGAATTGTTGTTGTTCGGTTTCGTAAACGGGCTTTGCAGAGCCAGTAATCAGATTGTAAACAAGGTAGTCGGCCAGGGTTGAATGGCGGTACACCTGTTTGGTGTCGGTGCGCAGCAGCAGTTTCTTTTCGTCGGCGCTGAAAGTGAAATGGTCGAAGCCCTGGTATTTTTCGGGAAGGTTTAAGCTGATGAGCGAATCGAATTCGGGGTTGCGAACGTCGTAAATGTGCACACCTTTGGCATTGGCTTCGGCGTACCGGAAGCCATCGATGAGGTAGTGGTAGTGGTTTACGCCTGCGGCGTAAAATTTAAAATAGGTAAAACAATCGTCGAGCGTGACGCTCTTTTGAGCAGAGGTTGGCGCCTGCAAAAGAGCGACGACAAAAAGTAGCAGCAAAGCTTTTTTCATACCAAACGGGAATTGGTTGCGAAAATAGGTACATTGACATGGGTGATTGCATTGCATCGATGTATTTGACAAAAAAAGCAGTGAAGCGCATGCCCGTATTCGTCAAAGCGTAGCTTTGTGCTGTTAACAATTTTATAATAACTGTCCTTTACCGGCATTTTTCAGTCGCTTTCCTAACTTTGCACGCCCGAAAAGTCTGAAGTTCGAAGTCCGAAGCTCGAAAGCGGATAAAAAAGGATCTACTTCGCATGTTGAACCTAACCAATTTGACTTCGGACTTTCCACTTCGGACTATTTTGCATAACCATTCTGTAAATATTGCGATTCTTACCATGTTTAAGAAACTGTTTACCCTTACCCTGTTGATTACTGCGAGCCTTTCTGCCCTTTGGTCGCAGGATGAAGCTGTATTGTTCACCGTAGCTGGAAAACCTGTCACTGTCGGTGAGTTCCGCTACATTTACGTCAAAACCAACCAGGAAAAAGCCGATTTTTCCGAAACATCCCTGCGCGAATACCTTGGGCTCTACACGGGTTTCAAACTCAAAGTGGCCAAAGCCCGCGACATGCAGCTCGACACCATTGATGCCCTCAACAGCGAACTTGAAGGGTACCGCCGACAGCTCGCCGCATCGTATCTCGTAGATAAAGAAGTTACCGACAGGCTTATACGAGAAGCGTACGACCGCATGCAACAGGACGTCGACATCAGCCACATTTTCATCGCCTGCGACAAAAATGCCAAACCCGCCGATACCTTGCTTGCTTACAACCGTACCCTGGCCATGTTGAACATGATCAAGGGCGGCGTTTCTTTTGAAAAAATGGCGGCCGACAGCTCGGACGACAAAACAGCCAAGGAAAACAAAGGAAATCTCGGCTTCGTAACCGCCATGTTGCCCGACGGCTATTACAACTTGGAAGTTGCTGCTTATTCCGCTCCGGCAGGTTCATTGCTCGGCCCCGTTCGCTCCACTGGAGGATACCACATCGTTCGGGTGAACGGATTCCGGCCGGCCCGCGGCGAAATGGAAGTAGGCCAAATCCTTTTCCGAAAAGGCGACAGCGAGGAGGCAAACACCATCATTCGCCGCCGTGTCGACAGCGTGTATACTGCCTTGCAAGCGGGAGGAGACTGTAATGAGTCGTGCGCCAAGTACACCGATGACAAAACGACTGCGGCCAAAGGTGGATACGTGGGTTTTTTCGGCATCAACCGGTATCAAAAGCCATTCGAAGACGCTGCTTTCGGCCTGACCAAAGATGGCGATTATGCCAAACCTTCGGAGACCAGCATAGGTTACCACATCATCAAACGCATCAGTGCTAGGCCTGTTGGAAGTTTTGAAGCCTTGCGCCGCCCGCTTGCCGAACGCATCAAACGTGACAGCCGCAGCGAAATAGCCCGCCAAAGCATGATTGCCCGCATCAAAAAAGAAGGCAAGTTTGAAGAATATCCGGCAGTGCTTAAAAACTGGATGGCCCAACAGAAAGACACCGTATTCCTTACGTTCAAGTGGAAACCCAATCCAACCCGTTCACAGGAGGTGATGATGCGTTTTGGAAAGGACAAGGCTTACACGGTTGCCGATTTCGAAGATTATTGCGCACGTGCCAGCCGCGAACGCATGCGAGGCTCCGGCAATCCGATGGAAGAAACCGTAACCAAACTGTACAAAACCTGGACGGAAGAGGTGGCCATGGCATACGAAGAAAGCCAATTGGATGAAAAATATCCGGAGTTTCATTCCTTGATGCGCGAATACGAAGAAGGCATTCTGCTCTTCGAAGCTTTGAAAATCAATGTTTGGGACCGCGCAAACACCGATACCGTTGGACTGCAAAAGTTCTTCGACACCAACCTGAGCCAAAAATACAAGTGGGACGAACGCGCCGACGTGAGTTTGTACACCATCAAAAGCGACGATCCTAAACTGTTGGCAGAAGTAAGTGAATACGCCAGCAAAAAACCATCAGACGAGGTGTTGAAAAAATTCAACAAAAAAGAAGAGTTGGTGTCTGTGATGGAAAAACGCTACGAACGCGGTAAAAACAAGGACCTTGTCCCCATTTGGAAATTAGGTGGCATGACCGAAGGCAAAACAGATGCAGGCACCAAAACGGCGGCGTTTTCCAAAATAGAAAAAATTGTGCCGCCTGAAGCCAAAACCCTCACCGAAGCCCGCGGTTATGCCGTGGCCGACTACCAGGACTACCTCGAAAAACAATGGATCGAGAACCTGCGCAAAGAGTACCCGGTGGTGGTGAATGAAGAGGTGTTGAAAAGCATGGTGGTGAAAGGGCCATAAGGACATTCCATTGCATAAAAAAACCTCAAGCCGAATATTCGACTTGAGGTTTTTTTATGGATTTTACTTGGTTCAGTTGAAGACAATCAACTTTTTACTGCCCCACTTTCCCCACTTTTATTCCTCGGTTTTCGCCTGCGGTTGCGGTTTTGGTTTTGTTCGCCTTCTGGTTTGGCTGCGCCACCTTCGGTTGTCGCATTGCGCGGTAGGCGTGGCTGCTGCTCACCTGTGCGGGGCGGGCGTGGCTGGGGATCGCCGTTGCGGGGTGAGCGTTGTTGTTGTTTTGGACGTTGATCCCGGCTGTTGTTGTTGCTTGAGGGTTGGGTTTCCCGCATGCCATCGGGGAGGGGCATGCGTTCGATTTTTTTATCGATCAGTTTTTCGATTTTCACAAAGCGTGGCTGGTCTTTGGGCGACACCAGGGTAACGGCGAGGCCTTTTTCGCCGGCGCGAGCGGTACGACCGATGCGGTGCACGTAATCTTCAGGGTCGCGGGGCACGTCGAAGTTGATCACCAGGTCGATGCCGTCGATGTCGATACCGCGGCTAAGTACATCAGTAGCGATGAGGATGTCAATGTTACGGTTTCGGTAGTCGAGCATCACTTGGTTGCGCTGGTCTTGTTCGAGGTCACTGCTGATTTGAGCAACGTTCATTTTGCGCGAGCGCAGTTTATGATACAGGGTACTTACGGAGGTTTTGGTGGAACCGAAGATGAGGATGCGTTTGCCTTCCTGGCCTGAAAGCAGGCGAGCGATGAGATCAATTTTCTGGTGATCGTTCACCATGTACACACTTTGCGACACGCCTTCGGCGGGTTTCGACAGTGCGATTTTGATCATTTCGGGGTTGTCCAGGATGTTTTTGGTAAGTTTCATCACACCTGGAGGCATAGTGGCCGAAAACAGCAGGTTTTGTCGGTTGGGATTAAGCGTGCCGATGATGCTGTTGATGGCGGGCATAAAACCCATGTCGAGCATGCGGTCGGCCTCGTCGAGCACGAGGAATCGCTGGCTTTTGAAGTATACGTATCGGAGGTTCTTGTGTTTGAGCAAACGACCGGGGGTGGCGATGAGAATGTCGGCGCCACCGGTAAGG
>JBBSDH010000234.1:0-6536 GCA_038249605.1 Chitinophagales bacterium | reverse complement strand
ACGTTAGTTTTGAAACAAGGAAATACATGCCAAAATCGAACCCAAAACAACGTCATCGGAAGCTTCAGCAACCGTACCGGTCGGGAACCCCATGGCGAAATTGCTATCGGTCACAGGTCGGGTTTGAAAGTGCGCTTGGGCGTTTGTAAGCCAGGCCTGGCCGCACAGTACAAGTAAGAAAGGTGCTTTTTTATGTTGGTTTTTTTATTGAGGGTAAATATCTGAAAAATTATATGTTTAAAGGTCCGCATTCCTTTGGGTAATTGTTTGGTGACGCGGATAAACGCGGTTGTTTACCTTTGTCCCACGATGAAACATTACCTCTCGCTCGTCACCTTCACCCACACTATTTTCGCCATGCCCTTTGCTTTGGCGTCGTTTGTGATGGCTACCTTATACCACGATGCCGGTTTTTCGTGGCAACTGCTGCTGCTCGTGGTGTTGTGCATGGTGTTTGCCCGCACGGCCGCCATGGGTTTCAACCGTTGGCTCGACCGCGACATCGACGCCTCCAACCCGCGTACCAAAGTGCGCGAGATCCCCGCAGGCATTGTTTCGCCGAATGCGGCCCTGATTTTTGTGCTTATCAACTGCGGGTTGTTCATAGCTACCACCTGGTTCATCAATCCGTTGTGCTTTTACCTATCGCCCGTGGCGTTGCTTGTGGTGTTGGGGTACAGTTACACCAAACGTTTCACCTGGCTTTGCCATTTGGTGCTCGGGCTCGGGCTCGGGCTCGCGCCCGTGGGCGCCTGGCTGGCCGTGACCGGAAGTTTCGCACTTTTACCTGTGTTGTATGGCACGGCGGTGTTGTTCTGGACGGGTGGTTTCGACGTGATTTATGCCTTGCAAGACGAGGAGTTCGACCGTTCGAACAAACTGTATTCCATGCCGGCCTTTTTGGGAAAAACAAAGGCGTTGCGTGTTTCTGAATTTTTGCACGTGGTTTCGGCAAGCGCCATGCTCGCTGCGACGTACCTTCAACACCAATATTTGCCGCAGGCAGGATGGTTGTCGTGGGTCGCTGCGGCAGTGTTTCTTGGGCTGCTTGTTTACCAGCACCTTCTTGTAAAACCCAACGATTTGAGCCATGTGAACCGCGCATTTTTCACCTCCAACGGCGTGGCCAGCGCAATTTTCGGACTGCTTACGATGGTGGATCTTTTGATTTGAGACAAGGTGGATTTGAGAGGATTTACGCAGAAAAAGGGGGTTCGCGCAGATGCTCGTAGATTTGCGCAGACCAATCGACCAACAGACTAACTGACCAACCGACCAACATGACTTTAAATCTGGCCATATTCGCTTCTGGTGGCGGCAGCAATGCCCGCAAGATCATCGAACATTTCGCTTCGTTGTCCGATTTACACGTGGCGCTTGTGGTGTGTAACAAAAAAAACGCCGCTGTTTTGGACATTGCCGCCGAACACGGCATCCCTACCCTGCTCATCGACCGGGCTTCGTTTTATGAAACGGACGACATCCTCGAAGAACTTCGCGGCCGCGACGTGGATTTCATTGCCTTGGCTGGTTTCCTGTGGCTGGTGCCTGGCTACCTTGTGCAGGCCTACCCGCGACGCATGCTCAACATCCATCCGTCGCTTTTGCCCAAATACGGCGGTAAAGGCATGTACGGCCACCATGTGCACGAGGCGGTGAAGGCAGCGGGCGACACGGTGAGCGGCCCGACCATCCACTTCGTAAACGAACATTACGACGAGGGCGACATTGTGCACCAGGTTTCCACACACCTCACTCCGGAGGATACGCCCGACGACATAGCGCGCAAGGTTTTGGCGCTAGAGCATGCGTTTTATGCAGAGGTGGTGGAGCGGTGTATGCGGGAGGCGGGGAAGTTGGTCGGTTAGTCGGTAAATGTGTACAAATCAACTCTGTGGCTTCTCTGTGTAACTCTGTGGACCTCTGTAATAAATTGCCATACCAAAACAACCTCAAAAAATAGCCCAATTGACGCCAAACTTATTCTGACATTGATAGCATAAAAGAAATTCCCTTATTTTGGTAGAAAGCTTGATTGTAACCCATGCCGGAACCAACTACTGAACAAACCCATTTTACCCTATAGGAACTTGCCGTGAAGTACGGTCCCATTGAGATGCAGCGGCCCATGAGTCGAGAGGCGTTTGTTGCCCTGGCCGAGCGCTACCCTAACTTAGCCGTCGAACGACATGCTGACGGAACCATCACTTTTATGGCTGCATTAAAAAAAGGCTCCGGCCGCCGTGAATCTAAATTGCACAGCCCCTTGTTTTTATGGAACCTCCAACACGGTCACGGAGAAGTATTCGGCCCCAACTGCATCTACGATCTGCCCGACGGTGCAACCAAAATGCCCGACGTATCGTGGATATCACCCGAACGCCTCCCCGACCTGAGCGACGACTACGAAGAAGCCTTCATCAAGGTATTGCCCGATTTTGTGGTAGAAATCCGTTCACAGTCTGACCTACTCCATAAACTTCAGGCCAAAATGACCGATGCCTGGATGGCCAACGGCGTGCGTCTGGCTTGGCTCATCGATCCTTACGAAGAAAAGGCCTACGTGTACCGCCAGGGCAAAATCGTGGAGGTAATTTCTGGGTTTGAAAACATCAGTTTTAGCGGCGAGGAAGTGCTGCCGGGTTTTGATTGGCCTTGCGGAATGCGGAAAATCAGTTCATTAAAATTGTTTTTGGTTTTTGAACACATAAATCTAATGACAATCGTTGACTAATAAAAATATTTTTCAATACTTAACATATCAACATTTATGCATATGTAAACAACAAATATTAACGCTTCCGCTCCCTATTTTCCACGTAATCCATCACCGCCTTTTTCGTAGAATGCCAGTTCCTTCCATCTTTGTAGGCGTCAATTTTACCTTGTCGGGCCAACAAACTGAGGTATTCCATGCCGAATGCTACACCCGGCTCGTTCACCAGGTCGCTCAAGGGCAGGTAGTCGTCCGTTGAGTCGTTCAAAACACCCAGGTACAAATCGAGCGAGCGCTCCGCCGACTGGGCGAGCAACAATACCCATTTACCGTAATGTTCACGGTTGGCTCGGTTGAGGGCTTCGTAATATTTGAGCCGGTCGTTTTTGAGGATTACCGCCGGAGGATAACCGTCGCTTAGCAGCAACAGGTTGGTCAGCAGACGGGCGGTGCGTCCGTTGCCATCGAAAAACGGATGTATCCAGACCAAACGGTGGTGAAACACGGCAGCACGAACCATGGGATGCAAGTTGCCGGAAGCCGCTTGGGTCCAATCCAGCAAGTTTTCCATAAATCCTTCAACTTTTAAAGCATTGGGTGGCGTAAAATTCGCCCCGGCAATCCGTACACCGGCATTGCGGTACCTGCCCGCAAAGGCTTTATCGAGGTTGTGCATCACCAATGCATGCACGTCGAGAACATCGGCGGAAGTTAAAACGTAACCAGGCCTGGCGAGTTGTTCCACGGCTGCAATGGCCTCGTGATGGTTTATTGCTTCAAAATGTTCGCGTAACGACTTGCCCCTCACCGTCATACCATCTTCAATCACCACCCGTGTTTCCTGCAGCGAAAGCGTATTGCCCTCGATGGCGTTGGAGTGGTACGTCCATTCCAACGCCATGGTTTCGCGCAGGCTTTGCACGGCTGGGCCGTACAGCGGACGATGGGCATCCAAACTGGCCTTTTTCGCAGCAACACGCTCCAATGTGCGCTGCCACCCCGGAAAATCGATCGGATAAGTGTGCCATTCCATGTTGCAAAAATACAGCTTATTATCGGATAGATCAATTTATAAAACAAAACGATGTTAAATTGAATTCCTGAAAATCGAGTTTATCTATCCTGAAAATCTCGTAAATCCATGTAATCCTAATATACCTTTGCCCCATGTCCATCCGCCAAATCATCTCCCTCATACGTTTGGAACACTGGGTTAAAAATCTTTTCGTGTTCATTCCGGCGTTTTTCGCCGCGCGTTTGCACGAGTCGGAGGTTTTGCGCGGCGCTTTACTGGCTTTCCTGGCATTTTCCCTTGTCGCTTCGGCAGTGTACGTTTTGAACGACCTCGTGGATGCTCCACAGGACCGCAACCATCCCAAGAAAAAAAACAGGCCCATTGCGAGCGGCGCCATTGGTAAAACGCAAGCCATTGTTGTTCTTGCTTTGCTGCTTTTCGGAGGTACGGCCATTGCGGCATCCGTCAATACCCTGACCTTGGTGTTGTGCCTGTTGTATTTTACCATCAACATTTTTTATTCGTTTTCCCTCAAACACATCGCCCTGATCGATATTTCAATCATCGGATTGGGCTTTCTACTGCGCATTTTTGCCGGAGGCGCTGCCACCGGCGTGGCGGTATCACACTGGCTCATCGTGCTTACCTTTCTGCTGGCACTTATTTTGGGACTAGCCAAACGTCGCGGCGAATACGTGATCGCAACGGGAGGACACAGCTTCCGAAAAGCCCTCGAAGGTTACAACCTGCCTTTCCTCGATATGGGTATGGTGGTGTGCTCCACCGTGGCCATCGTGGCTTACCTTATGTATTGTTTTTCGCCGGAAGTAACCACGCGCATCGGCAGTCAAAACATCTATTTCACCGCGTTTTTTGTCATACTCGGCGTGTTGCGCTACCTGCAACTCGCCATCGTTTTCAACCGCACCGAATCACCCACACGGGCGCTGCTCAAAGACCTGTTTTTGCAAATAATTTTACTCGGATGGATTGGGTCGTTTGTGTGGCTTTTGTACATCAAAAAAATGGTTCAATGACCAACAAAGAAATCGCCCGCACCTTCAACATCCTTGCCGACCTCATGGAGCTCCACGAGGAAGACGATTTCCGCATACGCTCCTACCGCAACGCTTACCTCGCGCTTCGCAAAACGGAAGTGCCACTCGCCACGCTCAGCGAAACGGAGCTGAAAAACATCAAAGGTGTGGGCAATGCCATCGCTTCCAAGATTACGGAGCTTTTAAAAACCGGCAAAATGGGCGCTTTGGAAAAATACCGCGATAAAACGCCGCCAGGCGTAGTGGAAATGATGGAGGTGAATGGCTTTGGTCCGAAAAAAGTGCGCAGCGTGTGGCACGACATGGGCATCGAATCCATTGGCGAATTGTGGTACGCCTGCAACGAAAACCGCCTCGTGGCATTCAAGGGTTTTGGGCTCAAAACGCAGGAAGACCTCAAGAAAAAACTTGAATTTTACCTTAAAAGTCGCAATAAACTCCACCTCGACGCCGCCGAAGAGGAGGCAGACATGCTTGGCGCTTGGCTTTCGGGCAAACTGCGCGGCGCACTCGTGGCGCCTGTGGGTGAACTGCGCCGCCGTTGTCCGGTGATCGAAAAACTCGAAATGCTCGTGGGCTACAACGGCGAAATAAACTTTGTTTTCGACGGTGAAACACTTACGCTTGAACATAAGGAAGGCAACACCTTTACCGCCCGGCTCGACAACAATACGCTCGTGTACATCCACCAATGCCGGGGCGAAGTCTTTCCAAGTCAATTGTTCCACCGCACAGGCAGCGAAGCTTTCCAAAAGGCATTCACCGACCTCTATGACGTAACCGGACTCGACACCGAATTCGAAATTTTCGACAAAGCAGGCATGCCTTACATCGAACCCGAATTGCGCGAAACGGCCGAAATACTCGTCGTAGCCAAAAACCGCCAGCTGCCCGAACTCATCACCGAAGCCGACCTGAATGGCATCGTGCACGTGCACACAACGTACAGCGACGGCCTGCACAGTCTGCGCGACATGTGCACCTACGCGCGCGACCTCGGCTACGAATACATAGGGATCACCGACCACAGCCAGAGCGCCTTTTACGCCAACGGACTCAAACCCGACCGCATACTGGAACAATGGGCCGAAATAGATGACCTTAACGTCGAAATGGCGCCTTTCCGCATCCTTAAAGGCATCGAAAGCGACATCCTCAACGATGGCTCACTCGACTACCCCGACGACATGCTGGCTGGCTTCGATTTCATCATCGCCAGCGTACACAGCAACCTGAACATGAGCAAAGAAAAAGCTACCGAACGCATCCTTCGCGCCGTGGCCAATCCGCATACCACCATCCTCGGCCACCCCACCGGCCGCCTCCTGCTTGGCCGCGAAGGTTACCAACTCGATTGGGACGCCATCTTCGACGCCTGCGCCAACCACAACGTCGCCATCGAACTCAATGCCAATCCATACCGCCTCGACATTGATTATACCCTGATCCCGGAAGCGGTTAAGCGCGGTATCAAAATAGCGATCAATCCCGATGCACACAGCAAGGAAGGTATCCATAATGTGCGGTACGGGGTGATGGCGGCGCGGAAGGGAAAATTGTCTAAACCTGGATTATGGGGATTTTGAGATTGGGATTTTACTTGGATTTGGGGATTGGGATGATTGGATTGGATTTTGATTGGATTGGATTTTGATTGGATTGGATTTTGATTGGATTGGATTTTGATTGGATTGGATTTTGATTGGATTGGATTTTGATTGGATTGGATTTTGATGGATTGGATTTT
>JBBSDH010000233.1:0-6559 GCA_038249605.1 Chitinophagales bacterium | reverse complement strand
GCGCGTTGGGATGCCGTTTCCAGCAATCATCTGGTTCGTAGTTGATGAACTTTGACTTGCAGCGCGGACATTCCTGGTAGAAATCATACTCCTCCTCCACCACAGCCGAAGCAACACGACCTCCGAGCGGCGGATGAAGTTTGTGCACGCGTATACGAAGCGCCTGCATGGCGCCAAACTGGTGTTTAAGCTTTCCCACGATGTTTTGCAAAACCGTTTCGATGAGTTTCCGTGGCGTCGCCATTTCCAATTTGCAGATTTGGTGCACGGTTTCATAGTTCACTGCATTTTCCAGAGCATCGGTACCGGCTGCCTCAACGATCCCTGTTTTGATGTACACATCCAAAACATATTCCCCACCCAGCACCTGCTCGGCATCGTACACGCCATGGTAGGCGAAAAAGCGCATTCCTTCAAGAGCAATCCAGGCCATGATTTAGCTGTTAGCTGTTAGCCGCTATCCATTAGCTGGCAGCTGGCAGTAAAATATTTGCTTCGCAAATTTATAAAACAAATTGAAAGATGACGGCTATCTGCTAACGGCCACAAGCTACTCCCCCAGCATTTCCTGTAAAAGGTCGCGTTGCTCTACAAGTTCGGGGCATTTGGTGGCCAGGAGGGCGCGGACCGAGTCGAGGGCAGTCGGGCTCAGGCGACCATTTTGGGCGATGATGGATGCCGTACAGTTTTTGGCGTTGTCGTATTCTTCCTGAATTTGCTGAAGGTAAACGGCAAAGCGGCCGTCCGACAAAGTATCGGAGGCAAAGGATGCTGCGTCGCGGTTGAGTTCAGCCAGGCGAAGGGTGCATTCACAATACGTGCCCGCAATTTTGTCGAGCTGTTTGGAACGGGTATCGTTTTGGCACGCAGCTACCGTACACATTAGTATAAAAAAAAGGAGAAAGCGCATCGTAAAGTTGTTTGATGCAAAGAAACTGTCTAAACCTGGATTTTTGGGATTTTTGGGATTGGATTTCGCTGGGATTGCAAAAGGATTTGGGAAGATTGGATTGGATTTTATTGGGATAGCCCACACTTCGCAGGGTACATCCCATTAAAAATCAATTCCAATATCCCAGAATTGTTGAGATGCACCCTGCGAAGTGTGGGCTATCCGTTTAAAATCCAATCCCCAAAATCCCAAAAATCCAGGTTTAGACAATGGTTTTTTTCCACTTCCCCTGTCTAAACACCCAAATCGCCGCGAGAGCCATACCCGATTCGGCAACGACGATGCTCCAGTAAACACCCGTTTGCCCCCAATCGAGCCATAGGGAGAGGAAAGCCGCGAGGGGGATTTCGATGAGCCAGAAAAAGATGAAGTTGAGCAAGGTAGGCGTGCGTGTATCACCGGCTCCGTTGATTGATTGGGCGATCACCATGCCCGAGCCGTAGAACAAATAACCGGTGGCCATGATGCGCAGGGCCAAGGCGCCAGCTTCGATCACTGGTTTTTCGGTGGTGAACAGTCCGATCAGTTGTGGTGAAAAAAAGGCGTACAACAGACCTATAGTGCCCATAAAAATCATGTTGAAAAAAGCCGCCCGCCATGCCGATTTCTCGGCGCGGTCGGGAAAGCCGGCGCCGAGGTTTTGTCCGACAAGCGTGCTTGCCGCATTGGCCATGCCCCAGCAGGGTAAAATACTGAAGATCATGATGCGGATGGCGATGGTATATCCTGCCTGCACGTCCTTACCGATTTGTCCGAGGATGTACATCAAAAAAATCCAGCTCGCCGAAGAGATGAGGTATTGACCGGTGCCGCCTGCTGCGATTTTGAGCAAACGGGTGATGATGCTGGCTTGTAAGCACATGTAAGCTGTTCGGATGAAGATCGTTTTGCCCGGCTTGAACAAATGCCATAGTTGGTAAACGACTCCGATGGAGCGTCCGGTGGTGGTAGCTATGGCGGCGCCCAAAAGGCCCATGCCTGGTAACGGTCCCCAACCATAAATAAAAAGTGGAACAAGCAGGATGTTCACACCGTTGGCGATCCAGAGCGCGCGCATGGCGGTAGCTGCATCGCCGGCGCCGCGGAACACGCCGTTGAGCATCCACAACAACAGGATGGGCAAGTTGGCCACAAACATAAGCCGGGTAAACGGTGCGCCGTATTCGGCAACGGCCGGGTCCTTGATCATGACGTGCAGGATGTCATCGGCATAAAAATAACCAGGTACCGCTATCAATATAGAAAGGACCAGGGCGATGAGGATGGTTTGCGCCGCAGCAAGCGAGGCAGCATTGTGTTTGCCTTCACCCACACGCCGGGCTACCACGGCGGTAGCTGCAGAACTGAGGCCGATGCCCATGGAATAAATGATGGTAAGCACCGATTCGGTGGCGCCCACAGTAGCCACGGCCGCAACACTTAATTGGGCGACGAAAAACATGTCCACCACGGCGAAAAGCGATTCCATGGCCATTTCCAAAATCATGGGAATCGCCAGCAGCACTATGGCTCGGTCGATGCTGCCTTTCGTGTAATCCTGCTCACTGCCGGCGATGGCTTGTTTGAGCAAGCTACCCCATCGTCTCCAGCGGCTTTGAGAAGTAATGGGGGCAGCTTTTATTTCCATGGTGCAAATTCTGATGTTGTCACGGTGTGCAGCGGTTTTTTTTAACCAAAAGTACCCGGGGAAAGTTCCTTTGGGTAAAAATTCCAACCTTTACAGGGTGAAATTTGTTTGAGTTGCAAGTTTACCTAATTAGATGCCTCACATGAACATTTCCGATTTGTTGCAACGCGCCCTACGCCTCGAATGGCTGACGCCCGAGGAAGGCGTTTTTCTTTTTGAAAATGCCTCCACAGCCGAACTCATGTACGTGGGCAATGCCATGCGCCAATACCATGTGCCTGGTAATGTAGTGACGTGGATCATCGACCGCAACTCGAACACCACCAACGTGTGCATCGCCAACTGCAAGTTTTGTAATTTTTACCGCCGGCCCGGCCACGACGAAGCCTACATCACCTCCATCGAGGACTACAAAATAAAAATTGAAGAAACGTTCCGGCTCGGCGGCGAACAGCTGCTGCTTCAAGGTGGTCACCACCCCGACCTGGGACTGCAATTTTACGCCGACCTGTTCCGCAAACTTAAAAATCTTTTCCCCAACCTCAAATTGCACGCCCTCGGTCCGCCTGAAATAGCCCACATCAGTAAGCTTGAAGGCATGACCCATTATGATGTGCTCAAAGAATTACACGCCGCCGGACTCGACTCGCTGCCCGGTGCAGGCGCCGAAATCCTGAGCGACCGCGTAAGACGCCTTATTTCCAAAGGCAAATGTGGCGGACAGGAATGGCTCGACGTGATGCGTGCAGCCCACAAACTTGACATTACCACCTCAGCCACCATGATGTTCGGGCACATCGAAACCAACCTTGAGCGCATGCAACACTACGCGGATTTGCGGCAGGTGCAGTCTGAAAAACCCGACGGATCCAAAGGTTTCCTGGCGTTCATCCCCTGGCCTTTCCAGGATGAGGACACCATTTTGAAAAAAATCAAACGCGCGCGAAATGCCGTTTCGGGCGACGAATACGTGCGCATGATCGCCATGAGCCGCATCATGTTGCCCAATGTGGTGAACATCCAGTCGTCGTGGCTGACCGTGGGCAAACAGGTGGCCCAGGTGACCCTGCACGCCGGCGCCAACGATTTCGGCAGCATCATGATTGAGGAAAATGTGGTGTCCGCAGCCGGAGCCCGTTTCCGTTTCACCGCCGACGGCATCCAACAGGCCATCCGTGAAGCCGGCTTCGAACCAAAACTCAGAAACCAACAATACGCGTTCCGGGAACTACCTGTAGATATGGAAAACCAGGCGTTGGATAAAAAAGCAATGATTGTTGATTAGCTGTTAGAAGGCGGCGGGTCGGCTAACAGCTATAAGCTACCTTTAAAAGGTTAATTTCCGCCGTTGGCTAAAAACAGCTGTGACCTCTTGCTATGCTGTTGTATCTTAGTGGTAAAATCCTGCCATTATGCGTTTTTCCCTACTTTTTTGTTTCCAAATGATCCTGCTCGGCGCCCTCAACGCCCAGAGCCAACTTTATTACACGGTTAAATTTCCCGACGACGTCACGGTTTACGGCTGCAATGCAACACCTCCCTTTGTTCAGCCGGAAATCGTGAAATACGGCAACTGCTCCTTCAATGTGGGTGTGTCGTACCAAGACCAGATATTTTACCTCGGCGACGGCCCCGGGTGCTACAAAATTTTTCGCCGTTGGCGCCTTTTGTGGTGGTGCGATTACGACCCCAACTGGCCAGGACCTACCTACATCGAAAACCCCGATTTCACCGATGTCGGCGTGTTTACCCAAGGCAACAGCTCCAACCACGGTTACTTGCAATATACACAGATCATCAAAGTGTTGGACAACGTGGCTCCCGCTTTTGTCGATTGCCCAGCCGCTCCCCTCGAATTCAAGGACCTCACCGAAAACAACCCACAACTGTGGAATTCCATGCAGTGGTGGGACAGCCAATCGGGCTCCCACGACCTGTGTGAAGGCCCCGTTGACCTTAGCGTGACTGCCACCGACTCGTGCAGCGGCAATGACATCACGCTGCGGTACCTGCTGTTCCTCGACCTCGACAATACAGGTACCATGGAAACGGTAGTTTCGAGTACCAACCTGCCGCCCGCCAATACAGTCTTTTTCAACAACTTCAATACGCCCAACTACGCCGGCGGTAATGCACGTGGGTTCGATACCCGAAATGTGCCCGCCAACCAGAAATACAGCTTCGCCCTTGAAACGGTGACCAGCGGCAACAACGTGACCGGCCGATTGCGCTGGAATACAACCCAGTCGCCCAACACCTACATCGTACCCGAACTGCCCTACGGCACCCACAAAATAAAGTGGATCGCCGAAGACGGATGCGGCAACGAAAAATCTTGCGAATACCTCTTCACCGTGAAAGACGGCAAGCCACCCACCGTGGTATGCCTGAATGGTCTGAGCATGAACATCATGCCCACGGGAATGGTCGACATCTGGGATACCGACTTTATCCAATACACTTTTGACAACTGCACACCCACGCCACAGATCAAAACAGGCATACGTCTGGTAGGAACGGGCACTGGTTTTCCAACAGGGCAAAACGGCATCACCTTTGATTGCAATACCCTCGGAACCCAGCCCGTGGAAGTGTGGGTACAGGACAATGCAGGCAACAGCGACTATTGCATTACCTATGTCATCATTCAGGACAACCTGGGCGCTTGCGCCCCCGGCGATTCGTTTAAAGGTATTGTGGAAACAGCCGAATCGCAGGCCCCAATTGCGGGAGCTACTGTACAATTAAAGCAAAACGGTGATGTTATCGCTACAGAAACAACCGACTCGCTTGGCCAATTTACCATCGGAAGCATGCCCGCAGGCTGCGGTTACCAACTCTCCGTTTCGGCTTCGGGCGATGCGCAGGCCGGACTGAACGCTTACGATGTTTTGCTCGGCGCCCTGCACCAGTCCGGGTTGCCCGTGTTGTCCACGCCCTACAACATTGTGGCTGCCGATGCCGACGGGAATGGTGTTTTGAACAACAATGACCTGCTATCCATGATCCAGGTTTTGCTCGGCGCTACCGACACTTTTCAGGGAGATGTTTGGAAGTTTTTGCCCTCAGGTTATGCCTTTGCCAATCCTTCACAACCTTTGTCTGCAGCACTGCCTGGATACCTCGACCTTTGTCTTTCCGGTCCGCTGGCGCCTGGCAGCGCCGATTTTACTGCGGTGAAAACCGGCGACCTAAACAGCTCCTGGCAAGCAGGTGAAAGCCGCAGCGTGGATGGTCCTGTTTATTTCAGTGCCCTCAACCAGCGGTTTGAACCCGGAGAATTGCTCGAAGTGGTGGTTTATGCACCTGACCTTTCAGACTTGCGCGCCTTCCAACTCGCTTTGGGATGGGATCCCGAAGTGCTTGCTTTTCTTGGTGCAGAAGGTATGGCGGTGTCAGACAATTGGATGTTCCAGGTGCCCAATGCGCAAGAAATCCGCGCTTGCTGGTACTCGACACAGGATGCCGTTGGCAAAAACTGGAGACCGGGTGTTTTCAACCTGAAATTTCAGGCTTTGCAGATGGGCACTTTAAAAAAGAACCTGTTTGTTCGTACGGAAAAACTCGCCGCTGAAGTTTACCGTCCCGACGGACAAACGTTCGCTGCCGAACTCGATTTCATACAGCCCGATGCTGGCAGTTTCTTGGTGCGCCCTGCCATGCCCAACCCGGCTTCCAACCGCATCATGGTGCCTTTTGAACTTCCTGAAGCTTGTGAAGTGACCATCATGCTGAGCGATGCGCTTGGCCGCACGGTGGCTTCGCAAAGCAAGTTTTACGATGCCGGATCGCATGTGGAAACCCTTGATGTTTCCAGGTGTGAAGGGGTGGTTTTGGTTCGTCTGAGTGCTTTGGGCGAGGTGAAAACGCAGCGGATTGTTGTTGAAAACTAGTGCCGCGTCCAGTGAATAACATACAGTTTCGCGGCCCTATTTTTCGCTCAATGTCGTTATTCGTCGGTTAAAATGTCCCGCATTTCG
>JBBSDH010000232.1:0-6597 GCA_038249605.1 Chitinophagales bacterium | reverse complement strand
CGGACGTTTGAGCGCCCCGGCCGAATCCTGGAGCATGTGCGGCCACCCATTCCACGGGGTTCATGGCTTTGAGGGCGTTGTTGAAGTTTTCTGTGCCGGAGTGAAGGGTCCAAAGCACCATAAGGACGATCAGGATGGCAGTTGCCACTATTTTTTCCATGGTATATTGCGTTGTTTGTGAAGGGTTTAAAATACGTTTGATGCGCATCAGCATGGGTCGGTGTTTGCGCCTGAGGGCGAAGGCCGAACCGTGCATTGCGGGCGCCAAGAGCGGCGTTGGACGGGCCATTTCCTGCAACCGTACCAACGTTTTGACGTACATCAAAGGGTTGCCGCTGAGTGCGACGGCCACATCGTCGCAGCAGTTTTCACGCTCCGCACGGATGCGGTGGGAAAGCCACCAAACGACGGGGTGGTAGTAGAACAGAGTTTCCATAAAGGCCTGGAGCAGATTGAACAACCAATCGCGGCGTGCGATGTGCGCCAGTTCGTGGGCCAAAATGGCTTCCACCTCCGATACCGAAAGTTGGTTGATCAGTCCAATAGGCATCAGGATAAGTGGTTTGAGCAGTCCAAGCGTAAGCGGTGTGTGTATCAAAGCCGATTCGAGCAGCAATACCGGCCGGGTTAAAGCAAGGCGTTGTGCCAATTCGTCTACACGATGCTGCCAGGTGTGATCCTCCAACACCGTTGCTGTGCTTCGCAAACGGCGCAAGTACAACATGCCGCCACCCAGTTTCAGGAGGAAAAATGCAAATCCAACCACCCAAAAACCCACCAGCAAGGGGTACCAAGCTTCGGGCGAAAAAGTGGTGGCTACGCCAACCGATGCGGCGTCCATGATCGGTAAAAACACTTCTGAAAACACAGGTTCCGGAGCCTGTATATTCGTGGTGTTTGCCGGTTCATAAACCCACACAAACGTACCGGCCGACATCAGTGTCATGCTGCACAAGGCGCCGTAAGCCAGTTGGTAACGCAACCGTGCAGCTTGGATTCGAGGCCAAACCAGCAGCAGCAAGGCCAGCATCAGGGCACCCTGCCAAAGCGAGTGAACAAGGGTGGTTCCGAGTGCTTGTACCAATGCCGATTGGTCGATGTAAAGAAGCGTTTTCATGGCTTATTTTGTTCAATTTGGGCAATCAGGGCTTTGATTTCGTCGAGTTCTTTGGTACTGGCTTCGTGGTTGCCCAGAGCCTGCATCACCAGTTTCATGGCGCTGCCCCGGAAAGCCGCATCGACAAACTGCTGCAACAGGACCGATTGAGTGGCATCCTGGGTCACGGCGGCTGTGTAAAGGTGTGTGCGGCCTTCTTCCACACGGCTAACCAAACCTTTGTCGTGCATGATCTGCATGAATTTCAGCGTGGTCGTGTAACCTACGCCGCGGCGCATGTTCAAGCGGTCGTTGATGGCTCTTACCGTGCTTGGCCCCAATTCCCACAACAAGTGCAGGATTTCAAGTTCCGATTCGGTGGGCTTACTGGTTTGCATGGCGTTTCAGATAAAACTGTTTTTCGAATGACAATGCAAACATCTACGAAGTTATTCGTAGTTGCAAATTTTTTCTACGAAAAATTTCGTAGATGATTTTTGGGGTCTGCAAAACATGCCTTTTTTCTTTCCATTTTCATACCTACTGCCACATCCGTCTTCCCAGGCGACAACGTATATTTGACCCTAATTTTACCAAACAACGAACATTTCCTACGTTTCCCTGTGATAAACAAGCATTGAAAATGGATTCCACCCCAACAGGTTTTTTCAAACTCGAGGAATTACAAACACTTCAATCGTTTGAAGGACAAATTTTGGTTGATACCAACTATTACCTTTGGCTGAACCAAAGCGGCGATGAAGCTGGCAAACCTTACCGGTTTTTATACGCGCTGGAGCTGATTTTCGACACAGGAGAGGCCCTGCTGCTGTGCTCAAGTGAAGATACAGAAAACCTGTTGGTCATCAATGCGGCCACTTTGTTGAACATTGCGGAATCCCTCCGCGACCTCAACGGAGCCATTTCCATACAACGCATCACGGCTGGCAGCTTGCCCCTCTGGGCGCCCGCCATCAACCAGGTTTTGGAGGGCATCCGGCTCTCACGCGGTGAAGGCGGACTGTTTTTAAACGACGCTTTGTTGCTTGATTTGGGTGAACATCGCGTGCTTGTCGCACTAAGTGACAGGGAAGGACTTGTTTTGAGTATTTACGGTAATTAAACGTTTAATAACCTTTTCTGCTAAAAATAAGAAATAGTTGAAAAGGCTATGGACGCACCGGTTCAAAGTAAATTTCCGTTTCATAAAGCGGTATTTCCGTCACAGCCTCAACATCAATCAATACGTTGATGGATTCCACCCAATTGTTGTTGCGGAACGCAAAATAAAGGGTCCCTGAGATCGGATTGTAACGCTTCTGGGCATCAACTGTGATGGCGCCTTGCTGCATGAACGACTGGTATTTGTCCTTCTTATAAAACAAAGCCAAATTGGCATGATCGACCAGAGCGTACTCCACATCCTCCCCTGCCGAACTGGTGGTCATGTTGATTGCCATGCCGAGGGCAAAAGCAGCGAGAGCGGAATGGGGCTCTACCACCAACGCTTTGGCCGCACTGGTTTTTAACATTTGCGACAGCTTTTCAGCATCTTTTTTACGCGCCTCAATGGCCGCTTGTCCAACCGACACCCGGTATGCCCAGCGCACGGTATGCGGCGGCAGGGTGAACTGGTAGTGGTTCATGGGGCTTTTGGTGTACAAATTACTGCCCGATACTGTTACTTGTCCGCCAGCGGGAACCAGCTCGGTGCGTTTGCCCGCAAGTACTTGCCGCTGACGGATCACATAACGCGGATATTGCTTGAGGTCCCAGGACAAACGGGTGTCCATACGTTGCGATTGGGCGCTTGCAGGTGTGCGGTAAAGGGTAAATCGGCAAACTTTTTTACTCAAACCGCTTTCTTGTATGCGCACCATGTATACATCGGTTTGTTGAATTTCGATTTTTTTCTGCAAGGCAGTATCGAGCTCGTAAGAGCGAAAAATGGGTTCGTTGGGATACCGCAATATTTCTACAGCTTTCAATCTGCGTCCTCCGATGACCTCCACATGGAAATCGATGATGTCGCCTTCTGCCAAAGCAAATGTGAATTCATTGATACCTTCTACTTTGAAGGTTTGGTCGGCCACCAAAATAGGCGCCTTGTTTTGGCCGAAGAGCACGGTTTGTACAAACATCACAAAGAAAAAAAACAGAAAACGCATGTTGCTTAATGCATCTGCAATTTTTCGGTCGTTTGACAATCGCGGCACCTTGTTTTGCCCACCCAATTTGCCTTCGCTTTTCATGTAATCCCTGAAAGCTCCCGCCCGCAAAGGTGTGATAACCAATGGCTTGAGTATGTTTCCAGCAATCAAATCGTCGTAATAAATGTTTTGTCCGCGCAAACGTGCATCCACTTCCATGGCGAAGCTGTGCATGTCGTTTGGCATGTTGTCGAACTCGATGAACCACTCGTGGTAAGGCAAACCTCCTCCCGCTGGATTCACTTGAGGCGCCACACTGAACTCCACGATGCGTACGCCGGCGTCGTTGGCTATGGGCAACAATGCTTCCTCCACTTCTTTGCCGATCACGTGTTCTCCAAAAGCAGAGATGAAATGTTTTACCCTGCCGCTCACAACGATACGGTATGGATTTTTGGAAACAAACTGCACCGTGTCGCCGATGTTGTAGCCCCAAAGTCCGGCATTGGTGTGCATGATGAGGGCGTAATTGACGCCCAGCTCCACGTCGTGCAGGCGCAGGCGTGTGGGCGCCGGGTCGAAAATTTCACCAGCGGGAACAAACTCGAAAAACATGCCTGCATCCACGTTCAATAGTAGTCCCTGGGCCGGAAACGTATCCTGAAACGCAATAAAACCTTCGGATGCGGGGTACGTTTCCAAATTGTCGACACGCCCGCCCACCAGCGATTCGAGTTTGGCACGGTAAGGTTCAAAATTGACGCCGCCGTATACGAACAGGGAGAAATTGGGGAAAACTTCTTTTACGGTTTTTTTTCCTGTCCGTTCAAGCAGCCTTTCATAGTACATCTGTACCCACGGTGGAATGCCGGAAATGAGGCGCATGTCGCTGTTCACCGTTTCATCCACGATGCGGTCGAGTTTTTCCTCCCAATCATCAATGCAGTTGGTACGCCAGCTCGGAAGCTGGTTGGTGCGCAGCCACCCGGGCACCAGATGGTTGCTGATGCCACTGAGGCGGCCGGTAGGAATGCCGGCTGTTTCGTTGAGTTCGGGACTGCCCGATAAAAAAATCATTTTGCCATCGAGCCAATTTCCGTTTCCGGTACGGGCGAAATAATTGAACGAGGCGTCGCGGGCGGTGCCGAAATGTAAAGGGGTGCTTTCCTTGCTCATCGGAATGTATTTCACCCCCGACGTTGTACCCGATGTTTTGGCAAAATAAGCCGGTTTGCCTGGCCACAACACATTGCTTTCGCCGTGTTTGATACGTTCCACATAAGGTTTCAAATCCTCGTAATCGCGGATGGGAACGGCCTGTTTGAATTCATCGTAGGTGCGCACCTGGCCGAGTTTGTAATCGGCGCCGAAGGCCGTAGAGGCTCCATTTTTCAACAAATCTTCCAATACGCGCTCTTGGCGCAGCAATGGTTCGGCCGCCCAGCGGTTGATACTTCGGGCGATGGCTTTGGCAAAAGGGCGTACGATGGTGGCGCGAAATCCCATGTGTTGGCGGTGCGTTGATGATGAGTTGAACAGCAAAAGTCGTTGTTTTTTGCTGAAATAAGACGCTTTTCCCTCACTTTTCTAAAGACATGGATTGGTGAATCATGGGCTAAAAGGCCCGATTTGCCCTGTCCAAAAATTGCACAAGTTTCCTTGTTCAGGGTTGCCGGAGGCAGCACTTTTGTGGCATATCCATCACTTCTAAATTTCAAGCTTTATGAAAAAAATCTTTTATTACCCATTTGTTTTAACGCTTTTGCTGATTGCAGGCAGCTTCCAAAACGTTTATGGAAAAGCATACGTTCGTTCTTCCAACGGACAATGGCATACCTTCCCCACCCTGTGTTGCTGCCATTTCATCATTACTTCGTCCAATGGTGAAATGTGTGTTGACAACAACGACTGCTCCAATTGTCCTCAAGGACAACGTACCGCCAATCCAGGGGTAACCCTTGAAGAGCTGAACAGCTACCTTACACGTGTGGTCGATTACCAGCTTGCTCGCAAAGGCGACGGCAGTGCCGACATCATTGTAGGGGAAGTCGTTTTATTCACCCTAACGCCCGAAGGCAAAAGCTTGTTCGAAAAATCAGGTGGCGAATTTTACAACTGCAACATCGAAAAAGTAAACATCAGCAGTGGTAAAATCACCATGGCTGATGCCTCAAAAACCGGTAATGTCAATGCTGTTGCTCTGGGAAAGCTAACGCCCGAACAGGAAGCCAACATCATCCGTCTTGGTTCCACCAATGCGCCTGAACCACACCTGCTGGTGGTCAAGAACGTTTTAAACACCAAAAAAATCACCATTGAATACACCGCACAAGCTCCCCAAACGGCGAAGCTTGAAATCCTTGCCATAAACGGAACGCTTGTCCATTCGAAGGACCTGAAAAGCGTCGCCGGAGAAAATAATACCATACTGGACATGTCATCAAACAACCCGGGCACCTACTACGTGCTGCTGTCCCTAGATGGGAAAGCATGGAAACGAGAATTTACGATACCATGAGAAATCACCGCGTGACTGAATGACTTAAAGATTCGGAGAATTGAGCCGG
The DNA here is from genome assembly GCA_038249605.1 of Chitinophagales bacterium. Taxonomy (GTDB): domain Bacteria; phylum Bacteroidota; class Bacteroidia; order Chitinophagales; family Saprospiraceae; genus M3007. Next base: position 784 of record JBBSDH010000232.1, on the reverse strand, counting down.
ATGCTGTGGGAAAAGTCTCGCAGCTCCGGTTTCTTAGAACTTGATCGGAGTCCCAAAATACCAGTCAAGCGCTAAACAAACTTCAGGGGTGTAAATGGTGAACCGAGTATCGGCTGTGCATCGATTTTTAACCAGTTTTGCAGAAGCGTGGCATACACCTGCCTGAAATCGATGTTGTACGAAAGGTCGCCGTCGTCGAGTTTGGTCAGGTCGGGCAAATCGTTCAACAGTCCTTTTTTTTTGAGCGCGCCGCCCATAAACACCATCGGATTGGCTTTGCCGTGATCGGTGCCACCCGATGCATTTTGGGCCACACGCCGTCCGAATTCCGAAAAAGTAACCACCAAAACATCGTTCCAGCGTCCGTTTTGTTGCATGTCGGTGCAAAATGCATCCAAAGCGTCGTTCATTTCCTTGAAGAGGCGCTGCTGTTGTCCCTGCTGCTTGATGTGGGTATCGAAGCTGCCGTGCGACAGGTAATAAATGCTCGTATCGGTGTCGCTTAGGATGCGTGAAGCGATGGTTTTGAAGTTTTTGCCCAATCCGGTAGACGGGTAAGCGGCCGTACTGCGCTGTCGTTTGCTTTGGTCATACAGGTAATCGGCCGAAGCGGGTGTTTCAGCCATGTTTTTGTAGAGGTAGTCTGCCGGTGCTTCGTGATCATTGGGTTCGGGCCTTCTGGCGGCTTTGGTTACATACTGTTTTCACTCCGGGGCTTGTGGCGTGTACCTGTTGGAAACATAATCGGAGAAAAAAGGACTGCGGGCGCTTTCGTACAGGCGTT
>JBBSDH010000231.1:0-6624 GCA_038249605.1 Chitinophagales bacterium | reverse complement strand
GGAGAAACAACCGGCGTACAATGGCGCAACGGCGCCTACGAATTTACGTGTACCAACCGCATCAGTTTGCGCATCCAGATCGTCGACGCTGGCATCATCAGACTTCGATACAGTCCCGACGGTCGCTTCGGACCAGATTTTTCTTATGCCATCGACCCAACTTTCGATCCGGGCAAGGTAATGGTCACCTTGCACGAACATGAACACGACTACCTGCTGGTTTCTGAAAAGCTGCAAGTGGTTGTGGATAAAATCGGTTTGAAAGTTCGCTTTTACGACAACGACGACCATTTGCTTTGTGAAGATGCAGGCGGTTATTCGGCCAGGCGGTCGGTCATGCGCGGCTGGCACGAACTGAAACTGGAAAAACGCTGCCACAAACGCGATGTGTTTTACGGCCTCGGCGATAAAACGTGTCCTTCCAATTTGTATGGAAAAAAATTTGAAAACTGGTGCACCGATGCCTTTGCTTTCGGGCACAACACCGATCCGCTTTACCGCGCCATACCCTTTTATTATGCCCTCAGCCAGGGTTTGGCTTACGGGATTTTCCTCGACAATTCTTTCCGCAGTTTTTTTGATTTCAACAGCGAAGACAACGGAGTCGTTTCTTTTTCCGCCGAAGGCGGCGAAATGAATTATGTGTTCATTTATGGCCCGAAACTCGATGATGTTGCCCGCAGCTACCACAACCTTACCGGCAAACCTGAATTGCCGCCCATCTGGGCATTGGGATACCACCAGTGTCGATGGAGCTATTACCCTGAAAGGAGGGTGCGTGACATCGCTAAAAATTTTCGCGAACACGAAATTCCTTGCGATGCCATTTACCTCGACATTGATTACATGGACGGGTGGCGGTGCTTCACCTGGGATTACGAGCATTTTCCCGACCCAGCCAAACTTATTGCCGACCTTAAAGAACTGGGTTTTCAAACCGTGGTGATGATCAATCCAGGCATCAAGGAAGATCCGGATTACAGCGTGTACAGCGACGGTTTGGAACAGGACATGTTTTTGCGCACAGCCGACGGCGACGTGGCGAAAGCGCCCGTTTGGCCAGGCTTTTGCGCATTCCCAGATTTTACCCATCCGGGTGTGCGCGAATGGTGGGGCAAACTGTACAACCAACTTTATGAAGAACAAGGTGTGAGCGGTTTTTGGAACGATATGAACGAACCCGCCGTGTTCCATGTAGACCACAAAACACTGCCCGATTTCGTGATGCACCACCACGACGGTCACCCGTGCAGCCATCGCAAAGCGCACAATGTGTATGGCCTGCTCATGAACAGAGCGTCGTTTGAGGCATTTAAAAAAATGAAACCTCAGAAACGACCCTTCCTGCTAACCAGAGCCTCTTTCAGTGGCGGGCAACGGTATGCGGCCGTTTGGACGGGCGACAATGTATCTGACTGGGAGCACCTGCAAATCGCCAACATCCAGTGCCAGCGGCTCAGCATTTCGGGCTTTTCCTTTTGCGGCACCGACATTGGCGGCTTCGCAGGCAAGTCCGAAGGCGAATTGTTTGTGCGTTGGTTGCAGCTTTCGGTATTTCATCCGCTCATGCGTGTGCACAGCATGGGGCAGCACACCAGTGGCGACACCATCACCGACGAAGCGCAACTTACAGACCCTGCTTTGCACGTAACGGACCAGGAACCCTGGAGTTTCGGGGAGAAATGGACTCCTTTGGCGAAAAATGCCATCGAGCTTCGTTATTGCCTCTTACCTTGCCTGTACACGGCTTTGTGGCAAAACAGCACCGACGGCACACCAGCCATAAGACACATCGGGTTTGAAGACCCGAGCGACCCGAAACTTTGGGACCAGGAAAGGGATTTTCGTTTTGGAGAGCACCTGTTGGTTAGCCCGGTAATACAATCTAAAGTACAGCGCCAATCGGTGTATTTGCCCAAAGGCACGTGGTATTATTTCTGGACCGGCCAGCCTTGCAGCAGCGAAATGTTTGTGAACGTCATGCCCGATCAAATTCCGTTTTTTGTACGCGAAGGCGCCGTTTTGCCTGTGTATCCGCTCAGGCAATGGACGGGTGAAAAACCCATCGATGAGCTGACATTGTATGTGTATTACAAAAATGGGGAAGAAAGCAGCAAATTGTACGAAGACGAAGGCGAAGGCTACGGCTACCAAAATGGGATGTACAGCTTGAAAACCTTTTTTACCGAAGGTTCTGAAAACAGCATGTCCGTAAAACAAACCGTAGAAGGTGAGTGGCCAGACACGTACACAACTGTAAAGATTTACCTCGTAGGTTTTCCAACATTTGTTAAACAATGCGAAGTGGACGGCGAGGAAATACCCATCAAAGAACTGCGCCTGCGCGACCGTTCATTGTATACCCTCGATGTGCGCCCCGATTTTGAAATAATAACCTGGAAAGGCTGATGAAACCTTTGCTTACACTTGCCCAACTCAGCGTCAACCTTAAATTGCACAACAAGCTATTGCATTTTTCGGTTATCAATATTACAGAATCGGAAGAGATGCCTGGTGTGCTCAAGTGCCGCGTCCGGTGAATGACGAAGAGTTTGGCGAGACCTATATTTTGCTCAATTAGGCATGAGAAGGGCGAAATGCGGGACATTTTAACCGACGAATAACGACATTGAGCGAAAAATAGGGCCGCGAAACTGTATGTTATTCACTGGACGCAGCACTAGTGCATTGGTTTGGCAAACGTGCGGCGAAAACTCGATCTGATGGTTGCCGGCAAACACAATCTGGAAATCAGGCTGGAAAACGAACGTTTTTACGTTGATTTGCACCTTGAGCTTGATGCCTGATTTTGAATAAGTTACAAGACCGAACCAGTTTGTATTTTCCTTTTTTTTAATTTTTTTTTACTTTCGGGCAACCCAAATTAAAAAAAGTCCGCCATTATTTATGACCAACGACCTCATGCAACAATACAACGATCAGGAATTGGTGAGTGGTGTACTCCGAGGCAGTTCAAGCCACCAGACAGCGCTTTACCGGCAATTTAGTGTGCCCATGTTCCGGGTTGTTTTGCGGTTCGCCCGTGACAGGTCAGAAGCAGAAGACATGTTGCAGGAAGGTTTTGTTCGGGTGTATCGAGACATGCAGCAATTCCGGGCCGAAGGTGCCTTGGGTGGCTGGATCCGGCGCATCATGGTCAATACCGCCCTGAGCCACCTGCGCCGCCAACGCGATTTTTTGCGCGACACAGGTGATTTCAGTCCTTTTGAAAACCTTCTCCGTACCGAGGAAGACGTTTCTTCAAACCTCGACGCGGAAAAATTGATGTCTTACCTCCAAAAACTACCGCCGGGATACCGGGCCGTGTTCAACTTGTACGCCATTGATGGTTTCAGCCACGAAGAAATAGCCGAACAACTCGGCATTACGATCGGCACCAGCAAAAGTCAATTGTTCAAAGCGCGCGAATTTCTCAAACGGATCGTAGATAAATCATTCATCAGCTAATCAGCTGCCTTTGCATTGGCAGTCAAACCCATACAACCGATTTTTATTCATGGCTGAACCTAAAGAATTACATCCGCTGGACGAGCAGTTCCGCAAATCGTTCGATGATCTGTCCTCTTCACCCTCTGCCAACGGTTGGGATACCCCTTCCGCTAAGGTTTGGGAGCACGTGCAGGAAAACATAAAAACGCCGCGCCAAACATGGAGTAAATGGGCCCTCGTCGTGCTCGGACTCGCTGTCGCAATCCTTGGTTTGTGGGCTTATTTCCAGAGCCTGCCCAAGCCTGAACCGGCCGCTCAACCAACACCTGAGCCTCAGGAGCAACCCGCAACGCAACCCCTGAACAACAACGTCGACGCTGCCCCGGTGGACCAGAATGGAACTTCAGCACAAAAACCTGCTGGAAGTAAACCAACGAAAACAATGCCCGTGAAACCGCCGCCTGCAACAGTAGCCGAACCGCTCCCAGGCAGCAGCAAACCGCTCCCAGGCGCCAAAAAAGTGTTCCCAAACAACACCGAACGCAACAAACGCAAGGACGTTGAGGACGACACGTCCGATGAAAACGCGCCCTCAAAACCACTGCCCAAAAACGGCGGCGGCTCCCACTAAGGACTTTTTAGCAACCGTGTAAGTATACGCGCCATCCCAAGCGAGGGATGGCGCTTTTTTTATTCAAATTTCAAAAATCAAGATAATGCGACTTCTCCTTCTACTGGTTATCGGTATTTACGCATGTGGCCAACCGGAAAAGCCAATTGTTTGAAAAAAACTACCTCCTCCAGCCCCAAATGCAAACTCATCCAAACCGATGCCTTCCGCTTCAACAACTTCGTGGATTGCAACATAGCGGAAGCGTGGATCGGCGATACGTTTCGCATTTTCCCGGGTAAATATGGCGAAGACATGGTTGGGGCGACCCGCGTGACCTGAAATTTTCCAGCGGCTGTCATGCCAACGAAGCTTTCAGCAACCCAGCCTCAGCTTATACCGAACCAAGGATGCCCAAAAACGCCCCCAATGGCACACCCGGTCTGCACGGCGCCGTATGGTTCGAAACCGTGTACAAGGGCGCACGCGACGCCTCCGGTCGGACCCTTTACGCCGTTTACCACAACGAAAACTACCCGGAAACACTGCCTTACAATGCCGTTACGGGCGAAGGTTACATCTATTGGGACTAGCGCCGCGTCACACCGGCCGCCGTGTGCCGTATCGGCATTATGAAATCGACCAACGGCGGCTGGAGCTGGGAAAATAAAGGACTTTTCCGGAAGGACAACCAACCGCGCATGATCCTCAAACCACACAACACATCCAAAACTTTCGCCAGTGGTGTGGGCGATCCTTCTGCTGTTGCGGTGGGCGATTACCTATATTTGTTTTATGGTGAATATGGCTATCCAGGCGTGTACGATGCCAAAACATACAGCCCCTATACCGAGTGGTCGGGACAGTGCATCAGCGTGGCACGCATCCTGTTGAGCGACCTCGAAAATCCACAAGGAAAAGCCCTGTATTGGGATGGACAGGGCTTCAACGCGCCATGGGATGGCATTGGTAAACCCATTGTTTCCTTGCAAATACCGCGGAAAGACGCTGGCTGTTTTTCAAGTATTCGGATGTGGGTAAACTCTGTTCGGAATACATCATAACCTTCAAGAAGCAGGAAAGGCATTTACTTCATGCGCCATACCGTTTCTTTCTCCTTGAAATGGTAACGTTTTGAGCTGCTAAGAGCGGTTATAGCTATTCCCACGCCAATCTGAACGCCGCCGTAAACCAAAAGTTCGTTTCGACTCGATTTGTCGTCAACAATGTAAAAATCCAACATGGTGATTGCGCCGGTGAGCAATAATGACGTACCAACTATAAACCAGGATTGTTTACTTTCAGCAGCTTTTTTAGACTTATGATGTTTGAGGTATAGGATGTCTCTGGTAGCGACTGTGGTGAGCGCTTTCGCATTGTACACATAATCGTGTTCGACGCTGATGGAACCAATCACGTTGCGCACCTTTACGGTTCCGGTTTGCATCTCCAGGCTATCGGCCGATTTCCGGGTAAAGGTGCCTTCGTAGTTGATTCGATCGCAAAGCTGGCCGTTGAGGGAAACCTTTGTGGTCTTGATTTCATACCACGAGCCGGGTTGAAAAGTTTTGGTTTTGTTGACGGAGGTGATGGTCATCTTTTGTCCGGTTGCTATCGTAGCGGCAAACATCAGAGAGAGCAATAATGTAGGTTTTCTCATAACAGTTCTATTTAGGATACACAAGGTAAGTTTTGTCAAGTTAAACGCAAAAGGCTTTCTTGAATTTTGAGTAGTTAAAATAACGGGGAGGTAAGGGTGCGTACCTTCACGGTCAAACCTTAACGTGAATGGAACACGGCAACACCGAAGAAGCGCTTTTACACCTTTTCATCGCGGCGGCCCTTGGGTCGTTCCTCGGCAACTTCAAATGGCGGGGAAACAGCCTGGGCGTGGCGGCTATCCTGTTTGTAGGTTTGGCCATCGGCGCTTTGCGGCCGGATGTGCGCATACCTGATGTGATCAAGTTGCTTGGACTGGCCATTTTTGTGTACAGCATCGGACTCAGTTCCGGACCGGCATTTTTCAGCTCCTTCAAAAAACGCGGCGCCACCAACATCATCCTTACAGTCACGGTTTTGAGCCTTTTGTCCGTTTTGCTGGGTGCGGCCTCTATTTTTCTGGGTTTCGATGCTTCGGGCGCGGCAGGCATGCTGGCAGGCATCACCACCAACACGCCTGCCCTGGCCGGTTTGCTCGACGCCATCCAATCGAGCCCCGGGGTGGATCAAGACGCCATGTCGAACAGCGCCGTGGTGGGGTATTCCATTTCCTATCCCATGGGTGTTTTGGGCCTGATGATTTCTGTTGCACTCATGCGGCGCTTGTTACGGATCGATTTTGTTGACGAGACTAAAGCCTTGAGTGAGGAATTTCCTTCTGGACAACCCAATGTAAACCAATCAGTCGTTTTTAAAAATATGGATCTGGCAGGTTTGCCGCTGCGTGAACTCAAAAAACGCGAGAACCTGCACGTTGTTTTTGGACGCCTGCGCCGCGACGGCGAGGATTCCCTTTGTCATTGGGATTTGGCACTGCAACCATGGTAAGTATCTTTGGAAGTGTG
>JBBSDH010000230.1:0-6661 GCA_038249605.1 Chitinophagales bacterium | reverse complement strand
GGGGACCCGGATTGCCCCAACGCGCCTGACTTAGTCGTGCTGGAGAATGTGTTGCGTAATTCCCTGCAACTGGATTTTATTGCCAATGCCGATGCCTGCGCCGTAGAGGAAGGTTGTATCCGCGGTATGGGCAATCGCGACATCCTGCGTTTTACGACGCACATTAAGAATACCGGCAACCAGGATTATTATATCGGGCCTCCGCCAAATTCACCCAATATCGTTTCCGATCAGTTTTTCTGGGATCCCTGCCACAACCACTGGCACTACCGGGGCTATGCAGAATACATTTTGTTTGATGAAGCAGGCAACCAGGTGCCCATCGGTTCCAAAAATGGATTCTGTGTGCTCGACCTTGAATGTTCCGACGGCGGTACGGCACAATACGGCTGCAACAACATGGGTATCGCTGCCGGTTGCGGCGATATTTACGATGCGAGTCTTCCCTGCCAATGGGTCGACATCACGGATTTGCCCGCCGGACAATACCAGCTCGTGATGCGGGTAAACTGGGACCAAAGTCCCGACAAACTTGGGCGTATGGAAAGTTCCTTCAACAACAACTGGGCCCAGGGCTGTTTCCAACTTTCCTACAACGGCAATACTCCGGTGGTGGACTTTCTGGACGACGACTGCCCGGTGTACACCGATTGCCTCGGTGTGCAACTCGGCGATGCGCAGGTGGACTGTGAAGGTATTTGCAATGGCGCCGCCATTCGCGGAGACCTCAACGGCAATCTTTTGCGTGAAAATACCGACCGTGAAGCTTACCTCGACGAAGCCCTCGCCGGCAATACACCTGCTAACAGTTGTTCCGACTTATACGCTGATGGTGTGCACGATGTTTACGACGCCGCTCTTTTGCAGGAATGTTACCTGCATGAAAACGATCCTGACCATTGGCAGCTGCGTTTCCCCTGCCAATTCCCCACGGGCTTTGCCAACGACAACGACCTTGTGTACCTTCTTCCCGGCGAACTGGATACCGTGGCCAAAACCTTCGACGTTTTGATTGTAAATCCGTACAATAAACTTTACGGTTACGAATTCAGCGTTGCAGGACTCGACATCGCTTCGGTGGAAAATCTCGCCAACGGATTTGAAGCATTGGTGGAATTTAACGCCAACGGCAAATTGCTGGCACTTTCGGAATCAGAGGCATCCATAGCCAAAAATATTTTGCCAACGCCACTGGTCCGTGTCCATTACAATTCGCTTAACGATGTAAAGGTCTGCATCGAGTCCATCCAGGCTGTGGTAAACGAACATTACCAACTCAGCATTGCCGCCTTGGCCGACCCCAATTGTGTTCAGGTCATCAGCACTTCCAACCAGGAACCTGGTAAAAACGAACTGACATATTTTGTACAACCCAATCCGTTTACAGAAAGAACCAGCATCTTTTTCGCCAATCCGAACAACGAACCAGTTCATGCGGTTTTAACCGACGTTCAGGGTCGGACGGTACGTCGAATAGACAGCCTTCGTGGAGAAATCTGGACCATCACACGCGGTAATTTACCTTCAGGCGTGTATTTCTTCCAGTTGCGCGGCGTAAGTGGCGCTGCCTCCGGCAAATTGGTGATTGATTGATGAATTTTACCACATTAGTCAAATGAGTTTACATTAGAGCACATAAGTCTTTTTTAATTCCTCTAATGTAAACTTATGTGACTAATGTGGTAAAATTCATCCCTTAATCAGCTTCGCGACCGCTATCGCCCATGCCGGGTTATCATTCAAACTCGGCACCAGATCAAGGTGTTCACCGCCCCATTTTTCAAAATCCTCTTTGTATTCAGAGCCGATTTCGATGGTGGTTTCGAGGCAGTCGGCGGTGAAAGCAGGACAAAAGACAAGTAGGCGTTTGACGCCTTTTTTGGCCAGATCTTCGATGGTGCGCACGGTGTAGGGCTGTGTCCATGGGTCAGCGCCGAGCCTCGATTGAAAACATACCGTATAACGGCTTTTATCAAGCCCCAATTCGCTGGCGATGGCACGCGTAGTGGCATAACACTGGGCGGAATAGCAATACTGGTTGGTGGGTGTAAGTGTCTGACAGCAGTCGGCATTTTTCAAACAGTGGTTGAAATCATCGCCTTTGCGCAGGTGCCTTTGCGGTACGCCGTGGTAGCTGAACAGGATGTGCTCGTAGCTGCTGATGTCAAATTGACGGGCATTGTCGGCGTAAATTTTCACCATATCCTCCCATTCGCAATACGAAGAGATGAACTCGACGGATGGAATGATTTGTTTGGTGCTGAGCACCCGCATCACCTCTTCGTGCACCGATCCGACGGTAGCGCTGGCGTACTGCGGAAAAAGCGTAAAAACAACAATGCGGCCTACCTTTTGGGCCATAAGTTTATCCATGGACGAAGCAATGGATGGGGTCTGGTAACGCATGGCGAGTTCAACGACATAATCGTCGCCAAGCAATGTCTGCACCTGGGATGCGAGTCGTTCACCATAAATCTTGAGTGGCGATCCGTTTTCGGTCCAGAGTTCTTTGTATGCTTTAGCCGATTTGCCCGAACGAAACGGCGCTATAATGCCACGTACCAGCAGGTTTCGTGCCACGGCGTTTATGTCGATCACACGCGGATCGAGCAGGAACTCTTTCAGGTAGCGGTAAACCGCGCCCCTTGACGGAGCATCGGGGGTGCCCAGATTGACAACCAGGACGCCGGTTTTGGTGGTTAAGCCCGACAGGGGCTTTGTTTCTCCCATGGATAGTTTTTATGCTTAAACCAATTCGAACTGCAATTTTGCCAAACTGTGGTAGATCCCGTCGTGCATGTTGGAAAGCTCATCGTGTGTGCCTTGTTCCACAATATGTCCGTTATCGAGTACGTAAATTTGGTCTACATCTCGGATGGTTGATAGTCTGTGTGCGATGATGATGCTGGTACGGCCTTCCATCAGATGCTGAAGGGCTTCCTGCACCACTTTTTCGCTTTCTGCATCCAGCGAAGAGGTAGCTTCATCGAGCAGCAAAATGGACGGGTTGCGCAATATGGCACGGGCTATGGCGATGCGCTGGCGTTGTCCGCCGGACAATTTGATGCCACGTTCGCCAACCACCGTTTCGAGTCCTTCCGGGAAAGAGCGAATGAAATCCCATGCATTGGCCTGGCGGGCTGCCTCGATGATTTCAGCTTCTTCAGCATCGGGTTTTCCGTAAAGTATGTTTTCGCGGATGGTGCCGCCGAACAGGATAACTTCCTGGGGCACGATGGCAAAATTGCTGCGGTACGATTCGAGTTCGTAGTCCTGGATGTTGTGGCCGTCAATATGTATTTCTCCACCGGTTGCTTCGTGGAATTGCAGCAGAAGTTGCATGATGGTCGATTTGCCGGCGCCACTTTGTCCTACCACAGCCACCTTGCTTCCTGGTTCAATGTGCAGGCTTACGCCTTTGAGCACCGGCATGTCCGCGCGGGTGGGGTATTCAAATTGAACATTGCGAAACTCAATATCGCCGGTAAAGCGACCAGCATTGAGGTGTGCGTCCGGACGTTCATCAATTTCACCGGGAGTCTTCAGGATTTCCCGTAACCGTTCGGTAGCGCCGATAGCGCCTACGAGTTCGGAGTAGAAGTTGCCCAATCCGGCTATGGCGCCACCAATCACGGCGGTAAAAGTGACGAATGAAATGAGTTGACCGGCGGTGATTTCACCCGACTGCACCATAACCATACCCATCCAGATGACAAAAAACAATGCGCCAAAAAGGACCGTTATGATAAAAACTGCAAATATGGCGCGTCCTCCGGCGTATTTGAGCGATACCTGCACCACCTCGTCGTTGGCTTTGCGGTAACGCATCATTTCGAAAATTTCGTTGGTGAAAGCTTTGACCGCCTGGATACTTTGAAGTGTTTCGTCGAGGATGGTGTTGCTTTCGGCCAGCAAATTCTGGCGTTCTTTGGAAAGTTTGCGGATGTATCGCCCAAAAATCATGGCGCCCACCACAATTACTGGAAAAGTAAGCAGCATAACCCCAGCGAGTTTAGGTGTTTGCCATGCGAGAAAAATGACGCCTCCGATCAGGAGGATGATTTGGCGGATGAATTCCGCAAGAATGAAGTAGAACGTATTGTAGAGTTTTTCTACGTCGTTGGTCAAACGGCTAACCAGTTCCCCTACCCTGCTTTTTTCAAAAAACACCATAGGCAAGGAGATCAATTTGTGGTACAGGGCCTTGCGTATGTCTGCTGTACTGCGTTCGCTTACATGGGCGAACATCATGACGCGAAAATAAGAAACCACGCCCTGAAAGACGAGTACAACTATCAAAAGGATAGCAATGGTGGGAAGATTGATGTTTTCCATCACCGCATTGCCTTGCGCCACATCGAGCATGAGACCTATGATGTATGGAAAAACCATAAAAACCATGCTGGATAGGAACAGCAGGACAAGTCCAAAAATAAACCGGGTACGGTATGGGCGAATGAATTGGAATATTTTGAGTGCTTCACGCAAATTTTCGCGTGATACCATCAAGGATCGGGAGTTATCGGATTTTGCCATGGCGCAAAGTTCAGCATGGAAGCTGAATATTGGTTAAAGGATTAAAATATTTCCTGAATATGACGCACAAATGATGGTACTTCTTGCTCAACTTACACGCAGACCGTTGGTCACGGATCTTTCAGGTTGTAACAAAACCACGGAACCGTCCGCTTGTTCAAGCCCGAGCACCAAAACCTCGGAGAAAAAATTGGCGATTTGGCGTGTCGGGAAATTGCATACTGCCAAAACCTGTCGGCCAATAAGGTCTTCCGTCCCGTACAAATGGGTAATTTGTGCGCTGCTTTGTTTGATGCCCATTTCCGGGCCGAAATCAATGCGAAGTTGCCACGATGGCTTTCGTGCTTTTGGAAATTCATTTACTTCCACGATGGTACCGACATGGATGGAAACCTGGTTGAAATCATTTATGTTGATGGTTTGCATGTCAATTGGGCTCGAAATTTGTGCAAATAAAAGCTAATTATTAGTTTCACCCCAAAATAGAACAATACGCGCCTATGTTTAATGCTAAAAACCTGGTTCTGATCGCATTTTTGCTCTGGAGCGGCATCTGCTGGTCGTGGTATGTTTGTGTCATCAAAGACCAATGCTGGCCTAACCAGGGGGTGCTGGATGATGAGCTTCAAGATGCTCCTCAGGAGCAACAGGCCGCAGCGCCTGTTGAAGTAGAAACCTATACCCCTCCCCCTCCAAGCAACATTTCCACCAACGAGGAGGATATGGACAAGGTGCAGGTGTACGAAAGTAACAACCTGCTGGTTATCCATTTTCCTTACAATTCAATCCAAAAGGAATCAGACAAAGCCATCGACGTTTACCTGAAACGATTTGCCGATCAGGTGTCTTCCTCCGGCAAAAGTATTACCATCAACGGCCACACCGATTTTGTGGGAGAAGAACAAAACAACCGCAACATTGCACAAAAACGCGCTGAAAACATCCGCGATGCATTGGTAAAAAAAGGTGTTCCTGCCAAACAAATTACGTGTCATGCCTATGGTGAAAGCCGCCCAGCCGCCACCAATGACACCCCCGAAGGCCGATACCAAAACCGCCGCGTCGAAATCATCGTTTCCGAATAACCCAAAAGCCTACCTTCCGCCAATAAAAACACATCGAGATGTTTGAACAAGCCATCAACCAGGGACCTGGAACCGGGTCATTTACAACACATACTTTTGAAATCCTTATCATGTTGCTGGGTGCTTTCCTGCTTGGGCTCTGGCTCGGCTGGACCCTGTGGAACCGCAACCGCCAAATGGCCGACAAGCTGCGCATCGACAACCAAAGCCTGGAAGCTTCAGTGCTTGCACTGCGCGGAGAAAACGACAGCATGCGCACTGCTTTGACAACAGTGAACAGCGAAAAGGATCTTCTAACTGCTCAATTGTTGACTGCACAACGCGACAATACCCTTTTCCGCGAAAGGCTTCAGGAAATAGATCAACACCTGAACAGCACCATGAGCCTGAACCGCAAGCTGGAAACAGAACTGGCACTCAGCAATGAACCTGAGACGCCTGCCGCAACCGTCGAACTGGAAATCGACATGCCCAACCCAACTTTCCCGGAAGATTATGAATCGGCACCCATGGAGGAAACGCCTGCTACAGTTTACGAAGTAGAAATGGATGAACTTCCCATCATTCCACCTTTCGAAGAAGATCCAACCTACAAAGCATCCATCACCGAAATACCGCCTCCTCCCCCACCGGTAATGACTGCCCAACGCGACGATTTGCGCGTGATCGAAGGTATTGGTCCGAAAATTGAAGAGGTGTTGTTCAGCAACGGCATCCAAACTTACCGCGACCTGGCTGTGACTTCGGTTGACCGCATACGCGAAATCCTGGCAACCGCAGGCTCTCGATATACGATGCACAATCCGGGTACCTGGTCGGCACAAGCCAACCTCGCCGCCAACGGTGAATGGGAAAACCTGAAGGCGTACCAGGATTTTTTGAATGCTGGAAAGAGTAAATAGCAGGCAGCAGGCAGCAGGCAGCAGGCAGCAGGCAGCAGGCAGCAGGCAGCAGGCAGCAGGCAGCAGGCAGCAGGCAGCAGGCAGCAGGCAGCAGGCAAAAAAATACCCATTTGTTTGATTAACAAACAAATGGGTATT
>JBBSDH010000229.1:0-6708 GCA_038249605.1 Chitinophagales bacterium | reverse complement strand
TGCCGCCCAATGGCTGCCAAAACAGCGTCAGACCGTCTTCAAAGTCTTCCACTGGAGGCAATGCAGTAGGCTCTACCAATTTTATGTTGTCGATGTAGTACACATCGCCTACTTCGCCGTTCTGACCGGCATTGAAGAAAATGACAAAGCGTTTGTGGCCTTGACCGACCTGGTCTGCGGCATCAAGGGTGTGGGTCGTCCATTGGTTGGGAACCATATCGAATGGCACTTCTTTTTGTCCTACACCACCTTCAATTTTTACCAATACGGTACCTGCTTTGGTTGAATACAGCTGGAAAGTGAACTGGTTGCGCACCGACAAATCGATGGGATCTTCGTAATCGAGCACCAGGGGGAAAAACTCGGTTCCCGGGCCGGCTTTATCGGCTACTCGGCCTACATTCACGGAGTTGTTGTCGCCCGAAGGGAAAGGATTGTTTACCACGGTAAGACTGTCCCATCCAATGCCGTAGGTAGCGTTGCGGTTGCAGTCGTAATCGTCGATCACAACGGGATCGGCGGTAGCTCCAACACAAACACCTTCGGCTTCGGCACGGATGTCGTCTATGTAAAACGTATCGGCATCGCTGACGGCAAATGGCGTGTAAGAAATCAGGATTTTGTTGATGTCAATCAACGTGGATGAGCCTGAAAAATCCACCGTGTATTCTTGCCAGGCATTGGCAACGGCTATGTTCACAAATTTTTCAACACCACCACCGGCGCCTTCCACTTTGAAAAGCAGACGGGTAGGATTGGGCGCCCACATTTTGAATTTGAACTGGTTGAAAACAGCCAGGTTGAAATTTTCGGACGCTGTGCCGAGGAAAAAGCTGAAATCAGAAGCCGCATTGTTGGTAAATGAACCAACCGTGGCCGAGTTGTTGACCCAATCGGGGCCCGGGTTGGCTACAGCGCCGTTGTATACAGCGCCGTTGAACGGAACCCAGTCGATGCCCGAAGGCACTTCGAAAGTTTCATAAACTTCGTCCTTGACGGCTACGATATCATCCCAATAGTAGGTTTGTGCATCACCCAAAACAAAAGAGTTGAACGAAATCAACACCTTGTTCATCAAGGTTTTGTTTTCACCTGCGGAAAGGTCGAACGTATATTCCACCCATGTGTTGGGGACGGTAATGTTTACGATCTTTTCCTGACCCTGACCTCCGCCTTCAAATTTGAAAAGTGCGACAGCTGGAGCGGTAGGCGACCAGATTTTGATTCTAAAAACATTGTTTTCCGACAGATCGATGGTGCCGCCCGGCACATCGGCAATAGCGAAATTGAAATCGGATGCAGGATTGTTGGTATACGAACCAACAAAGCCGCTGGTGTTGATGCCCGACTGGTCGGGATTGGCAATGACGCCGTTGTAAGTGCCGTTCACTCCGGTCCACGGAACGTCGGCAGTGCCGCCTTCAAAGTCTTCAAACGTTACCTGTGCGGTAGCGGCGAAGCATGCCAGGAAGGCAAAACAACTTGTGAGAAAAAACTTTTTCATACTTGCTTCTTTAAAGAAAAGTTAGTGATTGAATAGTAAATCAGGATTCAATGTTTTTGAGGATTCCTGGGATTGGGTTAAAGTATTTTGAAACGTTTTACCGTTCAAATTTCATTACAAAACAGACAGTTTTAAGCTGCGGGTTTTACCGCCGTCAAGTTTAAGGAGGAGAAAATACAAGCCTGGTTCAAGTCCGGTAGTATGCAGTTCAAGGTTGTGAATACCTGTAACAAAAACAGCGTTGTTTAAAACATCTTTTCGTTTTACTCCCACAGCATCAAACAATTCAATTTGTAGGTTGCCCTGGTTTAATATCTGCAACTCGAGCTGCACCAGTGTACCGGAAGTTGCCGGATTGGGCCGAACAATGGCATCAAAACCATATGCCTTCAGGTAAGCTTCGTGTGTTGAACTGGCGTCGGGTACAAAACCGACAGCACTGACGGCAGACTGTATGCCGGGCGCCTGCATAAACAAGTCCCAAAACAAACCTGTGCGGTGGTTTTCAATCATGGCTACAATGGGCCCCTGGTCGATGGCGAGGTAAGAAGTGGCAAACCAGTTTTGGTTGAGGTTGAAGGCGTCGTAAAATCCATAAGGCCCCCAAAGCCTGTCGCCGAGAATCCGATAAAAATGCTTCAGCGCTTTCATGCTTTCCTGGGGTGTATAGGGCATGGAAGCAAGAGCCGCTGTGGGCGCGATGGTGCCGTTGTCGTTGGGTGGAAACGGATCGTGTGCCAGGTATCCCCACGGATTGTCGCTGGCTGTGAGTCCCCAGCAATCGGCCGAATATCCTTCGTGATTCTCCGGGTTCGAATTGCAATAGGCTTGGTGGATCAAGGCATGGTTCCTGTTGCGCACGAAATAATTGCAATAAGCGTCTTTTTTGTTGCGCGGATCAAATCCCAAAAAGGAGTAATGGGCAAAAAACAAGGGGCCGCCGGCAAAGGGGCCGCAGCAAATCTGGTATCCGTAATACGAATTGTTGTTCGTGTAATTGCTTCCAGCCCAACCTGTTTGGTACAGACTTGCGGGCACTCCGTGGGTTGGTGATGCAACAGCCAATAAGTACGTGATCTGGGTTTCGTTGAAACCTCTTAGCTGGAAATTCATCTGCCACTGGTATTGTGGCGACCAGTGCCAATACAATACGTTGCTGTTGTTTCGTCGGTACCAGTCCCATTCCACACCTTCCCACAATTCGGTGATCACATCGCGCAGGGTATTTTCTATGGCATTGTTTTGATCAAAATACTCCCTGGAAATCAACAGTCCTTGCATCATAAACGCGGTTTCCACCAGGTCGCCACCGTTGTCAAATGCGCTGAAAGGAATGGTTTGTCCAGAAGCACCGTTGATCCAGTGCGGCAGTGCGCCGTGGTACTTTTCGCAAATTTGAAGGAAGGAAACTATCTGGAGCATTCGATCTACCCCTTGCTCACGGGTAATCCACCCGCGTTCGATACCGGTGATGATGGACAACAATCCGAATCCCGAACCACCTGTGGTAACGGTATTTCCAGAAATGTTGCGTTCGCGTGCCATGCCGCTTTGAGGATGTGCAAAATCCCAAAAATAACGGAAGGTGTACCGCTGTACCATGTCGAGCAGCTCTTCGTCGCTGAACACATGCGTAGTCGCAGTGAGGGTATCTGAAAAAGGGCCGATCATACCACCTTCGGCGAGAGTACGTATGGTGTATTGTCTGGAAATATTGGTTCCTTCATCGCCAGTCCAATCAATAAAATCAACCACACCGGGACCAACAGCTTTGAGCAGGTCAAAGGATTGTCCACCGTCATCGGACCGAAACAACTGGTACCCCGTTACACCCAGCGCGATGGCAGGTTGCCAACGAAGTTCCATGTGGCTGTCCAATCCTTCGGCCTCAAAAAAGGGCGGCGGCGCCTGCGCAAAAAGGCAAAACGCAGGAAACAGAAGCAGCGAACTTTGGCGTAAGATCGTTTTTAGGAACATCATCAAGGGGGTAAGTAAAGATTCCAAAAAGGCACATAAATTTTGGAACCACTGTGTTTGTCAGGATGAAATTAGGCTTTTTAACCCAAACAAACACAAAAACGCACCTCACCATTACTACACCATGACCAATTTAGGCTAAAAACGATCAATAATTGATCATAAACTCGGTCAAATTGGCATCTTCGGACAAACCTATTTTTCGCCGAAGTCGGTAACGTTTGTTTTCGATGCCCCGAACAGAGATGTTGAGCAGTGGTGCAATCTCTTTTGAAGCCAGATTCATTTTCAAATACGCTGCCAAACGGAGGTCGCCGGGCGTCAAATCCGGGTAGTCGTGCATCAGCCTTTTGAAAAAATCATCGTGTACGGCATTAAACGATGTTTCAAAAATTTCCCAGTCGTGGTCGCTCTCCAGATGGGCATCAATTTCACGGATGATCTTACTCAAAGCACGCGGTTCATTTTTCGATTCAAGCAGGGTGTCTTTCAAATGCTGCAACACCTCATTTTTCCGAATCAGGTTCAAAGCAGCATTGGAAAGCTCTTTGCTTTTGTTGTCCACTTCCAAAGCCAGCATTTCACGCTCGGCTTCCGTGCGCTGACGTTCCAGTTCCCGACGGTTTTCCGCCTCCAGTTTTTCCCGTTGTTTTCCAAGCCTTTTTTGGTTGATCTTTTCAACCTGGAAAATGATGCCAAGCAACAACAAAACATACACCGCCCATGCCCAAACAGAGCGATACCACGGCGGCGCTATGCGAAAACGAACCGTTGTTTCAGGGCCATCGGTACTGCTGCGCACCCTAAATACATAGACTCCCGACGGCAGGTTGCTGAATTCCTTTTCGGGTTCGGTTTGCCCCTCGGACCAATCCTGCGTCAATCCCTCCAGCATCCAGAAATACGTCGGGGCCTGGTCGAACAAAGGCGTGGCAAATCGAAGTTTCAGGGAATTGTCTCGGTACGATAACGATTTCATTTCAAGTTCGGATGCACTTAGTACGCGTCCGCTTACTGGCAAGTGAACCCAGCGAATAAGCGTGACTGCATCCGTTTTTTTAGCATCATCTGATGTCACCGGGCGCATGCGTGCAAAACCGTTTTCAAGGCAAAAGAGGAAATCACCGTTGTGCAGGGCAACAATGTTCTCATACCCAGGAACCAGGGAAATGTTCCAGTGGTTCACTACCCTCCCCTTTTGTATCAGACTTACATTTTTGTTGTCAACCACAAAATATTCGCCCGCTTTCCCGGCGATCCACTTGACGGGTTTTCCTGATTGTCCCAACGCTTCAAAATTGGTTTTGCCATCACGGCCTTCGCGCATCAGGTAGGGTCCGGCTGCCGTATTCAGCACCAGCGAATCGTTTAATTTGCAAAAATCCAGTTGGTAATCGCCCGGCAGACCATCGTTTTTTCTAAACATCTGTATTTCTTCCACCCGTAGCCAGTTCGCACTGAGCTTTAACCTGAATAGTCCGCGGTTGGGATGTACACCCCACACGTTTCCCCACGCATCGAAGGTGATTTTTTTCAAGGGCTCTGAGAAACCCTTTACCCTACTTGCCGCCCCCCACATGCCTGCTGCATTTTTCCGGTAAAGCACCAATCCGGTGTACGTGCTTTGCAAAAGCAGATCCGGCCGGCCGGGTACAGGTAGGAAACACCAGCCTCCGGTGATGTCTGACAATGCAATTGCCCTGTTGTTTTGGATGCGGAAGGTGCCACTGTTGTGCCCGCACAACAGTTGGCCATCGAACACCGCAAGTTGCCATACCTGTCCTTGAGTGCCTTCAATGGACCTAAAACCATCTTGCTGTTGAACAAAAACACCCTGATTGCTGCCCACATACAAGGCTCCCTGCCAGAATGCTGCGGTGTAAACCGTCCCGATGCGGCCGGGCGGGTCGGTAAAAAAACTCAGCGAAGCTTTCAAAACGGCATAATCGATGCCCCTGTCGAGCCCTATCCATAGGTTGTTGCCTTTGTCCTCCAGCAGCGACAATACGGTATTGTTCTGCAAACCGGAGGCCTGGTTGATGTGGAAACGCAGTTTCCCGGTGCTGTCGAGGATGTAAACCCCATTCCGGATGGTTCCAACTGCCCATCCCCCTTGTTTAAGCCCTACGGCTTTGTTGAGTTGGAAACGTTTGAAGTCCTCATTCAAAGGATTTTTCCATGCACTGCATTGTCCGTTTTTAAAGGTGTAGATGCCGTCGCGGTCGGTGCCAATCCACAAATCACCGTTTGGGCCACGTGTTATAAACTGAACAATCTTGTTGGCCAGTGTTTCACTGCCTTTTAGAAATCGGAATGTGTTGTCCGGAAGCAGCTCGTACAATCCCCTCCCTATCACAGGCAGGTACACGCGTCCATCGATGTTTTGGGCAAACATGATGGCTGCCGGCGGCTTGATTACCGTCACTGTGTTGTAATCGTACCTGTAAATGGTTGAAAAAGACTGGAAAAGAACATATCCGGGCATGGCCACAATGTGCCAGATCTCCTCTTTGCCAACTAGGTCGGCCTGCACGTTGCCCGAAAGTGAAGTGTACCGCGGTATACCGGTACCCAGCGAATCGAACCAATAACCGAACTCGGCAAAACCACCGCAAAAAATGCGGCCTTCAGGATCGATGGCCAGAGCGCGCAGGGTTTGTTTTTCAGGAAGGTTGAAAAGTTGCCAGCGTGAACCGTCGAAGCACAAAAGTCCGCTGTTGTTGCCGGCGTATAAATAACCTTCAGGAGATTGGGCCAACACCCAGTTTTGGTTTTGAGCGCCGTAAACATCGGGATTGAAATGCCGTACGAGGGGGGTTTCCTGCGCCCATGTAGGGTTTGGAAGCAGGAAAAAAATAAGGGCAAACCATATACCTGGTTGCAGATTCAACTTAACTCCAGCAAGTACCAACATTCAGAATCAATCAAAACGAGATGAAAACCAGCCACTTCGGGGTAGATTTTCATTCAAAATAGGTCTGTTAAAGGTAAGGTTTCTCCTTCAACCCACCGCCAGCGTTTTTTGGTAATCCTGTCGGAAAATTTCAGGCGACATGCTCGTGTTCTTTTTGAAGAAGCGTGTAAAATACGCGTTGTCTTCAAAATGAAGCATGTCGGCGATCTGGGTCACCGTGTAATCCGAATTTACCAGCAAACGTTTGGCTTCCAAAACGACCCGTTCGCGGATGAGTTCGCCAGCCGGTTTGCCAAGCACCGAATTACTGAGG
>JBBSDH010000228.1:0-6709 GCA_038249605.1 Chitinophagales bacterium | reverse complement strand
ACACTTTTCCTTCACCTCCCCACCCTTCCCGAGCAGCAAAAATCGCGTCCTTTCTTTCCGGTTTAGACGAAAAGATCGGGGCGGTGGACCGGCAGTTTGCGGGGTGGCGGCGATGGAAGCAGGGGTTGTTGCAGCGGATGTTGGTGTGAGGGGCAGCGGCAGCGCCGCGAAATATTTGTAGGTTATAAAGCCAACCATGGTCTGGAGGTGCAGCGCACCGGAACATGCCGCAGTTGCGCGTTGCTTAAGAAGGGTGGTGTTGCCCGGATGTTTTTAGGTTTTAAAACAAAACCGTTGTATTTTTTGAAATGAAAAGGAATGAGCTGCAATACATTTTCCATAAAAGGATTAACTTTGTAGTAAACCGAAAAAAAAGTGGATAAAACAGGCCATATTGAGATCATTGTACGTGGTCGAAAAGGCAATTTGCCCCTCACTCCCGAACTTTATGACATTCGGGAGGTGATGGAGGTATTGCAACAAGTGGAGGCGCTACTTTATCCTGGAAGTAAGAAAAAAGACAGACCGATCATCTCTTACGGCATTGAAGAGAGTTCCGTAAAACATGTTTTAAAAACGGCTCTGCAGGTCGTCATTGGCTTCAATGCTTTGTTGGGCGAAATCCAGGCTCACGGCAATTCACTGGATTTTCTGGAGCTTCCAACGGCGCGCGCTTTTGAATTTTTCCAAAATACCGCTCGAAAAAACAATTTCGAAATTGAAGTTAAGACTTCCATTGATAAGAGTTCTGTTTTGATAATCGATCCAAAAACCAAGTTTATACGATCCGAAGAAGTTTGGGTTGATGCCGAGTTTTATTTTTACGGAACGATTGTGGATGCCGGTGGAAAAGGCAAAGCCAATGTACATCTTGATACGAAAGACTACGGCTTACTGACCATTGCATCGGAAAAAGAACTTTTATCGAACCACCATTCCAATCCACTATACAAATCCTATGGCGTTCGTGCTATTGGTAAACAAAACATGCGGACAGGGGAAGTAGATAAGGAAACCCTCCGTTTACTTGAGATTGTCAACTACAACCCCGCCTACGACGAATCGTACATTCAATCGTTGATCCAAAAAGCCAAAAAGAGCTGGTCGGACGTCCCCGATGCCGATGAATGGCTTGAAAATATCAGGGGTTATGGAGATTAAAGGCGTTCTGCTTGACACCAGTTTTTTTATACGATTGCTCAATGAAAAGGATCCGCTGCATGGAAATGTATTGGGGTACTTTCGTTATTTTTTGGAAAAAGGAATTACCCTTAAGATGTCAACCATCGCCATCGGTGAGTTTTGTGTTAAAGGTGAACTGAATGAGCTTCCTATAGAAAAACTTCAGATATTGCCGTTTAACCTCAATCATGCTGAGCGTGCTGGCAAATTAGCATCCATAGTCTACGGGCTCAAAGATGCCTTAGATTTACCTGACCGGAAGCTCGTCTCCAACGACACTAAAATGTTCGCACAGGCAGATGTGGAACCTCAAGTTGAGGCCTATGTAACATCGGATGAAAGATGTTTGAAGGTGGTTGACTTACTAAAGCAACACACATCGCTCAACTTCCTCGTCATCAACCTTCGTATACCTTACAATGAAACATTTGGGTTGCTTGATGTCCTGTAACCTGCCATTATTTCAAACGGCAACTTACGTACCTTCTTGTTGGTCATTTAAATCCAATAACCTTATTCTGAGAACCCGTTGGACATCAGCCAGGGTATCCACCCTGAAGTTATGGCCCCTACTAAGCCATTCTTTAATAACCGATGGCCTTTCCCCCATCATTTCAGCAAATTGTTTTAGGCCCAGCCCTTTGGCTTTCAAAGCATCATCAATCTTTGCTGCAAGCATCATGCGGGCATCCACCCGGGCCTGTTCTTTAGGGGTGCCGAGGGCCAGAAAAGCTTCCAGAATGTCAAACATGCGGAAGGTGTGCTTTTTGTACAGTTCAACCTGGTCGACCAATGCCTCCAATTCGTTGGCCAATGGTAATAACAGTTCGATTTCGAGTTGCATCAGTTCGTAAATCCGAGACAAAGCAGCTTCATATTCTTCTTTCGTCAGGATGGATTGGTTGGATTCCATTTTAAACAATTTGAGTTTATCACATACAAAACAACGCGCAGCCGATAAACATTCCCTCCCAAATGGTTTTTGGCATACTTTTTTGACGTTACCTTTGAAGTTGCCGACGGCAAACGTTCAAGAGCACTTTGAAACTTCCCCATGGCTACCCAACCCGAACTCCTCCTCGAAAACAACCTCGTACACCAGCTTACCACCCTGGGTTACGAAGCCGTGGCTTTGCGCGACGAGTCCGACATGCTCGTCAACCTCAAACGGCAACTGGAAAAACACAACGGCGCGACTTTTACCGACGGTGGGTTTGCCCGCGTGCTCAACCACCTCAACAAAGGCAACGCCTTCGACCGCGCCAAAATCCTGCGCGACCGCATGCACCTCCAACGCGAAGATGGCAGCTGCCTCTACCTCGAATTTCTCAACCAGGAACACTGATGCCAAAACCAGTACCAGGTGGCGCAGCAGGTCAGCGTAGAAGGCGTGTACAAAAACCGGTACGACGTCACGCTGCTCATCAACGGTTTGCCGTTAGTGCAAATCGAACTCAAACGCCGGGGCCTTGAGCTCAAAGAAGCCTTCAACCAGGTGAACCGTTACCACCGGCATTCGTACGGCGCTTCAAACGGTCTGTACCAATACGTGCAACTGTTCGTGATCAGCAACGGCGTGAACACGAAGTACTACGCCAACAACCGCCGGCAGACGTATAAGCAGACGTTTTACCGGACCGACCGCGACAACAACCCCATTACCCGCCTTGAAGCGTTTGCCGAATCGTTTTTGGAAAAATGCCACGTGTCGAAAATGAATTGCAAGTACATCGTACTGCACGAATCCGACAAAGTCGCCATGGTTTTGCGGCCCTACCAATACTACGCCGCCGAGGCCGTCATAGATCGGGTACTCAACAGCACCAAAAACGGTTACATCTGGCACACCACGGGATCGGGCAAAACGCTCACGTCGTTCAAGGCAAGTCAGGTGCTCATGAAACTGCCGCAAGTGCACAAAGTGGTGTTTGTGGTGGACCGCAACGACCTCGACTACTAAACCACGCGGGAGTTCTACCATTTTTCCGACGGCAGCGTGAACGGCACCGAAAACACCAACATGCTGGTGAAACAGTTTTCGGACGACACCAAACTGATTGTCACCACCATTCAAAAACTCAACACGGCCATCAGCAAACAGGCCTACCTGTCGAGGATGGAAAAACTGCGCGACAAACGCATCGTTTTTATATTTGATGAATGCCGCCGCAGCCAATTCGGCGAAACGCACAAACGCATCAAAGGCTTTTTTTAAAACAGCCAGTTGTTCGGCTTTACCGGCACGCCCATTTTTGCCGACAACGCCGTAGGCAACGCTTTCGGCAAACGCACCACCAAGGAGCTGTTTGACGAATGCCTGCACAAATACGTGATCACCAATGCGATCAAGGACGAAAACGTGTTGAAGTTTTCCATCGAATACCTGGGCCGTTACAAGCAAAAAGACGGCAGCGAGTTCGACATCGACATTGCGGTGGAAGACATCGACACCAAAGAGCTGTTGGAGTCGCCGAAACTGATGGACAAAATTGTTGACTACATTTTGGCCCATCATGGGCGCAAAACGTACAACCGGGAGTTTACGGCCATCTTTTGCGTGAGCAGCGTGGAAACGCTCATCAAATACTACGAAATTTTCAAGGCGAAAAAAGCGGAAGGCAAACACGATATGCGCGTGGCAACCATTTTTACTTTCGCCGCCAACGAGGACGACAAAGACGCCGACGGCCTCATAGGCGAATCCGACATCGCCGAGGATGCGCCGATCAACAAACACAGCCGCGACATTCTGGAAATGTGCATCGCCGATTATAACGCGATGTACAACACCAAATTTTCCACCAAAGACAGCCAGAGCTTTTACAATTACTACAAGGACATCGCCAAACGCATCAAGGAGCGGGAAAAAGATACGTTTCAGGATAAGGACCGTGTGGACATCCTGCTGGTTGTGAACATGTTCCTCACCGGATTCGACGCCAAAAAAATGAACACCTTGTACGTCGACAAAAACCTCAAACACCATGGGTTGATCCAGGCGTTTTCGCGCACCAACCGTATTTTTAATGAGGTAAAAGCTTATGGGAACATTGTTTGTTTCCGGAATTTGAAAAAGGCCACCGACGACGCCATTGCTTTGTTTTCCAATCCGGAAACCAAAGAGGTTATCCTGATGGAGCCGTACGAAGCGTATGTGCGCCAGTTCAATCAGACATTCGCCAAACTGCTCACCCTGGCACCGACGGTGGACAGCATGGACGAGCTGCCGAGCGAGGTGGAGGAGCTTGAGTTTGTAACTGCTTTCCGCGAGCTCATGCGGTTGAAAAACCTGCTCAACGGTTTTTCGGATTTTTCGTTCACCGACCTAGCGATGAACGAGCAGGCGTTTGAGGATTACAAAAGCAAGTACCTCGACATCCACGACAAGTTTAAAAGTCTCGGGCAGAAGGAAAAAGTGTCGGTGTTGGATGACGTGGATTTCGAGTTGGAACTGATCCACCGCGACGAGATCAACGAGACTTACATACTGAAATTGCTCGCCCGCTTGGTGGAAACCGATGCCGGGGATCGCGACAAGCAGCGCAAAGCCATTTTGGATTTGTTGGGCGGCGAAGTACAGTTGCGAAGCAAGCGGGAACTGATTGAAAAGTTCATTCTTGAAAACCTACCCCAGCTCGACGACGTAAAGGCCTTGCCGGAGGCGTTTGAAACGTATTGGAACCTGGCTCGGGAAAAAGCCTTGTTGACTCTAGCCCTGGAAGAAAAACTGGATCCGGGTTTGTTGCATACCGCCGTGGAGAACTATCTGTTCACCCAAAGGCCGCCTTTGCGCGAGGAGGTGGTACACCTGATGCGGGAAAAGCCCAAATTGCTGGAACGCAAGCCGTTGGCCGAGCGGGTGCTGGGCAAAATCATGGATTTGGTGGGTATGTTTTATGAGGGGTTGTGAGGAAGGGGAGAACATTTGGGCCATCCCAAAAAATAGGCGGCCCAAATGTCTCATCGCGTGTAAAAACTAGGTGTGATCCAGCACTGGAGCTGTAGGTGCATCCCTTTTGACCGCCTCAATACCATTGTTCCTCCCATAACTTGAATTGTACATTTCACTGATGCCCAAGGTCAGATGATTTACTGCATGCAATGTGAAATAGTACTTTTCATTGAGTGCGCTCTCTTTTTTATACCTTGAATCGAAAGGTGCATTGATTTTTACCGAATCAATACTGTTCTGGCATCCTTGTTTAGTGGAGTATCCTTCACTACTTTGAAGAATAATTTCTCCGTTTACGGCCCTTAAAATAAACCGTTATTCACCTCGGTTGTCTTTAGCAATTTCAAATTTTGGATTGTTCACCTTGAACTTCTTTTTGTTTAAATTAAAGAATTTGAGGCTGGTTAATTTTTTCAAATCAACCAACCTCGTGAAAATCAGTCAGTGCGACTTAAGGTTTCTCCTTTCGCACACCCTTGAATTTTGTACCATCTTGTTTTCCATCCATAAACTTTCCTGTGGATGAATCACGTTTAGTCCAAATTCCTGTTTTAGGGTTTTGAATTTGAGAGCGATTTTTAACCGCTCCATCACGATGACCGTCGCCGGTCTTTCCATTTTTAGCCATTGTCTTTTAGCTTTTAAATGGTTAAAGAATTCCTATCCACCTGTGGTGAACACAAGCAGTGAGGGTGAAAACAATCCCAACCAGGTTGGAAATGGTTACCGACGTTCGAGGAGATTTAACCGGTAACACAAGCCGTTAAACAGTACCGAAAATGATACTGCATTGGCAATGTTATCGGCAGCAGCCCCAAGCGCCTCAACTTGGACTTTTGCGGTCCTCAAGCGCAATGCGCTTTGGCGATTGTAAAGTTTAACTTGCGTCATCTTTAGATTTAACATGTTAGATACCTTTGCGCTCAACTTCTGTCGTGCCGTGAGCGTTTCGACATACGGGCTGCCTTTTTTCTTCATCGTGGGGTAGCATTTTTAAAAATCCTGGCTACCTTGGCACTTAAATTAAAGGCAGTCGCTTGATATTTTTCATATCAAGACATCATGAACCGTTCAATTCATTGACTGTATCAGCACCTCTACTTTTCGCAGAAGTAGAGGTGTTTTTAATTTGTGCTTACAAAATCAAACAATTTTTGTTTTGAACTGCAATACAAAGTTAGCGTTTTCAGCACCTCTACCAACCGAATCTTTTCCACATTTTGTGGAAAACCTATACACAATTCTGATTATCAATGGTCATTTTAAATAGGCATCAACACTAACAGTGTTGGCAACTATTATGGAGGAATTTTGGAAGGGAAGACAATTAGCGCAATTTATAAATTTTAAATTACATAATATAAATTAAAATGTTTTATATCAATATCAAAAACCTTCCTGTTATCTTGCTGTTTAAATACTTTTACTGCATATATTACCACCATGAAACTTACCGCTCTCCTCCTCCCCATCCTACTCCTCGCCTGCACCAGCCCGCCTGCGCAGACCGAAAAAGCCACCTCCCTGCCCCCGGCAAACGCAACCAACTACTGGTACCAGGGGCTCGCCGAACTT
>JBBSDH010000227.1:0-6718 GCA_038249605.1 Chitinophagales bacterium | reverse complement strand
GCCGCCGTTGGTGATGGTGAACGTGCCGCCGCTCATTTCTTCGAGCGATAATTTCCCGTCGCGGGCTTTTACTGCCAGGTCTTTGAGTTTGAACTCGATGTCGCTGAATTTCAAACTTTCCACGTTGCGCAGGGGTGGCACCACGAGGCCGTTAGGCGTGCTGATGGCTATGCTGATGTCGGCAAAATCGTGGTAAATCACGTCGTCGCCGTCGATGGAGGCGTTCACGTCGGGCATTTCGAGCAGCACTTTGGCGCAGGCAGTGGCGAAGATGGACATGAAGCCCAGCTTGATGCCGTATTTTTTAACAAATGCTTCCTGGTATTTTTCGCGCAGTTCCATCACGCCGGTCATGTCCACCTCGTTGAAGGTGGTGAGCATGGCCGTGTTGTTTTTGGCACTCACCAAACGTTTGGCGATGGTGCGGCGCATGCGCGAGAGTTTTTCGCGGCGTTCGTTGCGGCTGAAAGCAACGGTTGGTGCTGCGGGTTTGGGCGCAGGAGGCGGAGTTGCCGGTGCGACGGGTGCAGTAGGTGCAACAGGTGCGGCCGATTTGTTTTCGGCTGCTTTTTGCGCATCTTCCTTGGTTATGCGACCGTCTCTGCCGCTGCCGCTTACCTCAGAAGGAGGTACGCCTGCTTCGGTGAGGATTTTGGAAGCTGCGGGCGAAGGATGTCCGGTGGCATAATTGGCCGTTGCAGGCGCTGCCGGTGTGGGAGGTGCTGCCGGTGTGGGAGGTGCTGCCGGTGTTGCTGCAGGCGCTACAGGTGTTGCAGGCACTGCCGGTGTTGCTGCGGGCACTGTCGGTGTTGCCGGAGCGGGTGTTGAAACGCCGGTGGCATCGGTATCAATTTTGGCAAAAAGAGCGCCTACGGGCAAATCTTCGCCTTCTTTGGCCACCCAAATGAGTTTTCCGGCCGAATCGGCTGAAAGTTCCTGGTTGGCTTTTTCGGTTTCAATTTCGCAAAGTAGTTCATCCATAACGACTGTGGAGCCGTCTGGTTTGAGCCATTTGGAAAAAGTGACGTTGGAAATGGATTCCCCGAGGTTGGGTATTTTAAGTTCAATGACCGGCATGGGCTAGTTGGCTACAGAGTTGCTATTGAAACGCGAAAAGTTGCTTTTGGTTTGGACAGCGCAAAAGTAGGTCTTTATGTTTTTTCAAACGCGCATTTTATCCAGCAATTCATTCAACAACTTTGCTTCTGCATCCACAAGCACCGATTGGTGGGGTGAATGTTTTTCCCAATGCTTGTCGATCTCCTCCAACATGGCGAATCCTTCGTCGGTAAGTACGATGGTGCGCTCCCTGCGATCGCGTTCGGACTCGAGCCGTTGCGCCAGTCCTTTGGCTTCCAGCCGGTCGATGATGCGTGTGGTGTTTGAATTGCGCTCCAGCATGCGGTGGGTGATGTCTTTCACTCGGATACCTGAGTTAGACTGTCCGCGCAAAATGCGCAAAACATTGTATTGTTCACTTGTGAGTCCGAAAGGTTTCAGGCTGGCGATGATGCGTGTGCGCAACCATGCGGCGCTTACCAAAATATTGAGGTGTGCTTTGTGGATTTCCCCCTGAAATTTGGTGGTTTTGATTTCGTCTTCGAGCTTCATGGTTTTGGAAGCGTTTATTTGGTTTTCTACTTCTGAACATCAAAACGCAGCACTTGACCTTCGCCTTTTTTGCCTTCACTGCTCAGGTACAGGTTGCCCTCCTGATCGAAAGAAATGCCTTCTGGTTGGGGCAGTATTTTTTTGTCGAGCCTGACGGCATACCGGATCGTTCCATCGTTGTAGTTGAGGACGACCAAACGTTTGAGCGCGGAAGAAAGCACGTATACATCGCCTGTAATAGGGTGCACAGCAATTCCTGACGGACTGAAAAAGTTTTGTTTTTCTCCTTCAAGGTAGGGCACCAAACGGTTCACTTCTTGCGGATCGATGCTGTAAACAGGGTCTTTATCAAGCTTTTTATTTTTGAGGGGGAATGCGTAAACGTTGCGCATGCTGTCGTTTTCAGGGTTTCCTTTACAAGCAAGCAGCATGGCTTTGCGTTGTGAATCATAACCCAAGCCTTCCACATCGTGCACTTTTTCAAGGTGGGTATCGTGGTAGTTACTGCGGGGACTATCGGATTCCCATTGGCCGATTTCGTACACATCGCCGTTGCTTTTCACGGCATAAAGACATTCGGGGCGCCACTCCACACTTTCGAAGTCGCCTTTGTCGCGAAACAGTACCCTGCTGAGGATGGCGCCCCCGCCGAGAATGTCGATGAAATAGATTTCGCCTTTTTCATCGGCGATGGCACAAAAGACGCCAGGCCGGTCGGTGGGACTCAGACCGGAAATTTCTTTCAGCTCATCGCTGGATAGGTTGATGATGAGGGATGGTTCTTGCAGGCGGTAGGGGAGCGTATCTGTCGGAGCGCTCAGAAACAAGATGAAAGCAAGCAGCATGTGTAGTACGTTCGTTTGGGAAAAGCGGCAATGTAACGCCAGTCAAATCACGAAAGTATTACAAAGTGTCAGCTTTGTATTGATTATTCAGAAAAAACCTCGATTTCGTGGGTTTTTACAACCAAATCGGTGAATTTGCCTTTAAATCGAGTGGCTTTTACGATGTGGTTGTCTATCCAGTGGTAATTGCCGCCACGGGGTTTGTTGAACACAATACCGTGGTACTTGAATCCGTGTTTGTGCAGCCACAATTCGGTAATAGGCCGGTGGGCTTCCGTGCGGCTGGTGAAAAAGAAAATCACATGACCTTCGTCGTACCATTTGTTGAGCATGGCCAGGGCATCAGGGTAGGGGAGGATGGTTCCCATACGTTCAGGCTCCTCGTTCGGTACATCGTCGCAGATGGTGCCGTCGATGTCGATCAGAAAATTCTTGATGTGTTCCGGAAGTACAGGACTAATGCGTTCGCCTTTTTCGTTGAACGTTTCTTGCAATCCTTCAGCATGCAATTCCTGGTGTATCATGGTGTACAATTTACGCAAAGGTAAGGCGTTTTGCCTAACCCAATGTTATTGAAACGTTACGTGTTGTTATAAGTTACCAATTTTTAAGAAAAAAACGTGCCAAAGACGCGTAATTTGTCGCTTCATTGAACACAGTTTTGTTTTACAAACAAGCATCAACACTGTTTTGACAGCCTACAATACTCAGATCGGTACAGACTTCAATGTTGCCGCATCTTACCTGACTTCCGGCCAATTGGTGGCCATTCCCACCGAAACCGTTTACGGACTGGCAGGCAACGCACTCGATCCGACTGTCGTGGTCCGAATATTTGAGGTCAAAAACCGTCCTGCCTTCGATCCACTCATTGTTCACATCTCCGGCATCGAAGAGGTGGAACGCTATGCCTCCGATTTCCCACCTGAGGCCCGTAAACTGGCCGAAAACGTGTGGCCTGGTCCACTTACGCTTTTGTTGCCCAAACGCCCTGTTGTTCCGGATATGGTGACCTCCGGTTTGCCCCGGGTAGCCCTGCGCGTACCCGCCCATCCGCTAACCCACGCTTTGCTCAAACTTTTGCCTTTTCCGCTCGCAGCGCCCAGCGCCAATCCGTTTGGGTATGTAAGTCCAACGACGGCCCGCCACGTGGCCGACCAACTTGGCGGTAAAATACCTTACATCCTCAACGGAGGCCCCTGTAAGGTGGGCCTCGAAAGTACCATTGTTGGTTTTGAAGACGGCCGCCTGACCGTTTACCGCCTGGGCGGACTGAGCCTCGAAACCCTTGAGGACCTTTGCGGAGCTCCTGCGCAAATACAACTCAACCAAAGCAGCAATCCCACGGCGCCAGGCATGTTGAAAAGCCATTACGCTCCGCAAAAAAAACTCCAACTGACGGATTTCTCTAAACTGGAAAACATCCTGGTGCCAGGACAAAAAACTGCCGTCATCACCTTCAAATACCGTACAAATCTGCCTCCTGAGGTTTTTCAAATACCTTTGAGCGAAAACGGTGACCTGGCTGAAGCGGCGCAAAACCTGTTTTCTGTTTTAAGAACACTTGACGCCGGAGATGCTGATGTTTTGTTTGCCGAATTTGCCCCCGAACACGGACTCGGCCGCGCCATCAACGACCGTTTGCGGCGCGCAGCAACAAAGGAGTAATTCCTTGTCTTTTCTTCGCCGCTTAAAAGTGCCATGCAGCGTTACCATAACTTTGTGCACCTTCCATCATAAAACTTTCTCCATGAAAAACAACCTTCTATCCTTTGTGCTGCTGTTTATCGCAACGGCCCTGGCCGCCCAAAGCAATTTGAAATTACCGCCCGGCATGTCTTTTGTGACTTCAGTCGAAGGCATCACTGAATACCGCATGGACAACGGGCTCCAGGTATTGCTGTTCCCCGACGGCTCTAAGCCCATCATCACGGTGAACATTACCTACAAAGTCGGCTCGCGCCACGAAGACTACGGCGAAACCGGCATGGCCCACCTGCTCGAACACTTGGTGTTCAAAGGCACGCCCAAACACCCCAACATCCCGCAAGAACTCAGCGAACACGGTGCCCGTCCCAACGGTACCACGTCATACGACCGTACCAATTATTACGAAACCTTCGACGCTACGGACGAAAACCTGCGCTGGGCCCTCGACCTGGAATCCGACCGCATGATCAATTCCTACATCGCTCGAAAAGACCTCGAAAGCGAGTTCACTGTAGTGCGCAACGAATACGAAAGTGGCGAAAACAGTCCAACAGGCGTTTTGTACAAACGCATATTGCCCGCGGTTTTTCAATGGCACAACTACGGACACTCCACGATCGGTGAAAAATCCGACATTGAAGACGCGCCCATCGAACGTCTCCAGGCCTTTTACCGCGAATATTACCAACCCGACAATGCTGTTTTGGTCATTACGGGCAAAATAGACGAGCAAAAAACGCTCAACATGGTGCATGAATATTTCGGCGCCATTACCAAGCCGACCCGCAAACTGAAAACTACGTATACGAAAGAACCTACGCAGGACGGCGAACGCCGCGTTACCCTGCGTCGTTCAGGCGATGTACAGGCCATTTCCGTCATGTACCGTACGCCTGCAGGTTCGCACCCCGACTACGCCGCCTTGGTGGTTCTTGCCAACCTGCTCACCGATGAACCTTCCGGCCGTTTGTACAAGGCTATGGTGGAGACCAAAAAAGCCTCGAGCGTGGGTGGCTCCTCCTCTGGTTTTGCCGAAGGCGGTATGGCCTATTTTGTTGCCGAGCTGCGGCTCGAACAATCGATGGCTGAAGCCGAAACCGCCATGCTGGGCACCCTCGACGATCTTAAAACCAACGTCCCATCAGCCAATGAAGTAGACAATGCCAAAACGCGCATCCTGAAAAACTTCGAAATGATGTTTAAGCAATCGGATCGCGTTGGACTTGGCATCAGCAACTACATTGGTATGGGCGATTGGAGACTGGGTTTCCTGTACCGCGACAATGTGGAAAAGGTAACGCCCGAAGATGTTGCTCGTGTAGCGCAGCGCTATTTCAAACCTGCCAACCGCACGGTGGGAACCTTTATCCCCGACAATGCGCCCGACCGTGCCGATGTGCCCGACGTACCCAATGTAGCCGAATTGTTGAAAGACTACAAGGGTAAAGCGCCGGTAGTACAAGGCGAAGAGTTCGATGCTTCTCCGGAAAACATAGAAAAACGCACCACCCGCGGCAAGCTGCCCAACGGCATGCAATACGCCATGTTGCCCAAAGAAAACCGCGGCGATGTGGTTTCAGCCACCCTGACTTTCGAATTCGGTACGGTTGAAAGTCTGAACAGCAAGAGTATGGTTGGCAGCCTCACCGCTTCCATGCTCGACAAGGGATCTTTGAAAAAAACGCGCGAGGAGCTCAAAAACCTGCAAGACCAGTTGAAAGCGCGCATCAATGTGTTCGGCGGCGCAGAAAGTGTTGTGGTATTCATCGAAACAGACAGGGCCAACCTTCCAGAAGCCATCCGACTTGTGAGTGAAATCCTGCGTCAACCTGCTTTCCCAGCCAACGAGTTCGACAAACTGAAAGAAGAATACCTCTCAGGCATTGAGTCCCAAAAGTCAGACCCCAATGCATTGGCCAGCCAGGCTTACCAGCGCATGATGTCGCCTTACAAAAAAGGCGATCCCCGCTACGTGAGTACCATGGAAGAAGACATTGCCGATGTAAATGCAACGACTCTGGATGAGATAAAAGCTTTCCACAAAAAGTTTTATGGTGCCTCCAACGCCACCGCTGCCATTGTGGGTGATTTCGACAAAGCTGAAATTGAAAAAGTGATGAAAGAAGCGTTCGGCGACTGGAAGAGTCCATCGGCCTACAAACGCATTGAATACCCGTTTTCAGCCAAGGGCGCGCCCAAAACAGAGGTCATCAACACACCCGACAAAGCCAATGCTGTGTACCAGGCCGGCTACAATTTCAAAATGAACAACGACCATCCCGATTATCCGGCCGTGACACTTGGCGGGTACATCATCGGCGGCGGTTTCCTCAATTCTCGTTTGGCTACGCGCATCCGGCAGAAAGACGGCTTGAGCTATAGCGTGGGCGGCCGTTTTTCGGCGCCATCTGAAGATGATAATGCTTCCTTTTCGGTCAACGCTATTTACAATCCGGAAAACTTGGAAAAACTGGAAATCGCCTTCAAGGAGGAGCTCGAACGGGTAACCCGCGAAGGTTTTACAGCCGAAGAACTTGATGCCGCCAAATCGG
>JBBSDH010000226.1:0-6727 GCA_038249605.1 Chitinophagales bacterium | reverse complement strand
CGGTTAAATGCAATCTCAAGTCTTGGTACCCATGATTCAAAACAAACAACGCCTTACCCGCTTTCTACTTGTTTCCAGTTACATCGCCGGGTTGGTGGGCTTTCTTTTTGTTCCAGGTTTTGAAAAACTCACCTGGTTCAGTTTGCTGTTGAGTTTTGGCCTGCTCGTTTGGAACCACGAACCTAAAAATACAGGATTTTACTTGTTTCTTATACTCGCATGGATGGTCGGATTCGGCATCGAGGTTGCAGGTGTGGCAACGGGAAAAATCTTTGGAGTGTACGCATACGGCGACATCATGGGTCCCAAACTTTATCAGGTTCCCCTGCTCATCGGCATCAACTGGGTAGTAGTGGTGTATGTGGGCAATGAACTAACGGCCAGGTACCTGGGCCAATCACCTTTGCTGCTTAGAAGCAGTGTGGCAGCACTCGTCCCTACCCTGCTGGACGTCATTATCGAGCCGGTGGCCATACAAACCGGCATGTGGCACTGGTTTGGAGAAGTGCCGCCTTTGCAAAACTACCTGGCCTGGTACGCCGTTTCCTGGCTGTTGTCCTTGGCCTACCAACGGTGGGTAGGCACGGCGGTACGAAACCCCGCCTCTCCATTGCTTCTTATCCTGCAAGTCGTGTTTTTTCTTGTTTTGGGCCTGGCTAAATGAACAAAACCGGTCTATTTCGCATTCAACATAACATCAAACACATCGTATTCCACTTACAACCACCAATCATGTATAAATTTTCCATGATCACGGGCATGTTTACCCTTGTAATGCTGCCGGCATGTTTCGACAGCAACAAGGTAATCGCCCGACCAACCAATACAACCATGACTACTGCCGATTCGTCACGCAATTTGTACCACTTGACCGTAAACTCCCTTGAAGGCGAGCCGGTTAAGCTGGATCAGTACAAAGGAAAAAAAATCATCATCCTCAATGTGGCTTCGAAATGTGGTTACACACCGCAATACGACGACTGGCAGAAGTTCTACGAGGCAAACAAAGAAGAAGTGGTGGTGCTTGGTTTCCCTTGCAACGAATTCATGAACCAGGAACCTGGCTCCTCCGAAGTTATAGCCGAATTTTGTCAGAGAAACTACGGCGTGACCTTCCCGATGTTTGAAAAAGCAAATGTAAAAAAAGGCGAAGCACAATTCCCCCTTTACCGCTGGCTCACCGATCCTGCCCAAAACGGCTGGAACGATCAGGAACCCTCCTGGAATTTTTGCAAATATGTCATCAATGAAAAAGGTGAACTCACGAATTTTTTCGCTTCGAAAGTGACGCCATCCTCAGAGGAGTTCATGAAGTCCATGGGAATGTAAAATAGCAGAAAGCTGAAAGTTGAAATGGGTCATTCCGAAAAATTCGGGATGACCCATTTATTTATACCCAACCAAAAGTGGTTTGTAAAAATCCTTAATAATCAATTTAATCCATCCTGAAAATTTCGCAAATCACTCTAATCCTGATTTATTTGTGTCTGAACCAACAGTCTGAACGGTGGGTTTCGTAGGATTTAAACTCGGTGTTGCAAGGAGAACCGTGGTACAATCTGTTGTTGAATTGGGTTCTGACCACATAATTAAAAACGCCCATATCCCCGGTGTAAGCCGTTGGGTTGTTTTGATTGTAATGTTGGTGGGTGTTGCATAGTGAATCGAGCAACAAGGTCATGGTATGGATACTACCGCCTGCAATACCACAATTGAGCAGTGTTTCATGTTGAAAGTCTGTTTCGTATGGACCAAAATCGCTTATTTGGGCGCGCAAATGTGCTGAATGGGCTTGCATCCATTCGTTGTCAAGCAGTTTGGGCTCATCACCACAAAAGAGGGTTTGGGGATGGTTTAAAAAAAGTGGGTCTGAAAACGGATTTTTAACAACCACCACATCGGACACATCTGTAAAAAATACATTTTTGATGGAATTTGCATTGCCGCGCAGGTAGGATTGGTACAAAAAATACCGATATACATTGGGACTGTAACGCGTGTCGTTTGCTACTTTAATAAATTCTACGTACTTATTTTGATATTGAGCGACGGTATGATCAGAAAAATGGTTGTGAAACAACTTCCCGTGGAGCTTCAGTTTTAGGAGCGACTCTACCCAATCTTCCACCAACCCATAATCATCTTCACCCAACAGGACATTCCGATTTACATCATAAACACCTGTAAGATGACTACCCAAAATCACATCAGTTGGCATTGAAATAATTCCTTTTTTTCAGTTTTGAACAAATGCTGTCTGGAGAATTTCTGTAATAAATATAAGTTTTAGAGTTGACCTTATTAACCCTGTATTTAAGCGATGCCATTTCATAAAAGTGAGCATCGGCAGCATATTGCTGTTCAAACGAAATGGAGGTGAAAACTTCTTTTTTGCCAAAAAGTGTCGCAAAAAGAATGCATTTATCCACGTGAATAAGTTTGCTTTGATTGAATCTGTCGGGCACGTAAAAATCACCATCGTGGTTCACGATGGTTTCGGTTACAGAGGCAATCAAATCATTTTGAGACATCTCCTGAAGACATGTTTCAAGGTGGTTGGGCTTGTATTCATCATCGGCATCAATAATGGTGATGTAGTTTCCACTACTGATCAAAATCCCCCGGTTGATGGATTCCGATTGCCCCCGGTTTTTATGTCTGATGTAGGTTATTTTTCCCTCGTTTTGAGAAACATAACTCAAAAGATTTTTTTGAAAATCATCCGTGCTGCCGTCGTCAATAATGATAAGTTCAAAATGTTGGTACCCCTGCGAGAGCACCGAATCAATGGCTCTTTTAACCAAACTAAATTCAGTATTGAAAACCGCCATCAAAACAGAAACATTAACTTCCATGCCGTATTATTAAAATTATGTATGTATTTAAAATATTCCTGCAAAACTAATCAATTAAAAGCTTTTGCCCCGAAATGAGTTTTAATTACTTCTTTCCATAGATAAAAAAATGAACCACCCCAAGAAACTCGGAATGATTCATGTTTTTCGCACTTCGAACTCTAAACTATTTTTACCCTGCCCTACGCAGTTGAGCGTAGGTGTTGTAGTCGAGTTTGTCGGGTGAGCCGATGATGAATACGCGGGCAGGCACATTGCCGGCTTCGATGGAAAGCGTTTTCTGTTCGCGGAGTATGGCAAAGTCTTTCAGGGTAAGTGCCTGCCCGTTAAGCGTTGGCGCGCCTTCCAACACATAAGCCGAGTATAATTTTCCGGGTTCGGCAGGTAAAGTCATGACGCCGTTTTCAATGCGGATGTTGTGTACGGTGATGCCGGGTGTATCCATGTGGAACTGACTGCCGGGGCCAACAAGGGTTTTGACCTCGCCGTTTTCGTGTTTTTCCACGGGGAAATCAGCGCTTTTGTAGTCGTCGTACGAAGCGGGTTGTTCCAGTGTTTTTTGCAGGTTCGGGTCGAACCAAATCTGGAACATTTCACCGCCTTCGCCCATCCATTCGGAGTGGCTGATGCCGTTGCCTGCACGGATGATTTGTACGTCGCCAGCATTCAGCGGGCGCCATTCCTTCAGTTTGGTGTCGTAGTGGCGGATTTCACCTTCGAGCACGAAGGAAACAATTTCGAAGCCCTGGTGCGGGTGTAGTCCGATGGTGGAATCTTTCGTTGCGCGGGCGTGAGCCCAATAAAAAAGGTTGGAATAAGGACGAAGCGCCGAATGGTCGCCCGGGAATCCCAGCGGTTTGTTTTCGACGATCTCACCGCCGTTGAAAGCGCCTTTACCTTGTACGGACTCGGGATATACCTGGATGTTGGACATGATGGATTGTGTTTGAAATTTCAAGGTCAAAATTAAGTGTTATAACACTAAAATGTAAGGATTGTTTTGGGAAAAATGCAATAGGTCTGATTGAAGTTTCAAAATATAGCGTAAGTAGGGCTTAAGCTAGTGCCCCATATGATTCGTGGAGGTGCAGCCCACCTAAACATGTTGTGGAAAGTTTATAGACCTTAGTGAACCAAATCCAATTAACTATGTTTTTATACCAGTTTTTAAAATAATACATCAAAAACATATATTTACAAACCTTTACCAAACACATGTTTAAACACATCAAAGCCGTCTTTTTTGGTCTTTTTCTGCTTGGCGCCGCCAGCTTGTCAGCCCAAAACCTCGGACAACTTACCGGCACAGTCATCGACAAATCCAGCCAGGAGCCTCTCATTGGCGCTACGGTAAAACTTGAAGGCTCAGAGCTCGGTGCTTCAACCGACGTTGACGGTCGTTTCCGCATCGGCGGCATACCACCGAAAAGTTACAACGTGACCGCCAGTTACCTGGGTTATGCCCCTGCTACCCGCTACAATGTGGTGATCACCACCGGCAACGTCAACCAGTTGAACTTTGAACTTGAAACAGACAACAAGGTGATTGGGGAGGTTCTCATCTCTATAAACAAAAGCATAAGGGTAGCCACACTGGAAACCCCGCTGTCCATCCAAAACCTCAGCGCCGAAGAGATCAAAAGCAATCCGGGCGGCAACTTCGACATTTCGCGCGTGTTGCAGGCCCTCCCGGGGGTAGGCGGCACCGCCGGCTCGGTGGGTGGCTTCCGCAACGACCTCGTCATACGCGGCGGCGGTCCGAACGAAAACGTGTATTACCTCGACGGCGTGGAAATACCGGTCATCAACCACTTC
Source organism: Chitinophagales bacterium (assembly GCA_038249605.1). Classification (GTDB taxonomy): domain Bacteria; phylum Bacteroidota; class Bacteroidia; order Chitinophagales; family Saprospiraceae; genus M3007. Next base: position 2,057 of record JBBSDH010000226.1, on the reverse strand, counting down.
GCTACCCAGGGCGCAGCAGGAGGACCCACGGGCATCCTCAACGTGTCGTTCCTCGAAGACGCCACCCTGGCCTCCAGCGCATTCCACGCGCGGTACGACAACCCTTTGTCGAGCGTGCTCCAGTTCAAACAACGCGACGGCAACAGCGAACGTTTCCAGGGCAACTTCCGCCTCAGCGGCACCGAAGCGGCATTGACTACCGAGGGCCCGCTGGGCGATAAAACCACCTTTCTGGCTTCGGCGCGCCGCTCTTACCTCGATTTCCTGTTTGGCATTCTCGACCTGCCCATAAGGCCCAATTATTGGGATTTTCAGGCCAAAGTGACGCATAAAATCGATCCCAAAACCACGCTTACCTTCATTGGTGTGGGCGCCATTGATGAGTTCTCCTTCGTGGCTCCCAAAGACGCTACACCCGAAAATATTTACGTGCTCAGTTCCAATCCGCTCATCAACCAATGGAACTATACCACAGGTGTGACCCTGAAACGTTTGGTGAACGACGGCTACTGGAACCTCACGGCCAGCCGAAACATGTTTGACAACCAGCTCGACCAGTTTGCCGACAATTACGACGGCAAACAAATGGATGAAGACAAACGCACGCTTGGCGTGACCAGTCAGGAAATTGAAAACAAACTGCGTTTCGATTACAACCGCTTCTCGGGAGCGTGGAAATGGTCCGTGGGCGGCATGTTGCAATACGTGAAATACAACAACGCAACGTTCAATCGGGTACAGCCCGAAGTGCGCGACTCGGTGGGCAACCTCGTACAGCCGGAAGTCACGCTGAACTTCAGCACCGCCATCGATTTTGTAAAATTCGGTGTGTTTGGACAGGTGAACCGCACCTTTTTCAACGAACGCCTCGGCGTTTCGGCCGGTATCCGCGCCGACGGCAACACGTTCACCGACGACGGCCTGAACATGTTGCAAACTTTGAGTCCACGCGTAAGCGCCAGCTACGCCCTTTTGAGTCAATTGAAAATCAACGCCAGCATCGGCAGGTACTACAAAGTTCCGACCTACACGGCGCTTGGTTTCAAGGATGAAAACGGCAATTTGGTTAACAAAAACCTGCCGTACAACTACGCCGACCATTACGTGGTTGGACTGGAGTTTGTGCCGCGTCCCAACCTTCGTTTTACCCTTGAAGGATTTTACAAAAACTACGGCGACTACCCGGTGAGCGTGTTCAATGGCATCTCACTGGCCAACCAGGGCGGCGATTTCGGCATCATCGGCAACGAGACGCTGGTGGCCACTGGCCGGGGCAATGCGTACGGTGTGGAATTGTTTGCGCAACAAAAGCTCACCAAAAACCTGTTTTTCACCGGTTCGTATACTTTGTTCTGGTCGGAATTCAGCGGACTGGACGACGTGCTGGTGCCCTCAGCATGGGACAACCGCCACCTGATATCCCTGCTTTTGGGACGAAAATTTGGTAAAAACTGGGAAATGGGCCTGAAATGGCGTTATCAGGGCGGTGCGCCATTCACACCTTTCGACATTGACGCCAGCAAAGCGAACTACGCGATCAGAGGTGAAGGCACGCTTGACGTCAGTCAGCTCAACAACGATCGTTTGGGCAGGTTCAGTCAGTTTGACTTCCGCATCGACAAAAAATGGAACTTCCGCCGCACCACGCTCGATGTCTTTTTTGATGTTCAAAACGCTTTTGTACAAAGCAACCCTGCGTTTCCGCAATTTACGCTCAAGCGCAACGACACCAACACCGGTTTTGTGACCACCGACGCTCAGCCCCTGCGCTCCGACGGTGCCAACGGCATCCCGGTGATTTTGGCGAACGACGATCCAAGTGTGGTGCCGACGATAGGTTTTATTGTGGAGTTTTAAAAGAGTTCGGAGTTTGGAGTTTGGAGTTCGAAGTGAGGTGTCGTCTGCGAGGAACGAGCAGGTAACACCTCACCCCGAACCCCAAACTTCCCCTTCCAAACCTCCTTTTACACATCCCGAAACAAGGGTTTGCCGACAGTTTGTGCAACGCCGGGGGCGTTAAAGCACAAACTGGCGGCCAACCCTGGGGTCGGGCTGTT
>JBBSDH010000225.1:0-6772 GCA_038249605.1 Chitinophagales bacterium | reverse complement strand
GTCCCGCGCTTCGCTGGGAGGACAAGTGGGTTTGGGATGATTGGATTGGATTTTTTTGGGTCCCGCGCTTCGCTGGGGTGACAAATGGGATTGGGATGATTGGATTGGATTTTTGGGTTCCGCACTTTTGTGGGATGACCAAAAGCTCTGGATTATTTTTTTCAAAAAAACTAAATTAGGGAATCTAAAAAGCAATTACGATGTTTAAGCCCCAGCGAAGCGCGGGACCCAAAAAATCCAATCCATTCATGCCAATCCCATTTGTCCTCCCAGCGAAGCGCGGGAAATAAAATCCCAATCCAGATCCCTCGTACCTCGGGACATGTCCCCCAAATCCAAGTCAATGATAGGAACCGTCATAAAATCTACCGGCAGCTGGTACAACGTCAGGATCGACGATACCAGGGCTGTGTGGCAATGCCGCATCGGCGGCAAATTCAGGCTGAACAACATACCGCTCACCAATCCGGTAGCGGTGGGCGATAGCGTAGAGGTGGAATTTGAAAGCCAGGAAGGGCAGGGCATGATCCGCAAAATATTTCCCCGGCGCAACTTCGTGGTACGGCAATCGCCGCGGCGAAAACACGACATGCACCTGATCGCAGCCAACATCGACCAGGCAGTTTTGATCGTTACCATCGTGGCTCCCAATGTGAAGCCCGGCTTCATCGATCGCTTTTTGCTCATGACCGAGCCCCACGAAATACCGGTCACCATTGTTTTTAACAAAGGCGATTTGTACGATGAAGAGGATGTCGGACTCTTTTTTGCCCTCAAAGAAATTTACGAAAAAATAGGCTACAAGGTGATCGCCACCTCGGTGGTGGACAACAAGGGGCTGGATACCTTCAGCGACCTGTTGAAAGATAAAACCACGCTGATCAGCGGACAATCGGGCGTGGGCAAAAGCAGTCTGATCAATGCCATCCAGCCACACCTCGATTTGCGTACCGGCGACCTCAGTGGCCATTCGGGCAAAGGACAGCATACCACCACGTTCGCTGAAATGTACGAGCTCGATTTCGGTGGCCGCATCATCGACATGCCGGGCATCAAAACCTTGTCGTTTTTGGATAAGGACCCCAACAACGTGGCACATTGTTACCGCGAGTTTTTTGTTTTATCTGAAAACTGCAAATACCGAGGATGCCTGCACCGCAACGAACCCGGCTGTGCTGTTCGTGCGGCACTGGAAACCGGCGACATCAGTGAGTTGAGGTACCAAAGTTACCTGGGGCTCCTGCAAGAGGTTGAGGATCAGAATTATTGGGAAAGAAAGGAGTTGGAGGAGTGAGGTTGTCCAATTTAGCAATCTTACGGTGAATATGGGCACTATTTTCCGCAAATTATGCGGCAAATAAGTTGTATATTTACCGCATAATCTGCGGAAAATGTTTTACATTCATCAACATAAAAACTGGCCAAATTTCTTGTGGCGCTCGGATGAGCTACTGTCAAGCATGGGCGCAGTAAGGCATTTGATGGGGAAATTGATGGGGCAGATGACATCCATGGGATTTGAATTGCAAAAGGAAGCAGAATTGGAAAGCCTTACCCTTGATGTGGTTAAGTCCAACGAAATCGAAGGCTCTTTTCTTGATGCAGAACAAGTTCGATCGTCTGTAGCCAAAAGATTGGGCATGGGTACCATGATGGTTCCGACCAACAGGCACGTCGACGGCATTGTAGAAATGATGATGGATGCCACGCAAAATTTTGGTAGTCCGCTTACCCAAGATCGTCTTTTCGACTGGCATGCGGCACTCTTTCCAACTGGCCGAATTGGGATGTTCAAAATAGCTACCGGAAAATGGCGGGATGACTCCAAAGGCCCCATGCAGGTTACATCGGGTTCCATGGGACAGGAGCAAATCCATTTTCAAGCGCCGGAAGCAGCTGTTTTAGAACATGAAATGGAACGGTTTTTATTCTGGTTGAATCATGATGACCGTTTAGACCCGGTTTTGAAAGCGGCAATAGCGCACCTCTGGTTTGTTACCATACATCCTTTTGAAGATGGCAACGGAAGGATAGCAAGAGCTGCTGCTGACCTGTTGTTGGCGCGGTCAGATGGAAGTAGCCAACGCTTTTACAGCATGTCGGCACAAATACAGTTGGAGAGGAACAATTACTACAACATATTGGAAAAGACCCAAAAGGGTGATCTGGACATCACAGCATGGATGTTGTGGTTTTTAGAGTGTCTGAACAGAGCACTTTTGGCGACAGAAACAATGCTTTTAAAAGTTCTTAAAAAAGCTTCCTTCTGGGACACACACCGCCAAACCAACATTAACGAACGTCAACGCAATATGGTCAACAAATTATTGAATGGATTTGAAGGCAACCTTAACTCATCCAAATGGGCCAAACTGATGAAATGCTCGGCAGATACAGCACTTCGGGACATTCAAGACCTGATAACCAAAAACATACTTCGCAAATCGGAAGGAGGAGGAAGAAGTACGCATTACGAAATTTTTTACCCCTGATCAAAAAGCCCATTACAGTTCCATCACCGTCCCGCAATTCCTGCACGTTCGCGCTTCCTCGTTCTCCTTAAAAGCGCCTATGGCCGCTTTGATTTGCGTACCGATGTCTTTCAGTTCCATACTTGCTTCGTGGAGTGGCGTATTGCATTTTTCGCAAAACCACAAAAGTTTATCGATTTCCCCTTCGTGGCGGGTACGCTCGATCACGATTCCGATGGTGCCTTCCGGGCGCTGGGGCGAGTGCGGAACGCGGGCGGGCAGCAGGAACATTTCCCCTTCACGGATGTCAATCCTTTCGGGCTTGCCGTCTTCATTGATGATTTTGACGTGTATGTCGCCTTCCAACTGGTAAAAAAACTCTTCACCTTCTTCCCAGTGGTAGTCTTTGCGGCCGTTGGGGCCACCCACGATCATCACGATGAAGTCGCCACTTTCCACACACACTTGCTTGTTACCTACGGGCGGTTTGAGCAGGTGGCGGTTTTCATCAATCCATTTTTGGAGGTTGAAAGGTTTTGCTATGGCCATGGCTTTTAAATTTGTTTCTACGGGATGACAAAGTTTTCTGCGGGGAAAACAAACCCAAGCTTTGTCATCCCGTCAGGAATCATTTGCTACGCATACGAATCATCGGGCAGATCATTTCTTCCAAACTGATGCCGCCATGCTGAAACGTGTTGCGGTAGTAATTGTGAAAATGGTTGTAGTTGTTGGGATACAGGAAGAAATTGTCTTCCTTGGCAAAGATAAACGTTGAACTGAGGTTGGGACGTGGCAATCCGGCCAATTTTGGATCTTTGATGACCAACACATCCTTTGGCTCGTACTGCAGGTTGCGGCCCACCTTGTAACGCAGGTTGGTGGTGGTTTCGCGGTCGCCCACTACTTTCGACGGACTTTGAACGCGGATCGTGCCATGGTCGGTGGTGACGAACAACTGAACGTCGCGGCCTTCGAGGCGTTTCAGGGCGGTCCACAGTGGACTGTGCAGGAACCACGACCGTGTGAGCGAGCGGTAAGCGCGTTCATCGCCGGCCAGCTCTTTGAGTACTTCCATTTCTGTACGTGCATGCGAAAGCATGTCGATGAAATTGTATACAATCACGGTAAGGTCATTGTTCAGGTACTTGAGCATGTTGTCGTTGAGATCCTTGCCGTGGTTTACGTTGGTGACTTTTACGTAATCCCATTTGATGCCTTTGCGGAACACCCTTTCGATTTGTTTGCCCAGAAAAAAATCTTCGGCGAGGTTTTTACCGCCTTCATCGGTGTCGTTTTTCCATTTGTCCGGGAACATCAGCGCGATGTCGGCAGGCATCATGCCTGCAAAAATTGAATTGCGGCTGTATTGCGTTGCGGTGGGCAGGATGCTGTAAAAATAGCTTTCCTGCTCTGTTTTGAACATTTCATTGATGAAAGGCTCGATCACTTTCCATTGGTCGTAGCGCAGGTTATCGAGCAGCAGCAACACTGTAGGCGTGCCGTTACCGATGTGTGGGAAAACACGTTTGCGCAGCAGGGAATGTGACATAATGGGTCCTACTTCCTGGTTTTTGTCCACCCAATCGTAATAATTTTTGCCGACAAATTTGCTAAACTCGACGTTGGCTTGTTGTTTTTGCTGCGAAAGGATGTCGCCCACTTCGGCCTGGTTGGCGTCGAGGCGCAGTTCCCAACCCACGATACGGCGGTACACATCCACCCATTCTTCGTGTGAGAGGCCGCCTGTTATCTGCATGAACAGCTGGCGAAACTCCTGTTGGTAGTCCTGGGCGGTTTTTTCGCGCACCAGTCTTTTGTTGTCGATGATTTTTTTCAACGTCAGCAAAATCTGGTTTGGATTTACCGGCTTGATGAGGTAATCGGAAATTTGAGATCCGATGGCTTCTTCCATCACGGCTTCCGCTTCGTTTTTGGTGATCATCACCACCGGAACGTGCGCATTGATTTCCTTAATTTTGGGCAAAGCTTCGAGGCCGGTGAGGCCGGGCATACTTTCGTCGAGGAAAACCACATCGATGGTGTTGCCTTGTTCCAGGTAAATTTCAACGGCATCGTGACCGTTGGTGGCTGTTACAACATCGTATCCTTTTGCTTGCAAAAAAATCAGATGCGGTTTGAGGAGGTCGATTTCGTCGTCGGCCCAAAGAATCTTAATCTTATCCATGGTGAACCTTTAATCAGTCGCTAAGTTAGAGCTTCATGCCCGGCTGCGTAAATTCTTACGCTTTTAAAAAAACATTATTGTTACGTCGACTCCAAACATGCACCTTTGTGCATTTACAGGCAGTATGAATCAACGCAGAAAAATCTTCAACGACCCAGTATACGGTTTTGTTTCCGTACCACACGGGTTGTTGCTCAACCTCATCGACCACCCCTACTTTCAACGCCTTCGGCGCATACGGCAATTGGGGCTTTCCTCTTACGTTTATCCTGGTGCCCTGCACACCCGTTTCCACCATGCCCTCGGCGCCCTGCATTTGATGCAGGAAGCCATCAATGTGTTGCGCTCCAAAGGGGTGGAAATTTCCGCTGAGGAATCTGAAGGCGTTTGTGCAGCCATTTTGCTGCACGACATCGGCCACGGTCCTTTTTCCCACGCCTTGGAACACGCGCTCGTCGACCGGCACCACGAAGCGATTTCGCTCATGTTTATGAAGGCTCTCAACAAGGAATTCAGCGGACAACTGGATCTCGCCATCGCTATTTTTACCAACCAATACCCTAAAAAATTCCTGTACCAGCTTGTTTCCGGACAACTGGACATGGACCGTATGGACTACCTCAACCGCGACAGCTTTTTTACCGGCGTAAGCGAAGGGGTGATCGGGTACGACCGCATCATCATTATGCTCGATGTGCACGATGGCGAATTGGTAGTGGAAGAAAAAGGCATATACAGCATTGAAAAATTCCTAACGGCGCGTCGTTTCATGTACTGGCAGGTGTACCTGCACAAAACGGGCGTGGCTGCGGAGCAAATGCTCATCCACCTGCTTGCCCGGGCCCGCGAACTGGCACTTGAAGGCCAGCAACTCGAAGCCCCGCGTGACCTTGCGCGGTTCCTTTACCTCCCAGCCGGAGAAGTGTGGCCGGAAGAAAAATTGTTGGAACATTATGCCCGCCTCGACGATACCGACATAACCGCCTGTGTGAAAAACTGGTCAGAAGCGGAGGACCCGTTATTGGCTTATTTGTCGAAAGGAATGCTCGAACGACGTCTGTTCCGCATGCAGTGGCTGAACGAACCGTTGAGCGATCAGGCGCGTACCGACCTTTTAAACCAGCTCCAGGAACTGCATCTGCCAGCTGTGCCCCCCGAAAAATTGATATATGAGGGCCGGGAAAGCATTCAGGCTTACAACGAAGGCAAAGCGCCGATAAGAATTTTATTTAAAAATGGCGAAGTAAAGAACCTAACGGAGTGTTCCGACGTACAACTGTTTACGCAACCGGTAACAAAGTATTTTGTATGCTACCCAAAAACTGGTAATCGATAATCTTTACTTATTTTTGCGTTTTATAATCCGTCCCGGTAACATCCCACCGATACAACAAACCGATACATCATGGCCAAAACGCCTTTTCTTTTGTTTATTGCACTTGCTACTGCATCGTTCGTTCATGCTCAAGGCGGCGGCAACCCTCCCAACAGCCAGCCGGGTAAATGTTACGCCAAGTGTTACATCCCCAACCAATACGAGTTGTATCCCGAACAGGTGATGGTGAAAGCCGCCGCTACCCGTTTGGTGCCGGTAGCTGCCGAGTTTGAGACCAAAGACATCGATCTTACGGTAAAAGACGCCGCTACCCAAATCTTACCCATACCCGCAACGTTTACCGATGTGCCCGAACAGGTGGTTTTGAGGCCCGAAGGCAAACGCCCGGTGAATCCGACTTCTGCCTACGAGGTATCCACCGTGCGTTTTATGATACGTCCCGAGCATACCCGCATCGTTGAAGTGCCTGCGGTATACGAAACAGTAACGGAAAAATATGAAATCCAGGCGGCTTCCACCCGCGTGGAAATTGTCACCCCGCGTTACGATAACGTGAGTGAACGCATAGAAATCAAAGCTCCCAGCACCAAGTGGGTAAAAAAACAGGTGGGTCCGGAATGCCTGGGCTCCAATCCGGAAGATTGTTTTGTATGGTGTTTTGTGGAAGAACCAGCCCAGTACCAAACGATCACCAGCCGCGTAAACCTCGGCTGCGACGGATCGGGCGTAGAAAATTCAGGTTGCACCCGCGTGGTGGAAGTACCTGCCAAATACGGT